>JAFGBK010000070.1 GCA_016933175.1 Candidatus Krumholzibacteriota bacterium | reverse complement strand
GACGGCCTGCTCGACCGCGGCCTGAGCAGCGCCGAGCTGGCGGAGTTCCTGCGCCGCAGCCCGCGCTCGGACCAGGCGCCGCGCGCGCGCCTGGCCCTGGCCGAGCGCCACCTGCGCGAGAACCGGCCCGACGAGGCGCGCTCGCTCCTGGAGAGCCTGAGCGCCGACCGCTCTCTCGGTCCCCTGCGCGAGCGCGCCGCCGCGCTGCTGGCGCGCCTGGGCCGGCCCGAAGCCGCCGCGGTGCCGCTGCCGGTGGCCGCGGCCCCGCCCGTGCGCGAGGGGCTGATCGGCGTCCTGGCGCCGCTGACCGGGCGCTTCGCCGTCTACGGCGAGGCCTTCGTGGACGGCGCGCGGTTGGCCTTGTCCCACTTCAACGCCGACCGCCTGGCCGGCTTCGAGATGATCGCGGCCGACACGGGCGGCGAGCCGGTGCAGGCGGCCCTGGGCGCGCGCCGGCTCGTCATGCGCGAGGGCGTGGGCGTGCTCCTGGGCGGCGTGCTGAGCAATCCCACCGTCGCGGCGGCCGTCGAGGCCAACGCCCGCGGCGTGCCCCTCCTCTCGCCGGCGGCGACGGCGGAGAACATCCACGAGGTGGGCGACTGGATCTTCCAGAACAAGATCAGCAGCGAGGCGCAGGTGCTGGCGCTCGCGCGCCTGGCCATCTACGAGCTCTTCGCCTCGCGCTTCGCCGTCCTCTACCCCAAGCAGGGCAACGGCCTCGAACTAGCCCGCTTCTTCAACGACGTCGTCTACGAGCTGGGCGGCGAGGTGGTGGCGTCCATCCCCTACGAGGTAGGGATGACGGACTTCAACGATCCCCTGGAAGCCATCCGCGAGGCCCAGCCCGAGGTGATCTTCCTGCCTGGCGAGGTGGAGCAGCTCGTGCTGATCATCCCGCAGCTCGAGTACCACGACATCTACGCCCAGCTCCTGGGCAACGAGGCCTGGAACAGCCGCCGCCTGGCCCGCCAGGCCGGCCGCCGCGTGGAGGGCGCCATCTTCCCCAGCGACGTCCTGCTCAAGCGCGACCGTGCCCTGTACCGCGAGTTCCTGCAGCTCTACGAGCGCCGCTACACCAGCACCGTCAATCCCGTGGCCGCCCGCGCCTTCCTCGGCATGACGACCCTGCTGGAGATCCTCGGCGACGGCGCCCGCGAGCGCGAGGACATCCGCGCCCAGCTCAGCCTGCGCCTCATGGACACCGGCGACGAGGCCGCGCGGCGCGAGGCCCTGGCGCAGCAGGTGACGCTGATGACCATGCGCGACGGGGAGATCCGCCCCTACGGCAGCGCGGACTTCTTCGCCCCCGGCGGCGACGAGCCCTTCGTTGACGCCCCCTGGGGGGAGTGATAGCCTTCCCCGATCCGCAGGCATCGCGGAAAAGGACCACACCGTGACCGAGCTCGAGCGCGCCCTTCAGGCGATTCCCGCCGTCGACCGCATCCTCGCCAGCCCGCCCTTCGCGGCCCTCGGCCGCCGCTGGCGGCGCGAGGGCCTGCGGCGCTACGTCCAGCTCCGCCTGGACGGCTACCGGGAGGACCTGCGCGCCGGCCGGGGCGAGGCGCTGGACCGCCGGGCCTTCCTGGCCCGGCTGCCCCGGGCCTGGGCGGCCGACTGGCGCGACCTGGCCGGGCGGGGGACGCGCCGCGTGCTCAACGCCACCGGCGTCGCCCTGCACACGAACCTGGGGCGGGCGCCCCTGGCCCCGGCCGCCCGCCGCGCCGTGGAGCGCGCCGGCCGCGGCGCCGTGGACCTGGAGCTGGACCTGGCGAGCGGCAAGCGGGCCTCCCGCGTGCGCAAGGTGGAGGTCCTGCTGCGCGCCCTGACGGGCGCCGAGGCGGCCTTCGCCGTGAACAACAACGCGGCGGCCCTCACCCTCGCCGTGGACACCCTGGCGCGCAAGCGGCGCCTCATCGTCTCGCGCGGCGAGCAGGTGGAGATCGGCGGCTCCTTCCGGCTACCGGAGATCCTGTCGCGCTTCGCCGGCACGATGGTGGAGGTGGGGACCACCAACCGCACGCGCCTGGCCGACTACGCGAAGGCCATCGCCCGCCGCGGCGACGTGCTGCTCAAGGTGCATCGGAGCAACTTCCGCCTGGAGGGCTACGTGTCCGAGGTGGACCTGGCCGACCTGGCGGCGCTGGGCCGGGAGCGGGGCTGCCCCGTGATCCACGACCTGGGCAGCGGCCGCTTCGACCCGGAGCCCGGCTGGCTGTCCGAGCCCCAGCTGGCCGCGGTGCTCGCCGCCGGGCCCGACCTCGTGACCTTCAGTGGGGACAAGGTCTTCGGCGGACCCCAGGCGGGCATCATCCTGGGGCGCGCGGATCTGGTGGCCGCCCTGCGCGCCAATCCCCTGGCCCGCGCCCTGCGCCTGGACAAGCTGAGCCTGGCGGCCCTCATCGAGACCCTGGCCCTGCGCCTGCGCGCCGACGCCGCGCTGCCGGTCCAGGACCTCATGACACGCAGCCGCGCGGCCCTGCGCGCCCAGGCCGAGGACCTCGCCGCGCGCCTGGCCGACGGCGGTCCGCCGGCGCTGGACGCGGTGGTGGTGGACAGCGAGGCCCGCAGCGGCGGCGGCGCCGCCGCCGAGGCCGACTGGCCAAGCGCCGCCCTGCGCCTGCGCCTCGCCGGCTGCCCGGCCGGGCGCCTGGCGGCCCGCCTGCGCGAGGCCGACCCGGCGGTGCTGGGCGTCGTCCGGCGCGAGGAGCTGCTGCTGGACATGGCGGCCCTGCCGCCCGAGGAGATCCCGATACTGGCCCGCGTTCTGCTGCGAGCCCTGAACAAGGAGGCTGCGTCCGCATGAGCACCACGCGTCGTCTCGCCTGGCCCCCGCGCCCCGGTGGCGGCCCCGCCATCGCGGAGCTGGTGGAGGAGATCGCCGCGGCCATGGACGCCGCGGCGCCGCCCGCGGGCGGCGCGCTGCTGCTCGTGGAGGCCCAGGCGGGCGGCGAGGAGCTGCCCCGCCTGGCCGAGCGACTCGCCGCGCACTGGGAGGGCGCCGGCCGCACGGTCCTGGTGGTGGACGCCCACCCGGCGGCGCCCTTCACCAGCGCGCTCTTCGCCCCCGGCGCCGAGGGCTTCACGGAGCTGCTGCTCTACGGCGTGAGTCCGCAGGCCCTGGGGCGGACCCGGGAAGGCGCGGCCGGCAGGTGGATCCCCGCCGGCGGGCCCTGGTCCCTGCCCCTGGACGCGCCCGAGGAGCCGGCTCGTTCCCTGCGGCGCCTGGCCGCAGCGTCCGAGCGGATCCTGATCCTCGCCGACGCCGGCGACGCCGAGGGTCTGCTGGACGCCATGCGGCAGGCGGCCGCCTTCCGGCTCGTCCTGGCGGCGGAAGCGCCGGCCGCGGAGGCCCCCGCGCCGCCGCCCGTCGCGGCGGAAGCGCCGCCGGTGCCGCCGCACATCGCGCGGAGGGAGATGGCCGCGCCGGGCGGAATGGCGGCGGAGGACACCGGCTCCGACGCGCCGCGGCGCCTGCCCGTGCCCGACCTCCAGGACGACCCGCCGCGCTACCGCCTCTGGTTCCTGCTGGCGGCGGCGGTGGTGGTCATCCTCCTCGGGATCTGGTGGTTCCTCGGGCGCCGCGAGGCCGCGCCGCCGGCCCCGCCGCGCGGCGCCGAGGCGGGCGCCCCCGAGCGCAACCTGCGCGCCTTGCCCGACCGCGCCGCGCTGCCCTGGCAGGGGGAGCGCTCGACACCGGACAGCCTCGGCCGGGCCGCGGAGGATTCCCTGGCGGCTCTCGCCTCGCGGGCGGCGGATGCTCCGCCGCTGGACGATGCGGCCGCCGGAGTCCGGGACGCCGCGACGGCACCAGCCGGACCGGCCGCCGCGCCGGCGCGGAACGACGCGGACGCCGGGCCGCCGTCCGCGGCCGGCGGTGGGGAGACCGCCGCCCCGCGCCGGCGCTACGAGAGCCGCGCCACGTGGCAGGTGGCCCAGGACCACGCGGGCGCCTTCCATGTCATGGTCGAGTCCTATCTCGACAGCACCCTGGCCGCGCGCAGCGGTCGCGAGCGCGGCTTCGACCGCATCGGCATCATCCTGCGGCGCGCCCGCGTGCGCGACCGCGACTGGTACCGCCTCTGCGTGGGACCCTTCCCGGACCTGGCGGCCGCCGCGGCCTTCCGGGACTCCCTCCTCGACACGACCGGGGAGGACTACTGCATCATCGGGCTCGAGCCGACCGACTAGACAGCGAGAGGAGAGACACCGTGCGCCTGACCAGGCTGGAGATGCTCGGCTTCAAGTCCTTCATGACCAAGGTCGAGCTGCGCTTCGAGGAGGGCATCACCGCCGTCCTCGGACCCAACGGCTGCGGCAAGTCCAACATCGTCGATGCCCTGCGCTGGGTGCTCGGCGCCCAGAGCCCGAAGCTCCTGCGCGGGTCGAAGATGGAGAACGTCATCTTCGACGGCACCAAGAACCGGGCGCCCATGGGCTTCGCCGAGGTGGCCGTCACCTTCTCGGGCGCCAGCGAGACCCTGCCCGTGGAATGGGACGAGATCACCATCAAGCGGCGCGTGACGCGCAGCGGGGGCAGCGACTACTTCCTCAACGGGCAGCCCTACCGCCTGCACGAGATCCGCGACCTGCTGGCCGGCACGGGGCTGGGCAACCACGCCTACGCCGTCATCGAGCGGGACATGGTGGAGGAGGTCCTCAGCGACGCCGGCGAGAAGCGGCGCCTCCTGTTCGAGGAGGCCAGCGGCGTCATGAAGTACAAGCTGCGCCGCAAGGAGAGCCTGTCCAAGCTGGCGGCGACGGAGGCCGACCTCACGCGCCTGAGCGACATCCTCGAGGAGCTGGGCCGCAGCGTGCGCTCCCTCAAGTACCAGATGGGCCGGGCGCGCAGCTACCAGCGCCTCCAGCATGAGCTGCACGCCGCCGAGCGGCACCGCGCCGCGGTCCTCCTGCACGGCTACTGGCGGCAGGACCGTGATCTCGCCCAGCGCCTGGAGGGTCTGGGCGACGCCGCCCGCGCCGGCGAGGGGCGCATCGCTCGCCGCGAGGAGGAGGCCGCCCGCCGCCAGGCCGAGCTGCTCGAGCGCGAGGGCGAGCACCAGGCGGCGCGGGACCGCCTCGAGACCGAGGCCCTGGACTACCGCAAGCGCGAGGAGGAGCTGGCCGTCCTGGACGAGAAGGCCCGAACCGAGGAGCGCCAGGCCGAGAACCTGGCCCAGGACGCGCGCGCGGCGGCCGACGCCCTCGAGCGCCTGGCCGAGGAGCGCGAGAGCCTGCAGGCCGAGCGGTCCGAACTGGCGGCGCGGCGCGAGGCGCTGGCGACCGAGCTCGCCTCGCTGGAGCGGGAGAGCCGGGACGCCGAGGCGCGCTACCAGGAGCGCCGCGCCCTCTTGCAGCGCGAGAAGCAGCTCCACCTGGACTTCGCCCGCAGCCGGGCCGAGGCGGGCGGCGAGGTGGAGCGCCTGCGCGAGCGGCGCCGCCAGGCCGCGGCGCGCCTGGACGAGCTGGACGCGGAGCGGGCGCGCCTGGGCGAGCAGGACCGCGAGGTGGCGGATCACCTCGCCGCCCTGAGCGAACGCGAGGACGCCGCGCGCGAGGCCCTCGCCGCCGCCGAGTCGGAGCGCGCGTCCACGACGGCGGCCCGGGATGCGGCGGCGGCGGCGGCCGGCTTGCTCGCCGAGGCCCTCCAGGGCCTGGCCCTGCGCCGCGAAACCGCGGCCGCCCGTCTGGAGCTGCTCGAGCGCCTTCAGCGCGAGGGTGCGGGCCTGTCCGAGGGCACGCGCTGGCTGCTCGAGGCCAAGGCGGGCACGGCCGGACTGCGGGGCAGCCTGGGCGAGCGCCTGCGCGTCGCGCCCGAGCATCGCGAGGCCGTGGCCGCTGCCCTCGACCGGGCCCTGGACGCCCTCGTCCTGGACGAGGCCGGGCCCGGCCTGGACTGGCTGGATGAGCTGCGGCGCGAGGAGCGCGGCCGGGCGCTGCTGGTGGCCCTGGCCGACGCCCGGGACGCGGCCTCGCCAGCCGGGCCGGCTCCCGCGGGCTTCCGGCCCCTCGCCGATCTGGTGGACGTCGGGGAGGACCTGCGCCCGGCCCTGCAGCGGCTCCTGGCCGGCTGCTACCTGGCGCCCGACGCCGCCGCCGCCCGGCGGGCGGTGGCCGCCGATCCCGCCGGACGCCTGCGCGCCGTCACCGCCGCGGGCACCCTCTTCGCCGCCGGCGGCCTGATGGCCGGCGGCAGCGCCGGCGCCGAGAGCGGCGCTCTGGGCCGCGGGGAGGAGATCGCCGCCCTCGGGCGGGAGCTGGCCGACCTGGCCCCCGAGGAGGCGCGGCGCCGGGAGGAGCGGGACGCCCGCGCCGTCGAGCGCGACGCGGCGGCGGCCCGCCTGGCCGGCCTGGAGGACGCCCTGGCCGAGCGCCGGCGCGAGCTGCAGGAGCGCACGCTGGAGCGCGGCCGCCTCGAGGCCCGCCACGCCCGCCTGGCCGAGGAGGGCGAGGCCCTGGCGGCCGAGCGGCTCTACCTGGAGCGCCAGGCCGACTCCCTGCGGCAGGCCCTGGCCGCCGCCGAGTCCGAGCTGGCGCGGCTCTCCGATCAGACGCCCCGCGAGGACCTGGATCTGGCCGCCCTCGAGGTCGAGGTGGCCGACCGGGAGCGCGAGCGCGAGAGCCTGCGGACCCGCCTCGGCGAGAAGCGCCTGGAGCTGGCCGCGGCCAAGGGCCGACTGGAGAACCTGGCCCTGCGCGAGGAGAACCTGGAACGCACGCGGGCCGGGCAGTGGTCGCGCCGCCAGAAGAGCGAGGAGGGCGCCGCCGCCTGCCGCCAGCAGACCGAGGCCCTGCGCGCGCGGGGAGGGGAGCTGCGCGGCGTCCTCGCCGAGCGCCAGGTCGCCCTGGAGGCCGGCCGCGCCGAGGCGCGGGCCCTGCTCGACGATATCCAGACCCGCCGCGAGCGGGTGCAGGAGCTGCAGGGCGAGGTGCGCCGGCTGCAGGGCGAGCAGCGCGAGCAGGACCGCGCCCGCCACGAGATCGAGATGGAGCGCAACACCCTGCGCGTCAAGCAGGAGGATCTGCGCGAGCGCGTCCGCGAGAGCTACGGCGCCGACCTGGACCCGGCCGCCGATCCGGAGGCGTCCGGCGACTGGCGGCCGCCGGAGGGCGTGAGCGTGGAGGAGCGCGTCGCGTCGCTCCAGAAGCGGATCGCCCGCCTGGGCACCGTCAACCTGCTGGCCCTCGAGGAGTACGAGGAGAAGAACGAGCGCTACCAGTTCCTGCTGGCCCAGAAGGAGGACCTGGACAAGGCCCGCGCCGGCCTGCTGGAGACCATCCAGCGCATCAACCAGGAGGCGCGCCAGCGCTTCAACGAGAGCTTCCGCGTCATCCGCAAGAACTTCATCGCGATCTTCACGACCCTCTTCGAGGGGGGCGAGGCGGACCTGGCCTTCTCCACGGACGAGGATCCGCTGCAGGCGGAGATCGTCATCACGGCCAAGCCGCGCGAGAAGAACATCAGCAGCGTGCAGCTGCTGTCCACGGGCGAGAAGACCCTGACGGCCCTGAGCCTGCTGTTCGCCGTCTACCTGAGCAAGCCCAGCCCCTTCTGCGTCTTCGACGAGGTGGACGCGCCCCTGGACGACGCCAACATCGCGCGCTTCCTGCGCATGGTGCGGGAGTTCTCCGCGCGGACGCAGTTCATCCTCATCACCCACAACAAGCGGACCATGGAGGTGGCGGGCCACCTCTATGGCGTCACCATGGAGGAGAGCGGCGTCTCCAAGATCGTCAGCGTGGCCTTCGCGGACGTGCCGGACGACCTGGAGGCGGCGGCCGCGGCCTCGGGCGGCGCGGCGTGAAGACGCTGTCGCGCCTGCGCGAGGGTCTGGCCAAGACGCGCCGCGGTCTGGTGGGCCGCATGGGCGAGCTCTTCACCGGCCGCGAGGAGCTCGCGCCGGAGATCTTCGCGCGGCTGGAGGAGCTGCTCATCGAGGCGGACCTGGGCGTGGATCTGAGCCTGGAGCTGGTCGCGGCCGTCCGGGAGCGCCTGCCCGCCGCCCGCGTGGCCGGCGACGACCTGGCGGGCGTCCTCGGCATCCTTCGCGAGCTGCTGGCCGCGGAACTGGCCGCGCTGCCGGCGCCGCCGCCGCCGGCCGGCGACCTCACCGTGACCCTCGTCGTGGGAGTCAACGGCGTGGGCAAGACCACCACCGCGGCCAAGCTGGCCCGCCATGAGCAGCGCGCGGGGCGGCGCGTCCTGCTGGCCGCCGCCGACACCTTCCGGGCCGCGGCCAGCGAGCAGCTGGGCGTCTGGGCCGACCGCCTGGGCTGCGACATGGTGCGCCACCAGCCCGGCGCCGACCCGGCCGCCGTGCTGTTCGACGCCCTGCAGGCCGCGCGGGCGCGCGGCGCCGGCGCCGTGATCGTCGACACGGCCGGCCGCCTGCACAACAAGGAGCACCTGATGCGCGAGCTGGCCAAGCTGCGCAAGGTCGCCGGCCGCGAGGTGGCCGGGGCACCCCACGCGGTCCTCCTGGTGCTGGACGCCAACACGGGCCAGAACGCCATCCAGCAGTCCCGCGTCTTCAAGGAGGCCACCGCGGTGACGGGCATCGTCCTGGCCAAACTGGACGGCACGGCCCGCGGCGGCGTGGTCTTCGCCATCGGGCGCGAGCTGGGCATCCCCGTGCGCTGGGTGGGCCTGGGCGAGGGGCTCGACGACCTGGAGCCCTTCCAGCCCGACGCGTTCGTGGACGCCCTCCTGGCGCGGGAGTAGTCCATGGCCGACGTCGGCGAGCGCCGCCGCACCCTCGCCCTGCCCCTGTTCCTGCTCGTCCTCGTGGTCGCGCTCTGGTGGCCCGCCCTGCGGACCTTCTTCAGCACCGACGATCTGCTCTTCCTGCTCGCCGCCGACGGGCACGCGGACTGGCCGGCGGGCATGCGCCGCCTGCTGTCCGTGCGCCTGTTCTTCAGCGCCTGCTGGCGGCTCTTCGGCGCGAATCCGCTGCCCTACCACGCGGTCATCCTCGCCGTGCACTGGCTCAGCGCCCTGCTCGTCTGGCGCCTGGCGCGCGGGCTGGGCCTGACGCGGCGCGGCGCGGAGATCGCCGCCATCCTCTTCGCGGCGGCGCCGGCGGCCTTCACCTGCCTGCACTGGATCAGCGGCGTCCAGGAGGTGGCCGTCGCCTGCCTGGTCCTGCTGGCGGCACTGTCCCTCCTGCGCGGCCGGCCGCGCTGGGACGCGGCCGCCCTGGTCCTCTACGCCCTGGCCCTGCTCGCCAAGGAGTCGGCCGTCCTGGCCCTGCCGGTGCTGGCCTTGACGCTGCCGGCACCGCCGGCCCTGAACGTGCGCGCGGCGCGGCGGCGGCGCCTGCGCCTGGCCCTGCTCGGACTGGCCGTGGGCGTGCCCCTGCTGGTCCTGGCCGGCGCTTTGCGCGCGCGGCCCGCCGGCGATCCCTACGCCACGGCCTACGGCGCGAACCTCCTGTGGAACCTGCTGACCTACCTGGCCTGGCTGGTCCGGCCCTGGGACTGGTTCCCGGACCGCGTGCCCGAGTACCAGCCCCAGCTCTGGGCCTGGGGCCTGGTCCTGCCGGCCCTGCTGGGCCTCGCGGCCTGGCGGCGACGGGACTGGGCGCGGGCCATCGGCCGGGCGGGCCTGCTCTTCTTCGCCCTGCTGCTGCCCGTGCTGCCCCTGGTCCGCCACAGCTACCTCTACTACCTCTACCTGCCCCTGGTCCCCCTGTGGCTGCTGGCGGCCGCGGGCCTGGACCGCCTGCCGGCCCGGCGGGCCTGGCTCGCCTGGGCGGCCGTGGCCGCCGTCATGGTGCTGGCGGCCTGGCAGGGCGCCTCCCGGCGCGGGGCCGTCCTCTCGGACCAGCTCCGCCTGGATCCCGTCCTGCGCTATGGCGACCTCGCCCGGACGGCGGTCGAGACGCTCCGCGCCGCCGACGAGGCGCCGCGTGGGCGCGTGGCCGTCCTCACGCCCTTCCCGGGCGGCGCCGTGGATCTGGCCGAGGGCCTGCGCTCGCCGGAGGGCGCGCGGCGCGTGCAGTTCCTGCCCGTGGCCGCCGCCCTGCGCGGCGGCGAGGCCCTGCGCGTCTTCTTCCCGCGCATCGAGGAGGTGCGCTTCCCGGCATCCGTCGAGGAGATCGAGGACTGGGACCGCTGGCGCTGGTACTGGACCTTCGGCGCCGGCAACATGGACTGGCTCGGCCAGGGCGAGGCGGGGCGCCACGCCCTGGCGCGCCTGTACTACCGGTACCACGCCTACCGGAGCGCCGCGCGGGAGGTGGACGCCCTGCTCGCGCGCCATCCCGGGGACGCGGACCTGCTCTACGACCGCGCCCTGGTGGCCCTGCAGGCGGGCGACCGCGCCGGCCTGGACGAGCTGCTGGCGGCGCTACGGGCCCGGGCGGACGCCGAGTCCATTCCCGGACCTGCCGCGCGTGCCTACCGGGAGTTCCTCGCCAACACGGGCTACCGCCCGGCGGATCGGTAGGGATCGAAGCGCTCGGGGATTCGCCAGGACGCGAGGGCCGCGTCGCCGGCCAGGGGCGCCACGTCCAGCTCCCGCGTCGCGTCCGCCAGCTGCGCGATCACCACCACGCGCGCCTCCGCGCGTCCCTTGCCGTAGCGGGCGACGGCGGCGGCCATGGCGGCCAGCGCCGCGTCGGCGGGCCAGGCCGCGGCGCCGTCGGCGCGCTCCACCAGGGCCAGCGGGCCGGCGTGGTCCCGCGCCTCGAGGCGCAGGGCCGCCGGCCGCAGGCGGGCCAGCAGGCGGTTCTCGTCCTCGCGGCGTCCCACCACGAGCTTGTGCGCCGGGTCCACGCGGAAGTGGCGGCCCAGGCGCAGGAGCAGGCGCTCGGCCGCGCCCGGCCGGCGCCCGGCGGGGGCGTGGCGGATCCAGTCCCAGAGGCGCGAGGCGTACACGGGCTCGGTGAGCAGGCAGCCTCCGGCCGGCGCGGCGAAGTCTTCCAGGCCCGCCTCCCGCGCCAGGCGCAGCTGCTCCTGGCGGCTGCGGCCCTGGATGTCCAGCAGGCCCTCGCGGTCCACCCAGCCCCGGATCTCGGCATCCGTGGGCGGCAGCCGGCGCGCCGACAGGGGCCGCAGCAGACGGCCGGACAGGCCGGCGATCTCGGCCACGAGCGCGAGGCCGCGCCCGTGCTGACTCATGGGCCGCTGGCCCAGCACTTCCCCCGTGAACACGAAGTCGGCGCCCTCGACGGGCAGGCGCGCGGCCGCGGCGCGCAGCATGGCGCCGTGGCAGTCGAGGCAGGGATTGAGGTTGGCCCCCCAGCCGTGGGGGGGATCCAGGACGAGATCCAGGACGGCTTCGCCCAGGTCCAGGACGCGCAGCGGCAGACCCAGCTCCGACGCCGCCCGGCGCACGGCCGCGGGCGCCGACGGCGGCGGCGGGAAGGGCTCGCCAGCGTCCAGGGCGGCCAGGGCCCGCTGCTGCTCGGCGGCTCCGAAGCCGGTGGCCGCGTAGAGCGCCACCACCTCGACGCCCTGCCGCGCCAGGAGCCAGGCCGCCAACATGCTGTCCAGCCCGCCCGAGAAGAGGCCCAGGGCGCGGACCGGGCTGCCGTCCGCCTTGCGTCGCGTCGTTGCCATGGCACCTCCCGCGGCCTGCCCGGCGCGCGGCCAACGATGCCCGATGAGGGACGCGGGCGCAAGCGGCGATGCGGGCGGACGCCGCGCCGTTCCGCCGCCGGCCAGCGCCGCGGCCCGGCGGCGCCTTGACAGGGGACCGCCGCGGCGGTTTAATAGAGGCCTGGCCTTCGGGGCGGGGTGCGATTCCCCACCGGCGGTGAGGATCCGAGGATCCGAGCCCGCGAGCGGAGACGCTGATCCGGTGCGATTCCGGAGCCGACGGTGACAGTCCGGATGGGAGAGGGCCCAGCGACGCGGCGCGCGTGCGCCGCGCGGTCCGCCCCGGAGCCCGTGTGGGCTTTTTTCATGCCCGCAGGTGCCGGGAGGCGACGAGGTGACGGACGCGGCCGCGGATCGCCGCTGGATGGAAAGGGCCCTGGCGCTGGCCGCCCGCGCGGGGCGCGCCGCCCAGCCCAATCCCCTGGTGGGGGCCGTCCTGGTCAAGGGCGGGCGCCGCCTGGGCGAGGGCTGGCACCGCGGGCCCGGCCTGCCCCACGCCGAGCGCGAGGCCCTGGCCGACGCCCAGGCCGCCGGCGAGGACCCCGCCGGCGCCACCCTCTACGTCACCCTCGAACCCTGCCACTGCCACGGCCGCACGCCGCCCTGCACGGAGGCCATCCTCGCGGCGGGCATCGCCCGCGTGGTCTACGCCCTGGAGGATCCCAATCCCTGCGAGCAGGGGCGCAGCCACCGCCTGCTGATCCAGGCCGGCGTCGCGGTGACGGCGGGCCTGCTGGCCGACGAGGCGGCGTCCCTCAACGCGATCTACATGCACAACCAGACGGCGGGGCGGCCCTACGTGGTCCTCAAGTGCGCGGCCACCCTCAACGGCATGCTGGCCCGCGCCGACGGCAGCTCGCGCTGGATCTCCGGCCCCGAGAGCCGGCGCGAGGCCCACCGCCTGCGCGCCGAGGCGACGGCCGTGGCCGTGGGCGCCGAGACGGCCCGCCTGGACCGGCCGCGCCTCGACCTGCGCTTCTGGGAGGCGGGCGGGATCCTGCCGCGGCCCGTCGTCTTCGACACGGACCCGCCGCGCTGCCCCGCGGACCTGGAGTGGGAGGGGCGCGAGCCCCTGCTCCTCGTGCCCGAGGGCGCCGAGGCGCGCGCCGCGGAGCACGCCGCGCGGGGCTGGCGCGTGCTGCCCCTGCCGGCCGATGCCGAGGGGCGCGTGGTCCTGGAGGTCGCCCTGCCCGTGCTGCTCGGCGAGGGCCTGAGCAGCCTGCTGGTGGAGGGCGGCGGCCGCCTCATCAGCGCCTTCCTGCGCTCCGGCCTCTGGGAGCGCTGGGAGCTGGTGGTGGCGCCCACGCTCTTCGCCGCCGACGGGCGGTCCTTCTGGTCGGGGCCGGTGGAGATGGCCGGGCTCCGCGTGGCGGACGTGACGCGCCGCGGCGCCGACGTCCAGCTCACCCTGCTTCCTGCCGACGGCGGCATGGCGGTTGCCGCGCCGGCCCGGGAGGCCTGAGATGTTCACGGGACTGGTGGAGGAGCTGGGAACCGTGACCGCCCGCGTCGAGCGGAGCGGCGGCTGCGCCTTCGAGGTGGCGGCTCCGCGCCTGGCCCCCGAGCTGGCCGCGGGCGACTCCGTGGCCGTCAGCGGCGCCTGCCAGACGGTGATCGAGCGCGAGGGCGGGCGCTTCCGCTTCTACGCCATGGGCGAGACACTGCGCGCGAGCACGCTGGGCGCGCTGCGCCCGGGGGCGCGCGTCAACCTGGAGCGGGCCCTGACCCTGGGCGGCCGCCTCGGCGGGCACCTGGTCACGGGCCACGTGGACGGCGTCGGGCGACTGGAGGCCGTCTGCAGCGAGGGCGGCTGGACGCGCCTGCGCGTCTGGGTGCCGGCGGACCTCATGCCCGAACTCGTGCCCAAGGGGAGCCTGGCCGTGGACGGCATCTCCCTGACCGTGGGCCCCGCCCTCCTGCCGGAGGGCTGCGAGCTCTTCATCATTCCCCACACCCTCGCCGCGACCACCCTCGGCGGGGCGCGCCCGGGCGACCGGGTTAACCTGGAGACCGACATCCTGGGCAAGTACGTGCGGCGCCTCGCGGCGCCGGGCGGGGACCGCGACGCGCGCCTGGCGTCGCTGCTCGCCGAGCACGGCTTCATCGGAAAGGACAAGGCATGACCGACTTCAGCCGCGTGGAGCAGGCCCTCGAGAAGATCCGCGAGGGCGGCATGGTGGTCGTCGTCGACGACGAGGATCGGGAGAACGAGGGCGACCTGATCATGGCCGCCGAGAAGGTGACGCCGGCGGCGGTCAACTTCTTCGCCGTCCACGGACGCGGCCTCATCTGCGCGCCCGCCGATCGCGAGCTGCTGCACCGGCTGGATCTCGATCCCATGGAGCACCAGCACAGCCGCGCCATCCGCACGCCCTTCACCATCAGCGTCGACGCCAGCGAGGGTGTGACGACGGGCATCAGCGCCGTCGACCGCGCGCGCACGGTGAGCCTCATCGCCGGCGCGCGCACGCGCCCCGAGGACCTGGCCCGCCCCGGGCACGTCTTTCCCCTGGCCGCGCGGCCCGGCGGCGTGCTCCAGCGCGCCGGCCACACCGAGGCCGCCGTGGACCTGGCGCGCCTGGCGGGGCTCCGGCCGGCGGGCATGCTCTGCGAGATCCTCAACGACGACGGCTCCATGGCGCGCGTGCCCGACCTGGAGATCTTCTGCGAGCGCCACGGCCTGCTGATGATCTCCGTGCGGGACCTCATCCGCTATCGCTACTCCCGCGAGAAGCTGGTGGCGCGCCTCATCGACGTGGACATGCCCACCGAGCACGGGCACTTCCGACTCTTCCTCTACGAGAGCCGCGTGGACGGCATGCAGCACGCGGCCCTGGTCAAGGGCGAGCCGGCCAACCACCCGGCGCCCCTGGTGCGCGTGCACAGCAAGTGCTTCACCGGCGACACCCTGGGCAGCCACCGCTGCGACTGCGGCCAGCAGCGCGACCTGGCCATGCGCCTCATCGAGGAGGACGGCAACGGCGTCTTCCTCTACATGAACCAGGAGGGGCGGGGCATCGGCCTGGAGAACAAGCTGCGCGCCTACAAGCTGCAGGAGGAGGGGCTCGACACGGTGGAGGCCAACCACCGCCTCGGCTTCCGGGCCGACCTGCGCGACTACGGCATCGGCGCGCAGATCCTGGCGGACCTCGGGCTCAGGCGCCTGCGCCTGCTGACGAACAACCCGCGCAAGATCGTCGGCCTGGAGGCCTACGGTCTCGAGGTCGTCGAGCGCCTGCCCCTGGAGGTCGAGCCCAACCCGGACAACGTCCGCTACCTCCACACGAAACGGGAGAAGCTGGGGCACCTGCTGGAACAGGCCTGACGGGATCTTTTCCCTTGCCGGGGGCCTGCGATTCTGCGACCCCTGAACGCGACAGGAGGGACCATGATCAAGCGAATCGAGGGGCGCCTGGACGCCCGCGGCATGAGGATCGCCATCGTGGCGAGCCGCTTCAACGAGTTCCTCACCGAGCACCTGGTGGCGGGCGCCCACGATTGCCTGCTGCGCCACGGCGCCGACGCGGAGGATCTCACGGACATCATGGTGCCGGGCAGCTACGAGCTGCCCCTGGTGGCCAAGCAGGCCGCGTCCTCGGGCCGCTACGACGCCGTGGTCTGCCTGGGCGCGGTGATCCGCGGCGGCACGCCCCACTTCGAGTACATCGCCGCCGAGTCGGCCAAGGGCATCGCCCAGGTCGGCCTGGACACGGGCGTGCCCGTCGTCTTCGGCGTCCTGACCACCGACACCCTCGAGCAGGCCATCGAGCGCAGCGGCACCAAGAGCGGCAACAAGGGCTGGGAGGCCGCCCTCGGCGCGATCGAGCTCGTCGATCTGCGCCGCCAGCTCGAGGCCTGACGCGTGGGCCGTCGCCGCAAGGCCCGCGAGCTGGCCCTCCAGTGCCTCTACGAGCTGGAGTCGCCCGGCAAGGATCCGGACCGCGTCCTGGACGAGCACGCGGCCCGGCGCCGCAGCGCGCCGGCCAGCGCGGAGTACGCGCGCCGCCTGGTGGCATGGGCGCGCCAGGAAGCGGCCGCCGCGGACGCGGCCGTGGCCGCGCGCGTGGAGAACTGGGAACCCGAGCGCCTCAGCCTCATCGTCCGCCTGGTCCTGCGCCTGAGCCTGGCCGAGGGGCGCCACGCGCCCGAGGTGCCCACCCGCGTGATCCTGGACGAGGCCGTGGAGCTGGCCCGCAAGTACGACAGCGACGAGGCGGCGCGCTTCGTCAACGGTGTCCTGGAGCCCCTGCTGCTGGCCGCGCGCGGGGAGGGCGCCCCGTGAGCGAGCGCCGCGCGAGCCGCCGGGAGCACTGGGACCGCTACTGGGACGCCCGCCCGCTGGAGGAGATCTACCCGGCCGTCGGCGAGCCCTGGCGCGAGCTGCTGCGCTGGCGCGACGCCGCCGGCGCCCGCGTCCTGGAGGTGGGAGCGGGCAGCGGCCGCGACTCCCTGGAGCTGGCGCGCCGTGGCGCCGCCGTCACCGTCCTCGACTACAGCGAGCCCGCCCTGCGCACCGTGCGCCGGGCCTGGGAGCCGGGCCTGCCCCTGATCCTCGTGCGCGGCGACGCGCGGCGCCTGCCGTTTGCTGACGGCAGCTTCGACCTGGTCTTCCACCAGGGCCTGCTCGAGCACTTCCGCGATCCGGCGCCGGTGGTGGCCGAGCACGCGCGCGTGCTGGCGCCCGGCGGCGTCCTGCTCATCGACGTGCCCCAGCGCTGGCACGCCTACACGGCCGTCAAGCGGCTGCTCATCGCCCTGGACCGCTGGTTCGCCGGCTGGGAGCGCTCCTTCAGCGTTCGCGAGCTGGAGGGTCTCATGGCGGCGGCCGGCCTGGAGGTCCTGGGCAGCTACGCCAGCTGGCCCGAGCCGAGCCTGGCCTACCGGGCCCTGCGACTGGCCCTGGGCCGCCTGGGTCTGCGCCTGCCCGGCCATCCCCGGCCCCTGCCCCTGCTGGGCCCGGCGGGCGCGCGCCTGCGCGCGGCCCTGCGCTACCGCCGCCTGGGCCACTACACGGGCATGGTCCTGGGGACCGTCGCCCGTCGCCCCGGAGCGCCGGCGCCATGAGCGAGGGCAAGGGGCGCCTCCTGGCCGTCAACTGGCGCGACCTGCGCAATCCCGACGCGGGCGGCGCCGAGGTCCACCTGCACGAGATCCTGGTCCGCCTCGCCCGCTGGGGCTGGGGCGTGACGCTGCTGGCGGCCGGCTGGCCCGGCGCCGCCCGCGAGGAGCGCTACGACGGGCTGCGCGTGGTGCGCGCCGGCGTCTGGTGGAACGCCAACTGGAGCCTGGCCCTGGCGGCGCGCCGCCTGTTGCGCGACGAGCCCTTCGACGCCGTCGTCGAGGACGTCAACAAGATCCCCTTCTTCCTGCCCCTGGTGACGTCACGTCCCCACCTGCTGGTGATCCCGCACCTGTTCGGCACGACGGTCTTCCGCGAGACCAACCCGCTCTTCGCCGCCTACGTCTACGCCCACGAGCTGCTGATCCCGCGCGTCTACCGCCGCAGCCGCGTGCTGGCCATCAGCCCCAGCACGCGCGACGACCTCGTGCGGCGCGGCTTCGAGCCGGAGCGCGTCACGGTGAGCTACTGCGGCTTCGACGCCGCACCCTACGACCTGCCAGCGCCGCCGCCGCGCGACGCGGCGCCGCGCCTGGTCCACCTGGGGCGACTGCGCCGCTACAAGGGCGTCGATCTGGTGCTGCGCGCGATGACGCGCATCCGCGCCGAGCTGCCGGCGGCCACCCTGGACGTGGTGGGCGACGGGCCCGAGCGCCCCGCCCTGGCGGCCCTGGCCGCGCGGCTCGGCCTGGAGGACGCCGTGCGCTTCCACGGGCACCTGCCCCAGGCCGACATGGTGGACCTGCTCTACCGCTGCCGGCTCTTCCTCAACGCCAGCCCCAAGGAGGGCTGGGGCCTGACGGTGGTGGAGGCCGGCGCCTGCGGCCTGCCCACCGTTGCCGCCGACTCGCCGGGCCTGCGCGACTCGGTGCGCGACGGCGAGACGGGCGTGCTCGTGCCTTACGGGGACGTGCCGGCCATGGCCGCCGCCGCCGTCGCCCTCCTCGGCGACGAGGACCGGCGTCGCGCCATGGGCGAGGCCGCCGCCCGCCGCGCGCGGAGCTTCAGCTGGGAGACCACCGCCCGGGAGACCGAGGCGCTCCTGGCGTCCCTGCTGGAAGGCGGCAAGAGCGGGCCCCACCCGTGAGCGGCCGCCTGCGCACCCTGGGCAAGGCCGTGGTCACCGTGGCCCTGGTGGCCTTTCTCCTGACGCGGATCTCCCCCGGCGAGGCCCTGGCCATCCTGGCGGGCGCCCGGCCGGCGGCCCTGCTGGCCGCCCTGGGCGTCTTCGCGGCCAGCGTCCTGGCGGGAGCCTGGCAGTGGGGCCGCTTCCTGGCGGCCATGGGCATCACGCTCGGCCTGCCCAAGCTGCTGGAGCTCTACTGGGTGGGCCTCTTCTTCAACAACTTCCTGCCCAGCAACGTGGGCGGCGACCTGGTGAAGGTCCTCGACCTGAGCCGCGAGCGCTTCGATCCCGTGGCGGCGGCCACGGCCACCCTGGCCGACCGCGTGACGGGCCTGGCGGCCCTGGCCCTGCTGGCCGTCCTGGCGGCCCGCCTCCTGTCGCCGCGGGCCGAGCTGGCCGGCCTGGTGGCGCCCGTCTTCTGGGGCGCCCTGGCCTTCCTGGCCCTGCTCCTGCTGGTCATGGTGGGGCCCCTGGCCGGCGGCCTGCACCGCCTGGCCGAGAGGCTGGGCCTGCTGCCCCCCGGCGGCTTTCGCGCGCGGATCGTCGAGCAGCTGCGTCGCCTGCGCCGCCGGCGCACCCTGTTCGGCGGCCTCTTTCTCTTCTCCCTCCTGGTGCAGTCCCTGCGCGTGGCCGTGCACTACCTGGCCGGCCTCTCCGTGCTGGGGGACGCCTGCCCCCTGGTCTTCGACTTCTTCCTCGTGGTGCCGCCCCTGGCCTTCGCCCTGACCCTGCCGGTGACCCTCGGCGGGCTGGGCCTGCGGGAGGGACTGGCCCTGCCGCTCTTCGCGCCCCTGGGCGTGGGGGGCGAGGCCGCCGTGGCCATCGAGATCCTGGCCTACCTGCTCATGCTCCTCGTCAGCCTCGGCGGCGGCCTGCTCTTCCTGCTGCGGCGCGGCCGGCCGCAGGCGGCCGAAAAAGGGGTTGTGCCGCCGGGAACTTTTAGGCAGGATTAGGCTAGTATTTGTCGTTTTTGCAGTCTCTTACCCTCTTTCCGGGAAGTCTCCATGTCAGGTCGTCGCCTCGCGGCCCTTCTCGCCGGCATCGCCAGCTTCCTCGCGCCCCTCGGCATCTACCTGCGCACCCTCTCACCGACTCTCAACTTCTGGGACTGCGGCGAGTTCATCGCCGCCGGCTACACCCTGGGCATCCCGCACCCGCCGGCCACGCCCCTGTTCGTCCTACTCGTCCGCCTGGCCAGCGTGCTGCCCCTGGACGCCGGCGTCGCCCAGAAGGCCAACATGATGAGCGCCCTGTTCGGGGCCCTGGCCAGCCTGATGATGTTCCTGCTGGTGCTGAAGCTGACGCGCCACTGGCGCTGGGGCGACGGGCCCCTGCCCCACTGGGTGCGGATCGCGGGCGGGCTCTGCGGCGCGCTGTTCATCGCCTTCAGCGACACCTTCTGGCTCAACGCCATCGAGTCTGAGGTCTACGCCCTGAGCGCCTTCTTCCTCGGGCTCGTGCTCTGGCTCGTGCTGGACTGGAGCGAGCAGGCCAGCCTCAAGCGCGGCAACGCCCTGGTCTACCTGATCCTCTACCTGCTCAGCATGGGCATCGGCCTGCACCTGGGCACCATCCTCGTCTTCCCGGGCTTCTTCGTCATGGCCCTGATGATCCGCACCAAGAGCTTCAACGACCTGGAACTCTGGCTGGTGGGCCTGACCCTGGCGCTGTTCCTGGGCAGCGCCATCATGCACATGCCCGATGCCATCATGTTCACGGGCCTGCTGATCGTCCTCGCGGCGGGCGTGGCCTTCCAGTCCCGCGGGCGTCCTTTCCTGCTGGCCTCCCTGGGCCTGTTCGTCCTGGGCCTGAGCGTGCACCTGTTCCTGCTCATCCGCGCCGGCCAGTCGCCGGTGATGAACGAGGCCGACCCGTCCAGCTGGAAGAACCTCTGGGCCGTGCTCAAGCGCGAGCAGTACCCCTTCCAGCTGCCCACGGAGCGCAAGGCGGCCCTGTCCTGGCAGTTCCAGCACTTCTTCGGCTACTTCTGGAACCAGTTCCGCATGCCGCCCGAGCGGCAGTGGGGCGCCCTGCACCTGGGCCGCGCCCTGACGGCCCTGCCCATCGGCCTGGGCCTGCTGGGGCTGTGGCACCAGTTCAAGCAGGAGAAGCGCCACTGGGCCGCGACGGTGACCGTGCTCCTGGTGAACACCCTCGGCCTCGTCCTCTTCCTCAACTTCTCGTCGGAGGAGGTGCGCGAGCGCGACTACTTCTACGCGGCGGGCTTCTACTTCTACGCCCTGTTCATCGGCCTGGGCGCCGTGGGGCTGCTGCAGACCCTGCTCGAGGAGCGGCGCGGGCGCCTGCTGGCGGCCGTCGCGGCGCCGCTGCTGGTGCTGGCCGCCTTCGGGCCGCTCCAGCACCACTGGTACACCCACGACCGCAGCGAGAACCTCATCGCCCGCGACTACGCGATCAACATGCTGATGCCGCTGGAGAAGAACGCCATCATCTTCACCAACGGCGACAACGACACCTTCCCGCTCTGGTACATCCAGGAGGTGGAGGGCTTCCGCAAGGACGTGCGCGTCGTCAACCTGAGCCTGCTCAACACGGACTGGTACATGCGCCAGCTTCGCGACGACGAGCCGCGCGTGCCCATCGCCTACACGAACGCGGAGATCCGGGAGGTGGCCACCCACTACTTCCGCCTGGAGGACGGGCGCATCTTCCAGCCGCGGGACGAGGTCATCAACCACATGTTCGTCAACGCCCAGCGCTCGCCCGAGGGCTGGGAGGCCCATCCCTTCTACTTCGCCGTGACCATCCCCCAGGAGACCCTGCTGCCCTACCAGGACTACCTGCGGATGGAGGGCCTCGCCTACCGCATGACATTGCAGAAGGGCCGCGACCAGATCGACTACGACACGCTGCGCCGCAGCCTCGAGCACGTCTTCGAGTGGCGGGGCGTGCTGACCGCGGACCGCAGCACCGTCGGCGAGCCCTGGGCCGAGGCGCCGACGAGCGCGTCCATCCTCGATCGCGTGCCGGCGCCGGGCGACAGCAACCTGGTCCTGCCCGGCTTCTACCGGGACGAGACCATCCGCCACCTGATCCAGAACTACGCCGCCGCCTGGAGCCGCCTCGCCATCGCGGCCGACCGCGGCGGCGAGGGCTACGCGCCCGATCCCGCCCTGGCCGTGCGCGCCATGGAGATGGCCAGCCTCATCCGCGAGGACCTGGGTCCCGTCGTGCAGTACCTGGGCTACCTCTACATGAAGAGCGGCGACTACGTGCGCGCGCTGCGCACCTACGAGCACTACCTGGCGGCCGAGCCGAACAACGCCCAGCTCTGGGCCCGCTACGCCCAGGCCGCCGAGGCGGCGGGGGAGCGGCGCCTCGTCGTCCAGGCCCTGGGGCGGGTCATCGAGCTGGACCCCGACTACGAGAACGCCTACCTCTCGCTGGCGGACTTCATCATCAGCTACTTCCCCTCGGAGCAGAACCTGGCCCTGGTGCGGCGCGAGCTGGAGGACTACAACCGCCGCAATCCGGGCAGCCCCCTCATCGAGGACCGCCTGCGCCTCATCGACGAGGTCATGGGCTACGCGCCCGACTCGGGCGCCGTCGCGCCGGGAGCGCCGGAGGGCGGGCCGTGAGCGGGCGCGTCCTCGTCACCGGCGCCGCGGGCTTCATCGGCTCCCACCTGGTGGACCGGCTCCTGGCCGAGGGCCGCGAGGTGGTGGGGCTGGACTGCTTCACGGACTACTACGACCCGGCCCGCAAGCGGCGCAACCTCGCGGCGGCCCTGGCGCGGCCCGGCTTCCGCCTCGTGGCGGCCGATCTCGTGACGGCCGACCTGGCGCCGCTGCTGGACGGCTGCGACGCCGTCTTCCACCAGGCCGCCCAGGCGGGGGTGCGGGCCAGCTGGGGCGAGGAGTTCGGCGTCTACCTGCACTGCAACCTCGCCGCCACCCAGCGCCTGCTCGAGGCGCTCAAGGGGCGCGCGGGCGTGCGCCTGGTCTACGCCAGCTCCAGCTCCGTCTACGGGCGCGTGACGACGCTGCCCATGCGGGAGGACTCCCTGCCCCGCCCCTACAGCCCCTACGGCGTGACCAAGCTGGCCGCCGAGCAGCTCGTGGACCTCTACCGCATGAACCACGGCATCGACGCCGTGGCCCTGCGCTACTTCACCGTCTACGGCCCGCGGCAGCGGCCCGACATGGCCTTCAGCCGCTTCATCGCGGCGGGCCTGGCGGGCCGGCCCCTGCCCGTCCTGGGCGACGGCGGCCAGACGCGGGACTTCACCTACGTGGACGACATCGTGGAGGCCAACCTGCGCGCCGCCGCCTACGGCGGCGATGCCTTCGTCTTCAACGCCGGCGGCGGCAGCCGCGTGACGCTCCACGAGGTGCTGGCGACCCTCGAGGGAGTCTTCGGCCACGCCCTGGCCCGCGAGCACGCGGCGGTGCCGGCCGGAGACGTGCAGGACACCCTCGCCGACGCCACCCGCATCGAGGCCGAGCTGGGCTTCCGGCCGCGCACGCCCCTGGCCGAGGGCCTGGCCCGCCAGCTGGCCTGGACCCGCGAGCAGGAGGAGGCGGCGTGAGGCTGAGCATCCTGATCCCCGCCTACGACGAGGCCGAGAGCCTGCCCGCGCTGCTCGATGCCCTGCGCGCGCACGCCGCGCCCTTCGCGCCCTACGAGATCCTGGTGGTGGACGACGGCAGCACGGACGGCACGGGCGAGCTGCTGGAGCGCCTGGCCGCGGCGGATCCGCGCGTGGGCTACGTGCGCCTGGGCCGCAACTACGGCAAGAGCGCGGCCCTGGCCGTGGGCTTCGCCCGCACGCGCGGCGAGGCGGTGGTCACCATGGACGCCGACCTCCAGGACGATCCGGCGGAGCTGCCCGCCCTGCTGGCGAAGCTGGACGAGGGCTGGGACCTGGTGAGCGGCTGGAAGAAGGAGCGGCGCGACCCCATCGACAAGACCCTGCCCAGCAAGGTCTGGAACAGCCTGCTGCGCCGCGTCTCCGGCCTGACCCTGCACGACTTCAACTGCGGCCTCAAGGCCTACCGGGGGGAGGTGGCCCGCGGCCTGCGGCTCTACGGCGACCTGCACCGCTACGTGCCCGTGCTGGCCGCCTGGCAGGGCTGGCGCGTCACCGAGCTCCCCGTGCGCCACCACGCCCGCCGCTTCGGCGTGAGCAAGTACGGCGCGCGGCGCTTTCTCAACGGCATTCTCGACCTGTTCACCGTGACCTTCATCCACCGGCGCGGCGCCGCACCCCTGCACCTGTTCGGGCGCATCGCCTTCGCGTTGCTGGCCGCCGGCCTGCTCATCAACCTCTACTTCGCCGTCGTCTGGGCCGTCACGCAGACGCTGCGCGTGCGCCCGCTGCTCATCCTCGGCCTCATCCTCGTGGTCCTCGGCTTCCAGACGGCCTCCCTGGGGTTGCTGGGCGAGCTGATGATCCACCTGCGCGGCCGGGAGGAGGAGTACCGCATCGCCGAGGAACGTGAGCCCCGTGGCGCCTGAGCGACGCCGCATCGGCCTGGCGGTCCTCAACTGGAACGGACGGGAGGTGCTGCCGCTGTGCCTCGCCAGCCTGGAGCGCGCCGCCGACGCCAGCCGCCATGACGTGACCCTGCTCCTGGTGGACAACGCCTCCACCGACGGCTCGGACGCCTGGGCCGCCGCCGAGCATCCGCGCTGGGAGCTGCTGCCCACGGGGACCAACCGGCGCTACGCCGGCGGCATGAACGCCGCCCTGGCGCGCCTGCTGCCCGGCGCGCCGGACTACGTGGCCGTGCTCAACAACGACATCGAGGCGGACCCGGGCCTGCTCGATCCCCTGGTGGCGGACCTGGAAGCCGAGGCGCGGCGGGGGGCGGCGGCGCCGCGCATCCACTACCACGAGGCGCGCGATCGGATCTGGTACGGCGGCGGCGCCGTGGGCCGGCTCAGCCGCGTGGCCCGGCACCTGGGCATCCGCCGGCGGGCCGCGGGGCGCTGGCTCGAGGCCGCCGACACGGGCTACCTGACGGGCTGCTGCATCCTGGGTCGCGCGGAGTTCTGGAAGACCACCGGCGGCTTCGACGAGGACTTCGGCTTCTACGCGGAGGACGTGGACTTGTCCCTGCGGGCGCTGGCGCTGGGCTGGCGCCTGCGCTACGTGCCCGACGCCCTGCTCTACCACCGCGTGGGCTTCTCCAGCGGCGGCGGCTTCAGCGCCGCCAAGCTGCGCGCCCAGCGCCGGGCCACGGCGCTGCTCATCCGCCGGCACGTGCGCCCGGCCCTCAGGCCCCTGGCCCACCTGGCCTGGTGGGGACAGGCGGCGCGCGGCCTGGCCGCCGGCCTGGGGCGGGGCGAGCGGGGGCTGCTGGGCTCCCTGGTGCGGTCCCTGCTGCCCGGGAAGCGCGAGGAGGCGCGGCCGTGAGCGCGCGCGGCGACGCCCCCCGCGCCGGCCGGCCCTGGCTCCGGCTGGAGGGCGGCCGCGGCCTGGCCCTGGCGGCCCTGCTCTACGCCCTGCTGCTGGCCCTGCTCCTGCCCGAGGCCGTCTTCCAGGGCCGGGTCTTCACCAGCCCCGACGCCGTGGCGCCGGCGGGCCTGGCCGAGTACCTGGCGGCGCGGGACCTGCCGCCTCCCGCCTGGAATCCCTTCATCTTCGCCGGCATGCCGGCCGCCGCCAGCCTCAGCACCAACACCGGGCTCTACCCCGGCACCGTCCTGCTGCGCTGGGCCATCGACCACCTGCGCCTGCCGCCCCTGAGCTGGCTGCTGGCCCACTACCTGTGGGCGGCCCTGGGCGTCTTTCTCCTGGCGCGCGGCCGCGGCGCGCGCGGCTGGGTGGCCTGGCTGGCCGGGGCGGTCTTCCTGCTCATGCCCTCGCAGGTGGCCATCGGCGCCTACGGCCACGGCAGCAAGGTCATGAGCCTGTCGTGGATCCCCTGGACCCTGCTGTTCACCGACCGCCTCGTGGAAGGCCGTCGCCCCCTGCTGGACGCGGGGCTGCTGGCCCTGTCCCTGGCGGGCCTGCTCCTGACGGCCCACGTGCAGGTGGTCTACTACGGCCTGGTGATCACGGGCTTGTTCGCCCTCGGCCGACTGATCGCGGCCGCGCGGCGCGGTGGCCTGCGGGCCTGGCTGCCGCCCCTGGCCCTGGGCCTGGCGGCCCTGGTCCTGGCCGCGGCGGCGAGCGCGCCCCTCTACGCGCCCGTCCACGAGTACAGCGGCCGCTCCATCCGCGGCGCGAGCGCGGGCGGCGGCGTGGACTACGACTACGCCACCGCCTGGAGCCTGCACCCGCGCGAGTGGACCACCTTCCTGCTGCCGTCGAGCTGGGGCTTCGGCGAGGAGACCTACTTCGGCCGCATGCCCATGACGGACTACCCCAACTACCTGGGCGCCGTGCCCTTCCTGGCGGCCCTGGCCCTGTTCCTCCTCGGCCCGCGGCGGCGCTACGACCTCTTCTTCGGCGGGCTGTTCGTCGCCGCCACCCTCGTGGCGGCGGGGCGCTACCTGCCCTGGGCCTACCGGCCCCTCTACGACCTGCTGCCGGGCTTCAGCCGCTTCCGCGTGCCGGTGATGGTCGTCATGATCCAGCAGCTGGCCCTGGCGCTGCTGTTCGCCCGCGGCCTCGAGCGCGCCCTGCGGCGGCCGGCGGCCGCGCGGCGCCTGCGCTGGGTGCTGCTGGCGGGCGTGGGATTCTACGCCCTCGCCGCCTGGGCCGGTCCGGCGCTCATGGACCGGGCGGCCCGCGGCGCCCTGGCCGAGAAGCACGCCGCGCAGCTGGCGCGGCTACCCGCCGCCCAGGGACGGCAGGCCCTGGCGCGCGCGGCCGGCCAGGCCGCGGGCGCGTCGGCGCCCTGGCTGCGCGCCGAGAGCCTGCGGGCGGGCGGGCTGATCCTGCTGGTGCTGGGCGCCCTGGAGTGGCGCCGCCGCGGCGCCGGGGCGCGCGGGGAGGCGGTCCTGGCCGCCGCCCTCGCCGTGGCCGTCATCGCCGACCTCGTTCCCCTGGACCGCAAGATCCTCCATCCCTCGCGCCACTGGCCGGGCCAGCGCGGCGTGGAGCTGCTAGGCCCGCCGCGGGGCGCCGCCGTCGAGCTGCCACCGCGGACCCTGGCCTTCCTGGAAACGAAGCTGGACCACCAGCGCTTCCACGCCCTGGCCGGCAGCCGCTTCGCCGGCAACGAGGCCGCCGCGCGGGGCCTGGCGAACCTCGGCGGCTACCACGCGGCCAAGCTGGCCGTGGCCGACTCGATGGTCAAGGCGGTCCCGCGCGCCGGCCTGCCCCTGCTCCGGCGCTTCGCCGTGCGCTACCTGCTTGCGCCCGCGCCCCTGGAGCGGGCCGGCGGCCTTCCCCTCGCCCTGGCCGCCGAGGAGGCGGTCTACGAGATCCCCGGCGCGCGCCCGCGCCTGTTCCTGGCCGACACGACCTTCGTGGAACCGCCGGCCGCCACGCGCGCGCGCGTCCTGGCGGGCGCTCCGGTGACGGAGGCCGTCGCCCTGGACGCGGCGCCGGACCCGGCCCCGCGGCCGGGCGAGGGCCCGGCGGGGGAGATCCTCGCGGTGGACTGGGGCCTGGACGCTGTGGCCTGCAACGCCCGCCTGGCGCGGCCGGCCGTTCTCGTCCTGGCCGACATGAACTACCCTGGCTGGGAGGTGCGCGTGGACGGCGACGCGCGGCCCCTGCTCACAGCCGACGGCTACTTCCGCGCCGTGGCCCTGCCGGCCGGCGAGCACGCGGTGACCTTCCGCTTCGCGCCGCCTGGGGGCGGCGCCCTGCGCTGGCTGCGCCGCGTCGCGCTGCTGGCGGCCCTGCTCCTGGCGCTGGCCGGCGCCTGGCGCGCGTGGCGGGAACGCCTCCGGCCGCAGCCGGACAGGGACGATGCGCCGGGCGGCGTGTGAGGGCGCCGCCGGCGCTGAACCGAGTACGAAAGGGAGACGATGAAGGGTCTGGTCATCATCCCCACCTACAACGAGCGCGAGAACATCGAGGCCGTCGTCGCGGCGGTCCTCGCCCAGGATCCGCGCCTCGAGGTCCTGGTGGTCGACGACAGCTCTCCGGACGGCACGGCCGACCTCGTGGCGGCGCTGCAGCCCGACCAGCCGCGCCTGCACCTACTCAGCCGTCCCGGCAAGATGGGCCTGGGCAGCGCCTACATCGCCGGCTTCCAGTGGGCTCTGGCGCGGCCGGAGATCCACTGGGTCTTCGAGATGGACGCCGACTTCTCCCATAATCCCGAGGACCTCAAGCGCTTCCTGCAGGAGATCGAGACGGTGGACCTGGTCCTGGGCAGCCGCTACCTGGCGGGCGTGACGGTGGTCAACTGGCCCCTGCGCCGGCTGGCGCTGAGCTTCGGGGCCAACATCTACACGCGCCTGATCACCGGCCTGCCCATCCACGACGCCACGGGCGGCTTCAAGTGCTTCCGCCGCGAGGTGCTGGAGGCCATTCCCCTGGACCGCGTGCGCAGCGACGGCTACAGCTTCCAGATCGAGATGAACTACCAGGCCTACCGGCGCGGCTTCCGCATCAAGGAGATCCCCATCGTCTTCACCGACCGGCGGGTAGGCGTGAGCAAGATGAACAAGCGGATCATCTGGGAGGCGGTCTGGATGGTCTGGCGCCTGCGCTTCATGCGCCTGCGCGGCGGGAGACGGAAGGGCGGGGTGCGGTGAACCGGATCTCCGCCATCTGGGTGAGCTACAACTCGGGCGAGGAGATCGCGCGCAGCCTGGCCAGCCTGCGCGCCGCCGGCACGCGGCGCGAGCTGGAGCTCATCTGCGTGGACAACGCCAGCCCGGACGGCAGCGCCGCGCGCCTGCGCGGCGAGCCGGGCCTCACCGTATTAGCCAACGACCTGAACCTGGGCTACGCGCGAGCTGTGAACCAGGGGATCGCCGCGGCCACGGGGGACGCCTTCCTCGTCATCAACCCGGACGTCACGGTGCACCCGGGCGCCGTGGACGCCCTGGCGGACTTCCTCGAAGCCCATCCCCGCGCCGGCATCGCCGGCGCCCGCCTGCTCAACGAGGACGGCACCATCCAGCACTCCTGCCGCAGCTTCTACACCTTCTGGACCATCCTGCTCAGGCGCACGCCCCTGGGTCGTCTGCTGCCGCGCAGCCGCGCCCTGCGCCGCCACCTCATGCTGGACTTCGACCACGCCGCCGAGCGGCGCGTGGACTGGGTCATCGGCGCCTGCATGCTGGCCCGGCGGCGAGCCGTGGCGGAGGTGGGCGCCATGGACGAGCGCTTCTTCCTCTACTTCGAGGACGTGGACTGGTGCTACCGCATGGGCCAGCATGGTTGGGAGGTCTGGTACGTGCCCGCGGCGGAGATGACCCACGTCCACAAGCGCGCCAGCGCCGCGCGCAATCCCTTCAGCCGGAGCCTGCTGGCACACGTCACCAGCTTCATCCGCTACACGGAGAAGTGGAATCCCGCCGCCTACCTCGCCAAGCGCTACCGCGACGTCGTCAAGGCCCTGGTGCTGCTCGTCCTGGACCTCGTCGCGATCAACGCCGCCCTGGCCGCCGCCACGGCCCTGCGCCTGACCCTGCTGGCGTCCCTGTTCGCCCACACCTACTTCGACATCGAACCCTACCGCCGCTTCGCCGTCTTCACGAACCTCATCGTGCTGGGCGTCTTCGCCGCGGGCGGACTCTATCGCACCAGCCGGCGCACGGGCGTGGGGGAGGAGCTGCTGGCGCTCCTGAAGGCCGGCCTGCTGGCCGGCGCCATCCTCATGACCACCACCTTCCTCACCCACGAGCGCATCGTCTCGCGCGCCATCATCCTGCTCAGCGTGCCGCTGCTGATCCTGGCCGCCTTCCTGCTGCGCCGCGTCCTGCGCCTGATCCACCGCGCCTTTCTGCGCTACCGCTTCGACCTGCGCCGCGTCCTGGTGGTGGGCACGGCCGCCGAGGCGGCGTCCCTGGGCGATCTCGTCCTGCGCCATCCGGAGACGGGCCTGGAGCTGGTGGGCCGCATCGCCGCCGGCGAGGACACCGCGGGCGCGCTGGGCGGCCTGGACGACCTGGAGCGCGTCGCCGAGTCCGAGCGCGTGCAGGAGATCCTCCTCGCGCCCAGCGCCGCGGCCCGCGAGGCCGTGGGCTCCACCCTCGTCTGGTGCCGCCGCCGCAGCGTGGACCTGCGCGTGCTCAGCGACCTGGGGGGGCTGGTCAGCCGCGGCGCCAGCGTCGAGGACTTCCTCGGCCTGCCGGGGGTGGCCTATCGCATGGCCGGCCTCTGGCCGCTGCAGCGCTTCTTCAAGCGCCTGACGGATCTGACCTGCGCCCTGCCGGCCCTGGCCTTGACGCTGCTTCCGGGCCTGGTGCATGGTGTCGCCTGCCGGCTGCGGGGCCAGCGGTCCCTGCGGCGCCTGCGGGCCGCGGGCAAGGGCGGGCAGCCCGTCACGCTGCCGGTGGCCGTGCACGGAGAGCGGTCCGTGTCGGATCTGCTCGCGCCGCGGCTCTACCTGGCCGTGCTGCGCGGGCGCCTGAGCCTCGTCGGGCCCCTGCCGAGGCCGCCGGCGGAGGCGGCCGCGCCGGAGCTGCGCGACCTGCTCGTTCTGCGCCCCGGCCTGACGGGCTACTGGCGGCGGTACGGCATCCAGACGGACGCCGCCTCCCTGGCCGGCATGGATCGCCTCTACCTGACCCACTGGAGCCCGGGGCTGGACTTCCAGCTCTGGCTGGAGACCCTGGGCATGCAGCTGCGGGGCCGCTGGCCGGCGGCTCTCCTGAACCGAGAGGAGGACGGCGCATGAGCCGTCGCCCCGTCACGGCCCTCCTGCTGATCCTGCTCGCGGCCGCGCCGGCCCGGGCCCTCCTCGTCTGGGACGTGGCAACGGACCCCAGCGAGCTGCGCTCCCTGGACGCCACTGACGCCGCCGTCTGGGCAGCCGGGCGCGGCGGCCTCGTGCGCCTGGCCTTCGATGGCGGAATCAGCGTCTTCAACAGCGATGACGGCCTGCCCACCAGCGATCTCAACGCCGTCCTCGCCACGGACGAGACGGAGATCTGGGTGGCCACGGCCGGCGAGGGCCTGCTGCGCTACCGCCCGGCCGACGCCGCGCCCTGGCGTCGCTTCCAGACCCACAACGCCCTCGCCTCGGACGCGGTCCTCTGCCTGGCCCGCGGACCCGACGGCCGCATCTGGTACGGCACCGATGCCGGCCTGGGCGTCATGGAGGCCGCCGCGCCGGGCAGCATCTGGACGGCCAGCGACGGGCTCGGCAACGAGACCGTCCGCGCCCTGGCCTTCGTGGCCGACACCCTCTACGCCGGCACCGAGGCGGGCATCTACCGCCTGACGCCGGACACCCTGGTGGCCGAGCCCGGCGCGAGCGCTCCGGCGGGCTCCGTCGGCGCGCTGGTCCTGGCCGCCGATTCCCTGTGGGCCCTGGCCGAGGGCGCCGTGAGCCGGCGTCCCGCCGCGGGCGGCGCCTGGAGCGCGCTGGCCCTCCCCGGTGGCCTGGCCGGCTACGCGGTCCAGGCCCTGGACGCCGCCGGCGACACGCTCGCGCTGTCCCTGGGCGTGCCGGGCCAGACGGGGCGGGAGGACCGCGTCTATCGCTACGCGCCGGACGCCGGCACCTGGACCGAGCTGCCCGGCCTGCCCGCGGACCACTACCTCGGCTACACGACCGTCACCTATGGAGCCCTCCACGCCGGGGCCGATGGCCAGGTGTGGCTGGGCGGCGCCTACAGCGAGGGCGTGGGGCCGGGCCTCCTCCACTGGGACGGCGCCGCCTGGGAGCAGGAGGACCTGGCGGACCACGTGCTCGGCGCCGACTTCCTGGTCATGCGCCGCGGGCCGTCGGGCCGCACCTGGGCCCTGAGCCGCGGCGGGGGCGCCGCCTGGCTCGGCGGCGCCTGGATCCGCTACCCCTCGGATCCCGCCTTCGGCGGCATGCCGCGCTTCTCCCTGGACATGCTCGAGGACGGCGCGGGCTACGCCTGGTTCAACCGCTTCACCCTCGCCTTCGGCCGCATCGAGCTGGCCACGGGCGCGCGCGAGGTCCTGGCCGCCAACCGCAGCTACCTGGCCATGGGCGAGGACGCGGCCGGCAACCGCTGGTTCTGCTCCGACGGCGCCGGCATCGACGTCTGCGACGCGGGCGACCAGTGGCACGTCCTGGACACGGGCAGCGCCGGCCTGCCCGCGAACATCCCCGACGCGCTGGCCTTCTTGCCCGACGGCCGGGCGGCCCTGCTCTTCCGGGGCGCCGGCCTGCAGATCTGGGACGCGAACGGCACGCTCTTCGATCCGGCCGACGACACGTGGTACCACACGGGCACGGGCGGCGGCATCGCGGATCCGGGCGGCTACCTCGCCGATGCGACCGCGGGCTTCAAGCTGGCGGCCGGTCCCGAGGGCGCCCTCTGGGTGGCCCAGGACGACGGCCTCGTCCTCGTCCTGCCCGTGGCGGGCGGCTGGAAGGCCGTGGGGCGCCTGGGCAAGAAGACCTACTACGGCGACGGCCTCCTGGCGCCCCAGGTGCGGGCCGTCGCGGCGGCGCCCGACAGCTCGGTCTGGGTGGGCTGCGACCTGGGCCTGGCCCGCGTCGCCTACCGCTACGACGAGGCGGGCGGTGTCCTGGCCTGGCAGGTGTCGAACTGGACGAACGAGGCCGGCCGCGCGGCGGCCGGCGCCGACCTGTTCGGCAGCGAGGTGCTCTCGCCCCTGCCCTCGCCGCGCGTGGGCTGCCTGGCCCTGAGCGCGGACGGCGCCCGTCTCTGGGTGGGCACCAACGGCGGCGCCGCCGTGGTGGACGTGCTGGCCGATCCGGCGCCGCCGCCCGAGGCCCTGGCCGGCGCCTACCTCTACCCGAATCCCGTGCGGGCCGAGCTGGGCCACGACGCGGTGCGCCTGGGCGGCGTCGAGCAGGCGGTGAACGCCCTGGTCTACAACCTCGAGGGGCAGCTCGTGGCCCGGCCGGGCCGCGTGGCGCCCGGTGGGGTGCTCTGGAACCTGCAGACCCGCTTCGGCAATCGCGCCGAGAGCGGCCGCTACATCCTGCGCCTCGAGGACCGCGGCGCCGTGGCGACGCGCATCCTCGTGCTGGTGCGCTGAGGGAAGGACACCCGTGAAGAGGATCCTCATCATCGGCGCCGGCGAAGCGGGCCGCATGGTGGCCCGCGAGATCACCTCCAGCCCCGAGCTGGGCCTGGTCGTGGACGGCTTCCTGGACGACGGGCCGGGCCTGGCCGGGGAGCGGGTCCTGGACCTGCCCGTCCACGGCCCCACGGACACCCTGGCCGCCGTGGCGCGGGAGCGGGGCATCGACGAGGTCATCGTCGCCATTCCCAGCGCCGAGGGCCGCGTGGTGCGACGTCTGGTCGGCGTCTGCCAGGAGGCGGGCCTGCCCTTCAAGATCGTGCCGGGCATCCGCGAGATCGTCACGGGCGACGTCAGCATCTCCCAGATCCGCCCCGTCAGCGCCGAGGACCTGCTGGGCCGCGAGTCCGTGGACTTCCGCCCCGCGCCCGTGCGGGCCATGCTGGCCGGCCGCACCGTGCTGGTGACGGGGGCCGGCGGCTCCATCGGCGGCGAGATCGCGCGGCTGGCGGCGCCCCTGGCGCCCGCGCGCCTGATCCTGCTGGGGCGGGGCGAGAACTCCATCTTCGAGATCGAGAACGAGCTGCGCGAGGCCCACGCCGACCTGGCCGTGGAGGGGCTCATCGCCGACATCCGCGACCGGGGCCGCCTGGGCCGCGTCTTCGACGCGCGCCGGCCGGACGTGGTCTTCCACGCCGCGGCGCACAAGCACGTGCCCTACATGGAGCGCTTCCCCGTGGAGGCCTTCATCAACAACGTCCTGGGCACGCGCAACCTGCTGGACTGCTGCCGCGCCAGCGGCGTCGAGCGCATGGTGATGCTGTCGACGGACAAGGCCGTGGATCCCCGCGGCGTCATGGGCGCCAGCAAGCGCCTGGCCGAGCTGCTGCTCCTGGACGCCGCCGCCGCCCGCGGACCCACGCGCTTCATCTCGGTGCGCTTCGGCAACGTCCTGGGCAGCCGGGGCTCGGTGGTGCCGCTCTTCCGCCGGCAGATCCGCCGCGGCGGCCCCGTCACCGTCACCGACCCCGAGGCGACGCGCTACTTCATGACCATCAAGGAGGCCAGCATGCTGGTCCTCCAGGCGGCCAGCCTCGGCGGCGGCGGGGAGATCTTCATCCTCAACATGGGCGAGAGCGTCGGCATCCTCGAGCTGGCGCGCGCCATGATCCGCCTGTCGGGCCTGGAGCCGGACGTGGACGTTCCCATCGTCTTCACGGGCCTGAGGCCCGGCGAGAAGCTGCACGAGAAGCTGATGACCCGCCGCGAGGCGGAGGTCAGCGAGTTCGGCGAGCAGTTGATGATCATCCGGCCCCGCCTGCCCGGGGACCTCGACCTGCCCGGCCTCCTGGCCGAGCTGGAGGTCATGGCGGCGGCCGGCGAGGAGGCGGCGCTGGGGCGGCGCCTCCTGAGCCTGGCCCAGACCATGAAGGACCTGCTATGAGCGACAGCCAGGCGGGGGACCTGCCCGCCATCGAAGGCGGCGCGCCCGTGCGCGCCGAGCGCCTGCCCTTCTTCCGGCCCTGCCACGGCGAGGAGGAGATCGCGGCCGTGGTGGAGACCCTGCGCTCGGGCTGGCTCACCATCGGCCCGCGCACCCACGAGTTCCGCGCGGCCTTCCTTGACGCGACGGGCCTGCCCCACGGCTGGCCGCTGGACAGCTGCACCTCGGGCCTCTTCCTCGCCCTGAAGGTGCTGGGCATCGGGCCCGGCGACGAGGTCGTCACGACGCCCAACACCTTCGTCTCGACGGTCAACGTCATCCACCACGCCGGCGCGACGCCGGTGCTGGCGGACATCGAGGAGGAGACCTTCGGCCTGGACCCCGAGCGCGTCGCCGCGGCCGTCACGCCGCGCACGCGCGCCGTGCTGGCCGTGCACTACGGCGGGCAGCCCTGCCGCATCGAGGCCCTGCGGGACCTGGCCGACGCCGAGAGGCTGCTGCTGGTGGAGGACGCGGCCCACGCCTTCGGGGCCGAGGCCGGCGGCCGCCCCGCGGGATCCTTCGGCGAGGCGGCGGCCTTCTCCTTCTATGTGACCAAGAACCTCAGCACGGGCGAGGGCGGCTTCCTGACCTGCCGCGACGAATCCCTGGAGGAGGAGATCGCCCTGCAGAGCCTGCACGGCATGGACCAGGGCGCCTGGAAGCGCTACACGGACCGGGGGAGCTGGTACTACGAGGTCAAGCGCTTCGGCTACAAGTTCAACATGACGGACGTGCAGGCGGCCCTGGGCCTCGTGCAGCTGCGCCGCGCGCCCGAGCTGCTGGCCGCGCGCACGCGGGCCGCCGAGCGTTACCTGGCGAACCTGGCCGGCGAGGAGGCCCTGCTCCTGCCCGCCACGCGCCCCGGCGCCCGGCACACCTGGCACCTCTTCGTGCCGCGCCTCCTCGCGGGCGCCCTGCGCGTGGACCGGGACCGCTTCCTGGCCGCCCTGGCGGCCGAGAACGTGAGCCCCAGCCTCCACTTCATCCCCATCCACCATCATCCCGCCCACCGGGAGTACTTCGGCGATCGACCGCCGGACCTGCCGGTCAGCGAGCGCTTCTTCAAGACCTGCTTCAGCCTGCCGCTGTTTCCCGGCATCACGGACGCGGAGGTGGACTCGGCCTGCGAGGCCGTCCGCAAGCTGCTGCGCCACTACCGGAGGTGACGGTGGGCCTGGCCCTGGAGCGGGAGCTGGACTGGGAGGAGCTGGACCGCTTCGCGGCGACGGCCCCGGGGGCCACCTTCTACCACGGCGCCACCTGGCTGCGCGGGCTGGCCGAGGTCTACGGCCACCGCCCCGGCTGGCTGACCATGCGCGAGGGCGGCGCCCTGCGCGCCCTGCTGCCCTTCGCCGAGACCCGGCGCTGGGGCCTGGTCCACCGCCAGAGCCTGCCCTTCGGCACCTACGGCGGCCCCCTGCTGGCGCCGGGCGCGCCGCCCGCCCTGGCAGACGATCTCGCGGCGGCCTTCCTCGGCGACCTGGGCGGCCGCGTCCTCGGCGCCACGCTGGTGGCGCCCCCCGACGCGGGCCGGCCCGACCCGCCCGGCCCCGGCGCGCTGCTCGTCACCCAGATCCTGGACCTGGCGCCGGGCTGGGAGGCAGTCCGGGCGGGCTTCAGCCAGGCCAAGCGCCGCCAGGCCCGCAAGGCAGTGCGGGCGGGCGTCGTCGTGACGCGCAGCACGGATGCGGCCGACCTGCGCGAGTACTACGCCATCTACCTCGAGCACGCACGGGACTGGGGCCTGGCCCGGCCCACGCCCCTGGCGCACCTGGAGCAGCTCCTGGCCGACACCGTGCGCGTGCGCTTCTGGACGGCGCGGCGGGAGGGCGAGCTGCTGGGCGGCCACCTCAACTTCCATTTCCGCGGCCGCATCGTCGCCTGGAACGGCACGACGCGCAAGACGGCGCGGGAGCTGGCGCCCAGCGTCGCCCTCTACGCCGCCAACCTGGAGCAGGCCTGCGCCGAGGGCGCCCGCAGCTTCAACTTCGGCGGCAGCACGGGCAAGGATCCACTGTTCGCCTTCAAGGCGGAGTTCGGCGCCCGGCCCGTGGGCTACCGGCAGCGCCGCCGGCGCGCCGCCGTCCTCGCCCTGGCCGGCCGCCTGCGGGGAGGCGGCTGATGGCGGCGAGCCGCGTGGGCAGCAACGCCCTCTTCCTGGCCGTCAAGACACTGCTGGCGAGCCTGCTGGCCCTGGTGCAGGTGAAGCTCTTCGCCGTCCACCTGAGCCAGGAGGGCTTCGGCCTGCTGCTGGCCCTGCGCGCCCTCGCCGGCCTCGTGGCGGCCGTCGCCCTCGCGGGACTGCCGCAGCTCGCCCTGCGCTTCCTGCCCCAGCTTGAGGCCCGCCGCGAGGGCGGGCGCATCCTGCGCGCGGCGGGCCTGACCCTCACCGGCATCCTGGCCGGCTACGCTGTCGTGGGCCTGGCGGCCTGGCTGGGTCGCGACTGGCTGGCCGGGCGCTTCGCCCTGGCCGGCGCCGCGGACGCGCTCTTCCGGCGCGCGCTCCTCGTGGCCCTGGCCTTCGGCCTGAGCGAGCTGGCCGACGCCCTCTGGCAGGGCCTCCGGCGCATGGGGCCCATGGCACTGGCCGAGGTCCTGGCGGCCGCGGGGCTGACCCTGCAGCTCTTCCTGGAGCGCGGGAGCCTGGACGCCGCCCGCGCCCTGGAGCTCACCGCCTTCTGGTTCCTCCTGCGCGGCGGCCTGCTGCTGGCCGCCTTCCCCCTGGCGGTGCCGCGCGGCGGCGCGCCGCCGGCGCCCCTGCGCCTCGAGCGCGGGCAGCTGCGCGACTACTGGCTCCTGAGCCTGCCCCTGCGCTGGCTGGCCCTGGCCTACTTCGACCTGGACCGCTACGTCGTCGCCCTGGCCGCCGCCCTGGAGCTCGTCTCCCTCTTCAACGTGCCGGCCCGCCTGGTGGGCGTGAGCCGGCGCTTCCTGGCGGCGCCGGTGCTGTCGTTGCAGACGGAAGTGAGCCGCTTCTACGAGGAGCGCCGCGAGGCCGAGTTGCCGGAGCGCCTGCAGCTGTTCCTGCGCGCTCAGCTGGTCCTGTCCCTCTGGCTGGCGGCGGCCCTGCTGCTCCTGTCCCGGCCCCTGATCCTCCTCGTGGCGACGCCCGCGTACCTGCGCGCCCTGCCGCTCATGTGCCTGCTCCTGCTGAGCCTGCCCCTGAGCTCCCTGGCCGCCTGCCTGGAGGCGGCCTTCCGCGGGCTGCACGGCCTGCACGTCGTGCTGCTGGGCAATCTCGCCTGGGCCCTCGCCTACTATGGCAGTCTCGTCATCCTGGTGCGGCACCTGGACCTCATCGGCCTGGGCCTGGCCCAGGTGGGGGCGGCGGCGCTGCAGGCCGCCTGGATCCTGGCGGCGGCGCGGCGCCGCGGCTGGCTGGCGGGCCTGGGCGGGCCGCTGGCGCGGACCCTGGCCTGGGGCCTGGCGCCCCTGGTCCCGGCCATCCTGGCGGCCCGGCTCCTGCCCGGCGCCGCGGGCTGGGCGCCCGGCCCGGCCGGCGTCGCCGCCGGCCTGGGCCTGCTCGCGGCGGGCGCCTGGCTCGCCCTGGCGGGCGAGGGCATCCTGGACGGGCGCGAGAAGGCCTGGCTCCTGGCGCGGCTGCCCCTGGCGGGTCTGCGCCGGGGCCTCGCCCGCGCCCTGCGCGCGGGGGAGGCGGCCTGATGCGCATCGCCCTCCTGAGCGACGGCCGCAACGTCCACACCGCACGCTGGGCCGGCTACTTCGCCGGCCAGGGCGACGAGGTGCTACTCCTCACCCTGGAGGATCCCCGCCCCATGCCCGTTCCCGTGCGGCGCCTGGCGGCCGGCCTGCCGGCGGGCGCCCTGGCCTGCACACTGGCCGCGCCCGCGGCGGCGCGGATCCTGCGGCGCTTCCGGCCGGACCTCGTCAGCGCCCACTTCGTGCCCAACTACGGCTGGCTGGCCTGGCTGACCGGGCGGCGGCCGTGGGCCCTGTCCACCTGGGGCAGCGACGTGCTCGTCAATCCGCACCGCAGCGCCTTCCACCGCTGGCGCGCGCGTCGCGTGCTGCGGGCCGCCGACCTGGTGACCAGCGACGCGGCCATGCTCAGCGAGGCCATCGTCGCCCTCGCGGGGGAGGGCGTGAGGCCGCTGACCGTGCCCATGGGCGTGGACCGCGCCATCTTCGCGGCCGGCGCCGGGACGGGGCCGCGCGAGCCGGTGATCCTCCACGACCGGAACCTGGAGCCCGTCTATGACGTCGCCACGGTGCTGCGCGGCGCGGCGGGCTTCCTGCGCGTCTTTGCCGACTGGCGCCTGCGCCTGGCGGGGGACGGCGCCCAGCGCGCGTCCCTGGCCCGTCTGGCCGGCGAGCTGGGCATCGCGGAGCGGGTGGACTGGCTGGGGCGCGTTCCCCGCGAGCGGCTCGTCGAGGAGCTCGGCCGCGCGGGTCTCTACGTGTCGGCCAGTCTCTCGGACAGCACCAGCGTCTCCCTGCTGGAGGCCATGGCCCTGGGCGCCTATCCCGTCCTCAGCGACATTCCCGCCAACCGCGAGTGGATCCCCGCGCCGCCGCGCGCCCGCTACTTCCCGCCCGGGCGGCCCGAGGACCTGACGCGCGCCCTGCTGGAGGCCGTGGCCCTGCCCGAGACCGAGCGGCAGTCGGCCCGCGAGGCCAATCGCCGCCGGATCGCCGAGGCGGCCATCTGGGAGGACAACATGGCGACGGTGCGCGCGGCCTTCGCCCGGCTGGCAGAGGCGCGGCCGTGAGGCGCGTCCTGATGCTGGCCTACTTCTTTCCGCCCATGGGGGACGGGGGCGTCTTCCGCAGCCTGAAGCTGGCGCGCTACCTGCCCGCGCACGGGTGGGAGCCCGTGGTCGTCTGCGGGCGGCCCGAGGACTACTGGGTGCGCGACGACTCACTGCTCGAACAGCTTCCGGAGGGCCTGGAGGTCCACCGCGTGGGCGGGCTCACCGGACAGGCCCTGCTGCGGCGGCTGACCGGGCTGTGGCGGCGCGGCGGCGACCCCGCCGCGGGCCGCCGCTCCAGCCGCGGCTTCGCGCGCCTGCGCGCCCTGGGCGACCTGCTGCTGGTGCCCGACTCCTACGCGGGGTGGATCCCCGCGGCCCGCCGCGCCGCGCGGCGGCGCCTGGCGCACGGCGACATCGACCTGATCTACTCCAGCGGCCCGCCGGACAGCGCCCACCGCGCCGCTCTCGACCTGGCCCGGGAGACCGGCCTGCCCTGGGTGGCCGACTTCCGCGATCCCTGGTTCAACCTGCACCTGAAGGCGCCGCCCACGCCCCTGCATCGCTGGCTGCACCGGCGCCAGGAGGCGGCCGTGCTCGCGCGCGCCCAGGTGGTGGCCGTGACCGAGGGCTGGCGGCGGCGCTACGCGGAGCGCTGCCCGCGGCCGCCGGTGCTCATCCGCAACGGCTTCGATCCCGCCGACTTCGCGGACCTGCCGCCGCCGCCGCCCGCGCCCGGCGCGCCCCTGCGCATCCTCCATGCCGGCAAGCTCAGCCTGACCCGCTCGGCCCGCCCCTTCCTGGCCGGCCTGGCGCGGCATCTGGCGGCGCGGCCGGCCGGAGCGCGGCCCCTGGAAGCGACCTTCCTCGGCCCCCGCGAGACGGACAATGAGGCCGCCGCGCACGAGCTGGGCCTGGCGGACGTGGTCCGCTTCGAGGGCCCCGTCCCCCACGCCGAGAGCCTGGCCCGCCAGCGGGCGGCCGACCTGCTGCTGCTCGTCAAGCACGACGATGAGCGCTACCGGGACCTCGTTCCCGGCAAGTTCTACGAGTACGCCGCCGCCGGCCGGCCCATCCTGGCTGTCACGCCGCCCAGCGAGCTGGAGGCCCTCCTGGCCGAGCACGGCCTGGGCTGGACGGCCCGGCCGCGAGCGGCTAGTGTGGCCGAGACCCTGGCCGCGGCCGAGGCCGCCCTGGAGGCCGGCTGGCGGCCCCGGCCCGTGCCCGACGACTTCACCCGACCCGTCCAGGCCGCCCGCATGGCGGCCCTGTTCGCCGCGCTAACCGCCGGCCCGGGGCGGGCGGGCGACGAGGAGGACGCGTGAGCCCGCGAAGCGAGCGGTTCGGCCTGGCGGCCGTCCTGTTGATCTACCTCGCCCTCCAGGCCGCGCTCTGGGGCTACGTCACGGACGACACCTACATCCACCTCGTCTACGCGAATCACCTGCTGCTGGGCAAGGGCTGGGTCTTCAACCTGGGCGAGCCCTCCTACGGCTCCACGAGCCCGCTCTGGGTCCTGCTGCTGGCGCCCTTCGCCAGCGGCGAGGCGGCGGGGATCCTCGCCGCCCGCCTGGCGGCCATCCTCGCCGGGCTGCTGTCCGTCCTCGTCTTCCACCGCCTGGCCGGCCGCGCCATCTCCCGTCCCGACCTGCGCCTGGCCGCCACCCTGCTCTTCGCCACGGAGGTCTGGTTCCTGCGCTGGAGCGCCTCGGGCATGGAGTCGTCCCTGGCCGTGCTCATGCTCCTGCTCTTCTTCGACGCCCTGGCCGCCGCGCCCCGGCGCCAGAGCGGCGCCTTCGGAGTGGGATTCCTGGCCGGGGCGGCGGCCCTGGTGCGGCCGGAGTACACCCTCCTGTGCGCGCTGCTGCTGGGCCTGGCCCTGGCGAGCCCGCGCTGGCGGCGGCGCTGGTGGGCCCTGGCGGCGGGGATCGCCCTGCCCCTGGTGCCCTGGCTGCTCTTCGCCCGCCTCGAACTGGGCGCCGCCTTTCCCAGCACGGCCGCGGCGAAGAGCCGGGGCTGGCAGGGCTGGGCGCACCTGGCCCTGCAGACGGTCCGCCTGCTGCGCGTGCCCGTCTCCAGCCAGGTCCTCCTCCTCGCCGCCACGGCGGCGGGCACGGCCGGCGCCCTGTGGCGCCGCCGGCGCCGGCGGGCCGGCGAGCATGTCCGCTTCTATGCGGCCCTGGCCGGCGTCTGGGCCCTGGCCCTGCCCGCCGTCTTCCTCCTGCGCGACGTCCAGGTCATCAGCCGCTACCTGCTGCCGGTGACGCCGCTGCTGCCCCTGGCCGCCGGCGCCTACGCGGACCGCTGGGTCCGGCGGCGGCCGCGGCTGAGGCCCTGGGTGCTGGCGGCCGTGGTCCTGTCCCTCGTGCCCAACGCGGCGCTGTTCGCGACGCGGGTGCTGCCCGACGCGCGGCGCTTCCCGCGCGAGCTGGAGACCAGCCTGGGCCGCATGGCCGACCACCTCCACGCGCACGGCGTGCCGGGCGCCCGCGTCGCCTGCCCGGACATCGGCCTGATGGGGATGCGCTCGGGTCTCTACGTGGTGGACCTGGGCGGCCTCATCCACCCGGACATCGCCGCGCTCTGGCACGAGCGGGGCTACCGCGAGATGGTGGAGTCCCTCGCCTTCCTGGACCGGCGCGGCGCGGACTACCTCGTGGATCGCCATCCGGTGCCGGGCGTCCTGGCCGGCCCGCGGGGCGACGGCTACCTGTTGATTCCCATCATGGCCCAGGAGGTCAGCGGCCTGGGCCTGCGCAATCCGGAACCCGTCACCTACACCCTCTATCGCATCGGGCGGAGCGCGGACGCCGAGCCCTGATGTTCCCCCGATGGCCATGTGTTATCATGGAGGAAGCGACCGCCGGCCCCCGCGCCGGCGGCCGCTCCGTCCATCAGCCCCAGGAGTGGCCATGACCGCCAAGCGACTGATCGCCCTCGTCCTGCTCCTGCCGGCCCTCGGCGCCGGCGCCTCCGAGTGGACCGTCACCGCGCGCGTGGACCGCGCCGCCCTGCGCCTGACGGAGACGGCCGCGGGCCTGCGTCCCGATTTCCCCGGGGCCGTGCGCGACGCCCTGCCCGGCGAGCCCGACCTGCCCGCCCGCCTGGTGCGCGTGCCCCTGCCCGCTGGCGTGCGCTTGGCCGGCTTCGACGTCGTCCTGGGTCCGGCCGTGACGGTGGGGCCGGACGCCGTGGCGCCGGCGCCCGCGATCCGGGACGAGGACGGCCGCCTGCGCACTCCCGCGCCGGGGCTGCGCGCCCGCGGCGCGGCGTCCGTGCGCCTGCTGGGGCAGCCGGCGCAAGGCGGGCGCCGCGAGGCCCTCTTCCTCTGGCGGCCCCTGGTGCGCGAGGGCGGCGCCCTGCGCCTGAGCGAGGATCTCACCCTCCACCTGCGCGGCGAGGCCGACCCCGCACCGCCCCTGCGACCGCTGCGCGAGGCGGCGGCGGACGGCGGGCCCTGGACGCCGCGCGAGCGCCCGTCCCTGGAGGGCGGTCCCGTGGATGCCGTCGTCGTCACCACGGAGGCCATGGCATCGGCCTTCCAGGGCCTGGCCGACTGGCACACGGCCCGGGGCACGCGCACGGCGGTGCGCACCGTGGAGTGGATCGCCGACCGCTATCCGCCGGGCCGCGACCGCGGCGAGAACATCCGCTTCTTCCTGCAGGAGGCCTACCAGCTCTGGGGCCTCCAGGCCGTGATCCTCGGCGGCGACACGGAGACCATCCCCGCGCGCTACGTCCTGACCCGCGCCACCAGCGAGGAGGGCGACCTCCTGCCCACGGACCTCTACTACGCCTGCCTCGACGGCACCTGGAACGCCGACGGCGACGAGCACTGGGGCGAGGCCTTCTACGACGGGATCACCGCGAGCGACGAGACCGACCTGCTGCCCGAGCTGATGGTGGGCCGCCTGCCGGCCCACACGGCGGCCGAGGCCGGCGATCTCGTGACGAAGCTCACGAGCCTTTACCGCGAGACGGCGCTCACCGGCTTCCAGCACCGCATCCTCTTCCTGGCCGAGGTCCTGCACCCGGCCGACTGGACGCCCGGCGAGGACATCATCATGGACGGCGCCGACTTCACCGTGAGCACCATCCGCAACCGCCTGGACGCCGACATGGAGCACGCCGCCCTGTTCGAGAACTGGCAGAACCAGGACGGCGAGGACTGGACCGGCATCGACCCCCAGCCCCTGGGCGTCGTCGCCGCCGTCGACTCCATGGACACGGGCCGCTTCGCCTTCGTGGACCAGGACGGCCACGGCTACCGCTACACCATGTCCGTGGGGGACGGCGGCATCGTGGCGAGCCACGTGGCGGCCCTGACCAACGCCGCGCCCTTCCACATCAACCTGATGAACTGCTCGTCGGCGGCCTACGACTACGACTGCCTGGCCGAGCGCTTCCTGCTCCATCCGACGGGCGGTGCCATCGCCGCCTTCGGCACCACGGACAGCAGCTACCCGATCCACAGCATCCCCTACGCCGACGACTACTACGCGCGCCTCTTCCAGGACGACATCACGCGGCCCGGCGCGGCCCAGAAGCTCATGCGCGAGGCGCGGGCCTACCTGGCCGAGGAGGAGGGCTACGGCCGCTGGACCTACTTCCTCATCACCTTCCTCGGCGATCCGCTGCTGGACCTCTGGGCCGGCGCGCCGCGGCAGCTAGACGTGGCGGCCCCCGCCAGCCTGGCGGTGGGGGACCACACCGTGGACGTGACCGTCACCGCGGGCGGCCAGCCCGTGGCCGGCGCGCGGGCGACCCTGCAGAAGGCCGGCGAGGTCTGGGCCACGGGCGCCACCGACGCCGCCGGGCTCTGCCAGCTGCCGGCCCGTCCCCTCACCCCGGGATCGCTCGACCTCGTCGTCTGGGCGGCCAACGCCGACCAGGTGGCGCAGGCCATCACCGTCACCGGCGCCGTCGGGCCCTTCGTGCACGTGGCGACGCTCGCCGTCGACGATGATCCCGCCCACGGTCCGACCAACAACGGCGACGGCCGCCTGGACGGCGGCGAGACGGCCTTCCTCGTCGCCACCCTGCGCAACGCCGGCGACGCGGCGGCCGACGGCGTCGCCCTCCAGCTCCTCTCCCTGAACGATTCCCTGGCCGTGAGCGGCGGTCCCGAGGTCGTCGGCTCCCTGGCCGCCGGCGCCGCGTCCGACGGCGCCACGGGCGTCCACGCGGCCCTGCCCGCCCTCGGCGCGGCGGACGGCGGCCACGTGCGCGTGGAGGCCGTCCTGACCGGCGGGAACATCGCTACGCGCCGCGACACGCTGCTGCTGACCCTGCACGCGCCGCGGCCGGTCATCGCCGAGTGGGAGCTGGACGACGGTCCCGACGGCGACGGCGACGGCAACATCGAGCCCGGCGAGCTGCTGCGCGCCAAGCCGCGCTGGCTGAACCTGGGCGGCGGCGCCACGGGCACCCTGACCGCCACCCTCGCCAGCCTGGACGCAGGGCTCACGGTGACGCCCGGCGAGGACCAGGTGACGGTGCCCTCCCTGGGCCTGATGGACGGCGCCCAGCCGGATCCCGGCTTCCAGGTCAGCCTGGCCAGCATCGTCCAGGAGTACCTGGCCGTGCTCACCGTCAACGATGGTTTCGGGCGCGTGAGCGTGGACACCTTCGATTTCCGGCGTCCCTACCCGCCCACGGACCTGGCCACCGACACCAGCGACGCCGCCGACGCCATCGCGCTGCGCTGGACGGCCTCGACGGCGGGCGACGTGGCCGGCTACCACGTCTACGTGGCCCAGGGCGAGGCGCCGGCGTCCACCGGCGACTACGCGCGCGCCACGCTGCTGCCCGTGGCTCATACGGCCGTGTACCTGGAGGGGCTGCTGGAGAACAGCGCCACCCACCTCTTCGCGACGGCCGTGGACAGCGGCGGCATGGAGAGCGTGCCCTCGGCCATTCTGCACACCTCGACCAACCCCGCCCAGCTGGCGGGCTTCCCCCAGGAGCTGCTGGCCACCTGCTCCTCCAGCCCGGCGGTGGCCAACGTGGCCGGCGACGGCGGCCTGGAGCTGGTGGCGGCCGCGGACGCCGTCTACGTTTGGCACCACGACGGCACCGAGGTGCGCGACGGCGACGGCGAGGCGACGACGAACGGCGTCTTCAGCCTGGACGCCTATGACATCGTCGGCGCCGTCTCCCTGTTGCCGCTGCTGGACGACGGCTACCGGCAGATCGTCGTCGCCACGCGGGGAGCGCCCTACGCCATCCACGCCTTCGACCACGCGGGCCAGTACCTGCCCGGCTGGCCGCGGACCACCACCAACTGGATCTGGACCAACCTGGTGGGCGCCGACCTGGACGGCGACGGCGACGTGGAGGTCGTCGGCCTGGACCACGCGGGCAAGGTCTACGCCTTCCACCACGACGGCAGCGAGGTGGTGGACGGCGACAGCAATCCCGGCACCATCGGCGTGCTGCGCGCGGGCCTCGGCACCTGGACCCTCGGCAGCCCCGCCGCCGGCGACCTGGACGGCGACGGCGCCGACGAGTTCGTCGTGGCAACCACCAACGGCTTCCTCTACGCCCTGAACGGCGCCGGCGGCGACCTGGCCGGCTTCCCCGTGGACCTCGACCTGGGCGGCGCGGGCTGGTACGACGTCAAGACGCCGCTGGTCCTGTGCAACCTCGACGGCGACGCCGGCGGCACCCTGGAGATCCTGGTCCAGACCGAGGCCGACAGCCTCTTCGCCTTCCGCGCCGACGGCAGCCGCTTCCCCGGCTTCCCCCGGCACTTCGTCACCAACAACGCCGCCACGGGGCCGGGGCCCGCGCCGGTGGACATCGACGGCGACGGCGACCTGGAGCTGCTGGTGGTGGAGAGCATCGCCGGCGAGCAGAGCATCCTGCACCTGATCGATCACGACGGCGGCGACCGCGCCGGCTGGCCCGTGGCGCTGGCCGCCAATGCGGAGAGCAGCCCCGTGGTCGGCGATCTGGACGGCGACGGCGACTTCGAGTTCGTCTGGGGCAACGAGCAGGGCATCCTCTACGGCCTGCGGGAGGACGGCAGCGTGCAGCCCGGCTTCCCCATCAGCGTCGGCGGCGAGATCCGCGGCACCCCGACCCTGGCCGACCTGGACCATGACGGCGACAGCGAGCTCGTGGCCGCCACCTGGAACCGGCGCGTCCTGGTCTGGGACCTGCCCGGCGCCTTCGGCGCGGCCAGCTGTCCCTGGCCCACGCTGTCCGGGGGATTCTTCCGTCGCGGCAACGCGAGCGAGTGGGACGACGTGCCCGTGGCCCTCAGCAACATCCGCCTGGCCTGGGAGGACGGCGCCGTGTGCGTCGCCTGGACCGGCGCGGGCGCGCCGCGCTGGGGGCTCTGGCGGGAGCGCCGCCTGGCGCTCGGCTGGGGGGAGGGCCGCCTGCTCGGCGAGGACCTGGCCGCCGCCGACGACCAGTTCACCTGGCGCGACAGCGACGTGGCGCCCGGCGGGCGCTACCGCTACTTCGCCCTGGCCTGGCTCGGCGACGACTGGGACCGCCTCGCCCTCGGCGAGGTGACCGTGCCGGAGACGCCGTGGCGGGACCGCTTCGCGGGGGCCTTCCCCAACCCCTTCAATCCCGCAACCACGCTGCGCTTCGAGACCGCGCAGGCGGGACCCGTGACGCTGGATATCCTCGCCCCCTCGGGGCGCCGACTGCGCCGGCTGTGCGCCGGGGACCTGCCCGCCGGTCGCCACGAGCTGGCCTGGGATGGCCGCGACGACGCCGGCCGGCGCCTGGCCAGCGGCGTCTACTTCGCGCGGCTCTCCCTGCCCGGCCACGCCGAGGCGCGGCGGCTGGTGCTGCTCAAGTAGTGTGGAAGCGACAGCCGCGGCCGGCTGCGACCGGCCGCGGCAATGTGCTAGAATGGCTGTACCGGATGAAGTGAAGATCCACCCCACACGCCAATCATCATTTCCCGACCGGGAGGTTCGCGCGTGCGGTTGACACGAATCACTTCCACGACAGTGCTGCTGATCGCCGGGCTGGCGATCGGATCGGTAGCCGCGGCCGAGGAGCTGCGCCTGGTCCTCGACTTTCCCCGGCAGGATCTCCACTGGGAGCGCCAGGACGGCCTGGACCGGATCCGCCTGGCGGGCTGTTCCTCACTGGAGCAGCCGGGACGGCCGCTGCTGCCGGCGCGCCTACTGAGGGTGGCCTTGCCGGGCGATGCCCTGGTCACGGCGGTCCGGGCGGAAGACCTCCGCCGGCATCGCCTCCCCGGTCGCTTCCACGTGGCGCCGGCCCCAGGCCCGACCGCCATCGATGCCGAGCTGCCGGCGCGTCCGGTGGCGCCCGATCCGGCGATCTACGGGAGCGCAGCTCCCTTCCCGGAGAACGCCGTGACCCTGCTGGGGCAGGGGGACCTGGCCGGACAGGTCTTCGCCCTCCTGCGGGTCTGCCCCCTCAGCTTCGATCCGGGCACGGGGGAGCTGCTCCTGATAGAGCGCCTGGCGATCGTCGTCGAGTTCACGCGGGGCTGGCGCTGCGGGGACTACCTGCCGGCCGGCGCTTCGCCGACGACGCGCGGGATGTATCACCGTCAGCTGGCCGCCCTGGTGGCCAATCCGGATGCCATCGCCCTGCGCGGCGGCGTCGATCCCCGGACCGGGGGGCGCGGCGTGCCGCCGGGGAGCTACGAGCACGTCATCATCACGGGTGCCGCGTGGACGGATGACTTCCAGCCGCTGGCCGACTGGCGCACCCGGATCGGCCGGCGCACGGCCATCGTCTCCACGAGCTGGATCTGCGAGGAGGGGGGCTATGCCGGCGGCACCCCGCTGGAACAGATCCGGGCCTTCGTGGCCGATGCCCACGCCACGTGGGGGGCCACCAGCTTCCTGCTGGGCGGCGACACGCCGGTGATCCCCTGTCATCACCGCATCATCACCATCCCGGGCTACTTCACGCACGATGTGCCCAACGACACCTACTACGCCGACTACGACGACGACTGGGTCTGCGAGGTGGCCGTAGGCCGTCTCTCGGCCCGCACGGACGCCGACATCGCCGCCTACACGGCCAAGGTCCTCGCCTACGAGAAGGATCCGCCCCGGACGGGATACGCCACCACGGCCGTCTCCTTCGGCTTCGACATCTCCGCCTGCGGCGACATGAGCGGGGAGATTTGCAAGGAGTGGATCCGCGCCGCCTACCTGCCGGCGGACTGGACCCTGGCCACCGAGTACGACGCCGAGCCGGGCGGGCACCGTGAGGATGTCCTGGCCTACCTGGCGCACGGCTACCACCTGGTCAACCACCACGACCACTGCCACGACTACTGCCTGGGCACCGGCTGGATCTGCCACGGCGACCTGATCTACACCAGCGAGCTGGCGGCCCTGGCCAACGCCGGCCGGTACGGCCTGCTCTTCGCCGTGGGCTGCAATCCCTGCGACATCACGGCGACCACGAGCATCGCCGAGGCCTACGTCCTCAACGCCGGCGGCGGCGGGATGGCCTTCATGGGCGACTCCCGCACGGGCTGGGGCGGGCCCGCCGAGGATCCCATCCTCTACACCGTGCGCCAGGACGCCTTCTTCTACCGCAACCTCTTCGCGCTGGGCGTGCGCCGCCTGGGCGAGAACTTCATGCTGCTCAAGAACGACGAGTACGTGGCCGACGATCCCCTGAACCTGCACCAGTACTGCTTCACGCAGCTCTTCCTGCTGGGCGATCCGGAGCTCCCGGTCTGGACCGCGGATCCGCGGGAGCTCGCGGTCGCGCATCCCGGCGAACTGCTGGCCGGCCAGGCCGTCGCCTTCACGGTGGCGGTGAGCTGCGAGGGCATGCCGGTGGACGGCGCCACGGTCTGCCTCTGGCAGGGGGAGGATCTCCACCTGGTGGAAACCACCGTGGCCGGCGCGGCCAGCTTCGATTTCACCCCGCCGGCCGCCGGCGAGCTGCTGGTGACGGTGACCGGCACCGACTACCTGCCCTACGAGGGCTCGGCCGCGGTGACCACCGATCCCACCGCCGTCGCGGATGCGGCGCCGACCCGCCTGGAGCTGCGGGCGGCGGTGCCCAATCCCTTCAATCCCGGCACCAGGCTGGTCTGCGCCATTCCCGCCAGACCGGGGCCGGCCCGGCTGGGGATCTACGACTCCCGGGGCCGCCGGGTGCGGGTCCTCGTCGAAGGGACCCTGCCGGCCGGCGTGCATGGCATCCCGTGGGACGGCCGCGACGACGCCGGCCGGCGCCTGGCCAGCGGCGTCTACTTCGCGCGGCTCTCCCTGCCCGGCCGCGCCGAGACGCGGCGCCTGGTGCTGCTCAAGTGAGGCGCGCCGCGACGCCGGCCCCTCCGCCGCGCGGCGGCGGACCCGGCCGCCTGCCGGCGGCCGCCTGCCTGGCGGCGCTGCTGGCCGCCGCCTGCGGCGGCGCGCCCGCCGAGCGCGGGGGCGCGCCGCCGCCGTCCGTCCGTCCGCCGGAGATCCTGCTGCACGGGAGACACGGCATCACCGACCTGCCCGCCGGCGATGCGCGCGCGGGCCGGCTCCTCGCCGAGGTGGACTCCCTCTTCCGCAGCGCCCGGCCCCTGGCCGAAGCGCCGGGTCCCGCCGACGTGGCCCAGGCCCGGCGCCGCGGCGCCCTGGAGCTGCGCTTCGCCGCGGCCCGCGACTTCGTCACCGGCGACGGCGACACCCTGCGCCTCTGGCGCGTCCTCGTGCCCCTGGGCGTCGAGATGTTGCCCGACCCGAGCGAGGCCGGCGCCCTGCTCCTGCCCGGCTACCCCGACTACGACGCGCCGCCCCTGCTCAGCCGGCGGCCGCGGCGCCACCTGACGGGCATTCTCGAGAGTCCGCCGGGCGGCGGGGGCACCTGAGCGCGCATCGCATCTTTAAAAAACCGCGGCCTTGAAGGATACTCGCCGTGGACGCGCCACCGGCGGCGAGGCCGCCTGGCGCCTGCCACGGGAGTCTCCATGGATTGCGCATCCCTGCCCGCCCTCCTGCTCGCGGTGGTCGCCTTCCTCTGCGGCGGCTTCTACCTGCTGCTGTGGGCGGGCCGCGGCCGCGGCGCCATGGATCTCTCCTTCGCCCTCACCTGCCTGGCCGTCGGCTTCTACGACATTTTCGCGGCGGGGCTCTACCAGTCCGCGGCGCCCGTCGACGGCGTGCGCTGGCAACGCCTGCAGCTCATCGCCCTGGCCCTGGCCAACGCCGCCTTCCTGCGCTTCGTGGCGGATTACCTGGCCCTGCGCCGACGGCGCCTCGTCCATGTCCTCGCCCTGCTCAGCCTGGTCTACGCGGCCGTCGCCACGGTGGAGCGGGGCGGGCTGTGCTGGACCGACCGCCCCCTCGTCAAGCAGGTCCTGCTGCCCTTCGGCCTGGAGACCACCTATTACGAGATGGCCCCGGGTCCCCTCACCATCCTCCAGGGCCTGCTCGGCATCCTCGTCTTCGCGGTGGTGATGATCCTGGCCGTGCGCGCCTACCGCGCGGGGCGGCGGCGGGAGATGAGGCCGCTCATCGCGGCCCTGCTCGTCTTCTTCGCCGGCGTCTTCAACGACACGGCCGTGAGCAGCGGCCTGTACCGCGCCGTCTATCTGATCGAGTACGCCTACGTGGCCCTGGTGCTGCTCATGGGCTTCACCCTGGCGCGCGAGCTGGTGGAGGCGGCCCGCGTGCGCGCGGAGCTGCAGGTCTCCGAGGCGGCCCTGCGCGAGCGGGAGGCCACGCTGCGCAGCGTCTTCCGCGCGGCGCCCATCGGCATCGGCCTGGTGGACGGCCAGCGCGTCCTCGGCTGGTCGAACGCCGCCCTGCAGCGCATGACGGGCTACGCCGGCGAGGAGCTGCGGGGGCGGCCCGCCCGCCTGCTCTACGAGACCGACGAGGAGCACGCGCGCGTGGGCCGGGTCAAGCACGCCCAGGTGCGGGAGGCGGGCCTCGGCGCCGTGGAGACGCGCTGGCGGCGCAAGGACGGGGTGGTCCTGGACATCCTGCTCAGCTCGGCGGCCATCGATCCCGGCACCATGGACGCGGGGCTGGTCTTCACGGCGATGGACATCACCGAGCGCCAGCGCGCGCGAGGCGCCGAGCAGGCCCTCATCGGCGAGCTGGAGGAGAAGAACGCCGAGCTCGAGCGCTTCGCCTACACCGTCTCCCACGACCTGCGCTCGCCGCTGATCACCATCAGGGCCTTCGCCCAGCTGCTGGACAAGGACAGCGCGGCCGGCGACGCCGAGCGCGTCCGCGCCGACATCGCGCGCATCGTCACGGCCACCGAGAAGATGGAGATGCTGCTGCACGACCTGCTCGAGCTCTCGCGCATCGGCCGCCTGGCGAATCCCGAGGAGGAGATCGACCTGGGCGAGCTGGCGCGCGAGGCGGCGGCCGCCGTGGAGGGCCGCTACCGCCAGGCGGGCATCGCTCTCGACATCGCTTCGGACCTGCCCCGCGTGGTGGGGGACCGGGTCCGCCTGCTCGAGGTGCTGCAGAACCTCCTGGACAACGCCGCCAAGTTCATGGGCGGACAGGCCGCGCCCCGCGTCGAGGTGGGCAGCCGGACCGAGGGCGGCGAGACGGTCGTCACCGTGCGGGACAACGGCGTCGGCATCGCGCCTGAGAACGCCGACCGCATCTTTGGCCTCTTCGCCAAGCTCGACACCGGCGGCGAGGGCACGGGCATCGGCCTGGCCATCGTCAAGCGCATCGTGGAGCACCACCGCGGGCGCATCTGGGTCGAGTCCGCGGGCGTCGGCCGCGGCGCATGCTTCTGCTTCACCCTGCCCCGCGGCGTCCCGATCCCCTCCGGGAGCGGACGGGAGGAGCCGGCCGGCTGAGCCGCCCGCCGGATCCGTGCCGCTCTATAAATCACACAAATGTTAAAAAGTCTCTGCTGTCAATCCAGGCTGTGCCGCGGAGTCGAAATCCGGGTATTCGGCCGTTTCGGAGCGGGAAAATAGTGGTTGACCCTCCCGTGTCGTGGGGATATTGTGGCCGCCGTGGGTGAAAGTGGGGCAAGATCCACTGAAATCCACCACCTGTGATCTTGGGGGACTCGTGAGCGGTTTCATCGGCACCCATCGCTGCAAGGTGGACAGCAAGGGCCGCATCAACGTGCCGGCCAGCTTCCGCCGCCACCTGGGAGCCGAGGGCGGCGAGACCTTCGTCCTGACGCGGGGCATCGACAGCTGCCTGCTGCTCTACGCCCCCGAGGGCTGGCGCCAGTTCCAGGCGAAGCTGCAGGCCCTGCCTCCCGGCCCCCGCAAGCGCCAGGTCGTGCGCTTCTACAGCAGCAACTCGGCGACGCTGGTCCTGGACAAGCAGGGGCGCGTGGGTCTGCCCCGGGAGTTCCTCGCGGACTACGGCATCGACCAGGAGACCCTGCTCGTCGGGGCCCTGGATTACATAGAGGTCTGGCAGCCCGAGCGTTTCCAGACCGGTCTCGCGGAGGCCCCCGAGGCCCTGCGGGAGATGGAGAACCTGCTCTGACCCGGGGGCGGGTCGGAGCGGCAGGAGGGTGAGAGAGAGGCGGCGATGGCCCTGATCGTCACGCGACACGCGGAGTTCGTGGAGCTGAGTCTCGTGGCGGACTGGGATGTCCGCCTGCAGCGCGAGCTGGAGAGCGAGGTGCTGGGCCTCGCGGTCGTGGGCGTCCGCAGCTTCGCCGTCAGCCTGTTGGGTGTGTCCCACATCCAGTACCGGGTGCTGCCCGAGCTGCTGGGTCTTTACCGCCAGGTCCGGCAGCTCGGCGGCAGCCTGGTTCTCGTGGGCCCCAGCCCCTACCTGCTCGATATCTTGGCGGCGGGAGATGTTCCCAGACAGATTCCCGTTTTCCCTTCAGAGGCAAGTGCGGCACTGGGAATCGGCAGCACTTCCGCCGCTTTTGACTTGACCGCGCAAGAGGGTGAGAGAAGGGGGAGCGGTCTGCCGGCCTAGCCGGCGGGCCGCTCCCCGCGCGCTTGGCAGGGAGCCCCGGGAATGGAGCACGAGCCGGTCCTGCGGCGGGAGTGCGTCACGATCCTGACCGCCGGGGGGCCGGGGCTCTACGTGGACGCCACGCTGGGCGCGGGCGGGCACGCCGAGGCCCTGCTCCGGGCCGATCCGGGGATCCGCGTGCTCGGCATCGACCGGGATCCGGCGGCCCTGGAGATCGCCCGCCGGAGGCTGGCCGACTACGCCGACCGGGTCCGGTTCGTCCGCGGCAACTTCGCGGACCTCGAAACCCACCTGCTGCCTCTCGCTCCCGACGGCGCGCAAGGCGTCCTGCTCGACCTGGGAGTGAGTTCCATGCAATTGGACCTGCCCGACCGCGGCTTCTCCTTCATGCAGGACGGACCCCTGGACATGCGCATGGGCGACGACGGCCCCGGCGCCGCGGCCCTCCTGGCCGACCTCGATGCCGGTGGCCTGGCCGCCCTGCTCTCGGAGCTGGGCGAGGTCCGGCGTCCCCGCGCGCTGGCCCGCGCCATCCTCGCCGCCCGGGACGCCGGCCGCCTGGCCGGCACCGGCGATCTGCGCCGCGCCGTGGAGAGCGTCACGGGGGCGCGGGGCTCGCACGCGGAGCTGGCGCGCGTCTTCCAGGCCCTGCGCATCGCCGTCAACGACGAGCTGGCCGCCCTGGACAGCGCCCTCGCGGCCCTGCCACGCTGCCTGGCCCCCGGCGGCCGGGCGGCGGTCGTCAGCTACCACTCCCTGGAGGACCGGCGCGTCAAGCGCTGCTTCCGCCGCGAGAGCACCGACTGCCTCTGCCCGCCGGAGCTTCCGGTCTGTGCCTGCGGGCACCGTCGCTCCTTCGAACTGCTCACGCCCCGGGCCCTGCGTCCCGGTCCCGACGAGCGGCTCCGCAACCCGCGAGCCCGCAGCGCCCGGCTGCGGGCGGTCAGGAGGATCGTTCCATGAGTCTGCTTCCCGGTCACCCCACCCGGACCTGGGATCCCGACAGCCGCCGCGGCGAGGGCGTCCACAGCCGCGACGCCCTGCGGCGCCGCGACGTCTGGTTCTTCGTGGGTCTCGTCCTGTTCGCCCTCCTGCTCTGGTTCGTCTGGCAGCAGAACCGCGGCCTGCGCCTGGCGGGCGAGGTGGCGAGTCTGGAGGCCGAGCGCGACGCCCTGCGCGCGCGCATCCTGGAGCTGGGCGTGGCCGTGGCGCGCGAGCGGCAACCCGAGCGGCTCCTGCGCGGCCTGCCCGCGGCCCAGCTGGCCAGCCGCGACCTGGACGGCCGCATCTTCATCCCCGTCGCCGCGGGCGACCTGCCCCGGCGCGAGAGTTCGGCCTGGCTGGCGAGCGCCGGCATCACCGTGCCCGCCGCGCGCGCCGCGGACGGGCACTAGCGCACGGCGGGACCATCCATGGGTCGCTGCCGACCGCGGCATGAGATTCCCCTCCTGGCCGCGCTCGTGGTCGCGACGGCCGCCGTGCTCGGCCTGCGCCTGTTCCAGATCCAGGTGCTCCGCCACGACCGTTACCGCGAGCTGGCCGGCCGCCAGTGGGAGAAGAAGATCCGCCTGCCCGCGCTGCGCGGCAATCTCTACGACCGCCGCGGCACGCCCCTGGCCGTCTCGACCCTGGCCACCCATGTCAGCTGCGATCCCCAGTGCCTGCGCGCGCTGCCCGACAGCGAGCGGCAGGATCTGCTGGCCGCCATCGCTCCGGTCCTGGGGCGAACTCCGCGCGCGCTGGAGCGCGCCCTCGCCCGCGCGTCCGGGCGCTACCTGGTGCTGCACGAGGGACTGGTCCTCGCCATGCCGGAGCGGCGGCTGCTGGAGCGTTCGGGCTTGCTCCACCTCGAGCGGCAGGCGCAGCGCCTCTATCCCCTCGGCGCCACGGGAGCGCCGCTGGTGGGCTTCGTCAACGCCGGGGGGCAGGGCGTGGCCGGCCTCGAGGCGGGCCTGCAGGAGGCGCTGGCCGGGAGGCCGGGCCTGGCGCTCGTGCCCAAGGACGGGCGCGGGCGCAGCCTCCTGGGCTCCGGGCAGCGCCTGCTGGTGCCGCCCCGGCAGGGCGACGACGTCCTGCTGACCATCGACCACAAGGTCCAGGCCCTGGCGGACGCCGAGCTGGCGCGCGCGGCCGAGGCCGCGGGTGCCCGGGCCGGCAGCGCCGTGGTCCTGGATCCGGCCACGGGCGACATCCTGGCCCTGTCCACCTGGCCCAGCCCCGAGCGGCGCGGCGCCTATCGCCCGGCCGAGTGGCAGCTCCTGCCCGTCCATGCCGCCTACGAACCGGGCTCCACCTTCAAGGCCCTGAGCGCCATCCCTCTCCTGGAGCGCGGCGGTCTGGACCTGGCGACCACCGCCGATCCCGAGGGCGGCCGGGCCTGCATCGAGGGCATCTGGATCCGCGACGACCGGCCCCACCATGGCCTGCTCAGCTTCCGCGAGGCCTTCGTCCACTCCAGCAACATCTGCTTCGCCAAGTTCGCCGTGCGCATCACGGACCAGGAGCTGTTCCGCGCCTACCAGGACCTGGGCCTGGGCATACCCTGCGGCCTGATCCTACCGGGCGAGGAGGGCGGCGTCCTGCGCAAGCCCTGCGAGTGGTCCGGGCGCAGCCGCATGACCCTGGTCTTCGGCCAGGAGCTGAGCGCCACGCCCCTGCAGGTGACGGCGGCCTTCGGCGCCCTGGCCAACGAGGGCCGCCTGATGCGCCCGCGCCTGGTCAGGGCTCGGCGCGACCGCGCCGGCGGGGAGCTGACGACCGTCGAGCCGGTCGCCCTGCGCCGGGTCTGCCGCGCCAGCACGGCCCGGTGCATCCTGGACCTCATGGGCGAGGCGGTGGCGCGCGGCACCGGCGAGCGCGCGGCCGTCGCCGGCCTGCGCGTGGGGGGCAAGACGGGCACGGCCCAGAAGTTCGAGGACGGGCGCCTCAAGCAGGGCGCCTACCTGGCCAGCTTCGTGGGCGTGGCGCCGCTGGCCCGGCCGCGCCTGGTGGTGGGCGTCTTCCTGGACGAGCCCGACACCGAACACTATCATGGCGGTCAGAGCGCGGCGCCGGCCTTCGCGCGCATCGTCGAGGGCATCGCCGTCGCCACCGACTACCTGCTGGATGCCGCCGCCGCGCCGCCGCCGGATCCGGCCGCCGCCGCCGCCCGGGCGCCCCGCCTGCTGGACCTGCCCGTGAACCGAGCCGACTCCCTGGCCCTGGCGCGGCACCTGAGCGTTCGCTTCCAGGGGGAGGGCGCGCGCGTGGTGGCGCAGCTGCCCGGGCCGGGTTGCCCTCTGCTGCCCGATCAGCCACTGCTCCTGATCCTGGGGGATCCCGAGCGGCGGCTTGATCCGCCGGACCTGCGCGGCCTCAGCCTGCGCGAGGCGCGCCGGCGTGCCCTGGAGGGAGGCTACGACGTGCTGCCCCGCGGCCGCGGCGTCGTCACGGGTCAGGCGGCGCCGGATCCCGCGCGCGGCGGGCTGATCGTCCTGGATCTGGCCACGGTGGCGTCGGAGCAGCGCTCGTGAGCGACTGGACCCTCCGGGCCCTGGCGGCCGCCCTGACGGATTGCCGCGCGGCGGGGGACGCGCCGGTGCCGTCCCTGGCCATCGACAGCCGGGCGGTCGCGCCCGGCGCGCTCTTCGCGGCCCTGCCGGGCAGCCATGCCGACGGCCGCGCCTTCATCGGCGACGCCCTGGCCCGCGGCGCCGGCTCCCTCCTGCTGCCGGCGGAAGCCACGCCGCCGCCGGACGTGCCCTGCCTGCTCTGCGCCCGGCCGCGCGAGGCCGCCGGCCGCGCGGCCCAGCTGCTGGCCGGCGATCCCACGCGCCGCCTGCGCCTGCTCGGCGTCACCGGCACCAACGGCAAGAGCACCTGCGTCCACCTGCTGCAGTGGCTCCTGGACGAGCCCGGCGCGCCCTGGGGACGCCTCGGCACGCTCGCCTTCGCGGCCGGGGCCGCCGCGCGGCCCAGCACGCACACCACGCCGGACCCCGTGGCCCTCGCCGCCCTCCTGGCCGAGAGCGTCGCCGACGGGCGGGCCGGCGTGGCCATGGAGGTCAGCAGCCACGCCCTGGATCAGGACCGCGTGGCGGGCTGCCGCTTCGCGGGCGTCCTGGCCACCAACCTCAGCCGGGACCACCTGGACTACCACGGCACCCTCGAGGCCTACTTCGCCGCCAAGGCGCGGCTGCTGGACCTGCGGGCGCCCGGCGCGCCGGCCCTGCTCAACGCGGACGATCCCTGGTTCGCGCGCCTGCTGGCGGGCGGCGCGACCGGCGAGGGGCCGCGCCTGGGCTACGGCCGCGGGGCCGGCGCCGATTACCGCTGCGAGCCCCTGGCCAGCGGGCTGGCGGGCTCGCGCTTCCGCCTGCACGGGCCCGGCGGCGCGCGGGAGTTCGCCAGTCCCCTGCCGGGCGCGTTCAACCTTGACAACGCCGCGGGCTGCCTGGCCCTGGCCCTGGCCCTGGGCGCCGGCGCCGACGACCTGGCCGGGCGCCTGGCGTGCTTCCCCGGCGTGCCGGGGCGGCTCGAGCGCGTGGAACTCGCCGGCGGGCCCGCGGCCGTGGTGGACTACGCCCACACGCCGGACGCCGTGGCCAAGGTCCTGGCCGCCCTGCGCCCCCTGTGCCGGGGGTCCCTGGTGGTGGTGCTGGGGGCGGGCGGCGACCGCGATCGCGGCAAGCGGCCCCTGATGGGCGCCGCGGCCCAGCGGGGCGCCGACCGCGTCTGGCTCACCAGCGACAACCCGCGCGGCGAGGATCCCGCGGCCATCCTGGCGGAGATGGAAAAGGGCATGGACCCGGCGGCCGGAAGCTGGCAGAAAGAGGTGGACCGGGCCCGGGCCATCGGCGCCGCCCTGGCCGCCTGTGGCCCGGAGGACCTGATCGCCGTCCTGGGCAAGGGGCACGAGGAGTACCAGGAGATCGACGGCCGCCGCCGGTCCTTCTCGGACCGCGAGGTCCTGCGGGCGGCCTGGCGCGAAAGGGGTGGGAGCGCGTGATCCCCGCGACCTGGGTGGAGGCGCGTCTCGGCGAGGCGGGACTGCTGCTGCGCAGCCGCGCCGGCGGCGGCGCGCCGGTCGCCGGCGCTGTCGCCGACAGCCGGCGCGTCCGCGGCGGCGAGCTCTTCGTCGCCCTGCCCGGCGCGCGGACGGACGGCCACGCCCACGCCGGAGCGGCCCTGGCCGCCGGCGCCACGGCCGCCCTCCTGGGCGACGCGTCACGCTTCGACGTCCTCGCCACCGAGCATCCCGGCGCGGCGCTCTACCTGGTGCCCGATCCCCTGGCCGCCCTCCAGGCCCTGGCCACCGCGCGCCTCGGCGAGGTGGCGCCGGTGGTGGTGGCCGTCACCGGCACCAACGGCAAGACGGGCACCAAGGACCTGTGCCGCGCCCTGCTGGCCACCCTCGGCCCCGTCCACGCCAGCGAGGGCAACTACAACAACCTCGTCGGCCTGCCCCTGACCCTGCTGGGCCTGTCCGCCGCCGCACGCTACCTGGTCCTGGAGATGGGCTGCTCCAGCTTCGGCGAGATCGAGGCTCTGTGCCGCCTCTTCCCGCCGCGCATCGGCATCGTCACCAACATCGGCGCCGGCCACCTGGCGATGCTCGGCGACCTGGACGGCGTGGCACGCGCCAAGGGCGAGCTGCCGGCGGCGCTGCCCGCCGACGGCCTGTGCATCCTGGGCGGCGACGACGCCTACGCGCCCGCCCTGGCGGCGCGCACGCGCGCGCCGGTCAAGCGCTTCGGCTTCGGGCCGGGCAACGACCTGGTGGTGGAGGACCTGGGCCCGGCCGGGCCCGCGTCGCGGCGCCTGCGCCTGGAGGGCCACGAGTTGACGCTGCCGCGCCCGGCGCGCCACGTCCTGCTCAACGCCGCCGCGGCCTGGCTGGCGGCGCGCCACCTGGGCGGCGAGCCCGCGGCCCTGGCCGCCGCCGTCCCCGGCGCCCTGCGCGAGGGCAACCGCGGCGCCCTGTACCGCCTCGGCGACATCACCGTCATGGACGACAGCTACAACGCCAATCCCGATTCCCTGCGCGCCGCACTGCGCTGGCTGGGCGAGGCGCCGGCCGCCGGACGCCGCTGGGCGGCGCTGGGGGACATGCTCGAGCTGGGCGAGAGGAGTCCCGCCCTGCACCGCGCCGTCGGCGAGGAGGCCGCCGGCCTGGGGCTGGACGGGCTCCTGGCCGTGGGGCCCCTTTCGCGTGAACTGGTGGCCGGCGCCCGCGCGGCGGGCCTGGCCTCGGCGCGCCACCACGACGATCTCGGCTCCCTGGCCGCGGACCTCGCCGCGGTCCTCGGGCCCGGCGACCTGCTGCTGGTGAAGGGATCGCGCGGCATGGCCATGGAGGGCGTGCTGGACGCGCTGGAGGCGTCGCTGGGCCGGCGCCGGGAGGAGCTGCGCTAGATGTTCTACCACCTGCACTACTACCTGCTCGACTGGTTCTCGGCCTTCAATGTCTTCCGGTACATCACATTCCGCAGCGCCTACGCGCTGATCACGGCCCTGCTCATCAGCTTCCTCCTCGGTCCGCGCCTCATCCGCCGCCTGCGGCGGCTGAACCTGGGCGAGACCATCCGCGAGGAGGGGCCCGCGAGCCACCGGAGCAAGGCGGGCACGCCCACCATGGGCGGCCTGCTGATCCTGACCGGCATCATCCTGCCCACCCTGCTCTGGGCCGACCTGACCAACCGCTACGTCCTGCTGGCCCTGGCCGTCACCATCTGGACCGGGCTCATCGGCTTCACGGACGACTACCTCAAGGTGGTCAGGCAGCGGAGCAAGGGCCTGGTGGGACGCTACAAGCTCGTCGGGCAGGTGGTCTTCGGCCTCGCCCTGGGCTGCTTCCTCTACTTCCTGCCCCTGGAGCCGGGCCTCGGCGTTCAGACGGAGGTGCCCTTCTTCAAGCACGTCATCCTGGACCTGGGGATCTTCTACATACCCTGGGTGATCCTGGTCATCGTCGGCACCAGCAACGCGGTCAACCTCACCGACGGCCTGGACGGCCTGGCCATCGGCCTGACCAGCATCGCCTTCGTGGGCTTCACGGCGCTGGCCTACGTCAGCGGCCACCGCATCTTCAGCGAGTACCTGAACATCCTCTACCTGCCCGGCGCGGGCGAGCTGACGGTCTACTGCGCGGCGGTGGTGGGGGCCAGCCTGGGCTTCCTCTGGTTCAACGCGCCGCCGGCCCAGGTCTTCATGGGCGACACGGGCAGCCTGTCGCTGGGCGGCGCCCTGGGCGCCGTGGCCATCCTCATCAAGAAGGAGCTGCTGCTGGTCTTCCTCGGCGGCATCTTCGTCGCGGAGACCCTGAGCGTGATGATCCAGGTCTGGAACTACCGGCGCACGGGCAAGCGCGTCTTCAAGATGGCGCCCCTGCACCATCACTTCGAGCTGGCGGGCTGGGCCGAGTCCAAGGTCGTGGTCCGCTTCTGGATCCTGGCCGTGCTGCTGGCCCTCGTCGGCCTGAGCACCCTCAAGCTGCGCTAGCGAGGCACGATGGCGACCCTCATCCTCGGCATGGCGCGCAGCGGCCGCGCCCTGGCGCGCCTCCTGCAGGCGCGGGGCCGCGCCGTGGTGCTGGCCGACGAGCGCCTGGCGGCCGGCGACCTGCCCGACGACCTGCGCGGTCTGCCCTTTCACGGCGGACCCTTCGCGGCGGACTGGCTGCAGGGCGTCACGCGCCTGGCCGTCAGCCCCGGCGTGCTCCCGGACGCGCCGGCCCCGCGCGCGGCCCGCGCGGCGGGGATTCCCGTCAGCGGCGAGCTGGAGGAGGCCTTCGCCCTGGCGGGAGCGCCCGTGCTGGCCGTCACCGGCACCAACGGCAAGAGCACGACGACGACCCTGCTGGGCCTGCTCCTGGAGAGCCAGGGCTGGCTGGCGCCGGCCGGCGGCAACCTGGGCCGCCCCTTCAGCGAGCTCGTCCTCGCGGAGCCCGACGCCGACTTCTACGTCCTGGAGGTCAGCAGCTTCCAGGCCGAGACCTTCGCCCGCTTCCGGCCCCACGCGGCGGCCCTGCTCAATCTGACGCCCGACCACCTGGATCGCTACGGCGACGCCGAGCGCTACTACGCCGCCAAGCTGCGGCTGTTCGAGCGCCTGGCCGCCGACGACTGGCTGGTCCTGCCGGCGGGGGGCGGGCTGGACGCGCGCCTGGGCGGCTGCCCGGCGCGCCGGCTCCGCTTCGAGCCGTGTGGCGGCGCGGGAGCCGGCGGCGGCCCCGCAAGCGACGCGGGCGCGACGGCCGCAGCCGGCGGCGACGCGGGCGCCGACGGCGCCGGCCTGCGCGGCGGCGCCATCGTCCTGCGCCGCGCGGGGCGCGAGACGCCGCTCCTGCCCGCCGCCGACCTGCGCCTGGTGGGCCGTCACAACCTGGCCAACGCCCTGGCGGCCCTGGCCTGCGCCCTGCCCTTCCTGCGCGACGAGGCGGCGCTGGCCGGCGTCCTGCGCGCCTTCCCCGGCCTGCCCCATCGCATGGAGCCGCTGGGGCGATGCGGCGTCCTGGACTGCTACAACGACTCCAAGGCCACCAACGTCGAGGCCACGCTGGCCAGCCTGGGCGGGCTGGCCGGGCCGCTGCTCCTCATCGCCGGCGGGCGGGACAAGGGCGGCGACTTCGACCTGCTGGCCCGGGAGCTGCCCCAGGTGCGCCTCGCCTACGGCATCGGCGAGGCCGGCCCGAGCGTCGTCCTCGCCTTCGGCCCACGGGGACGCCTGGCGGGCGACCTGGCGGCCGCCCTGCGCGCGGCCCTGGACGAGGGCCGCGACGGCGAGCGGCTCGTCCTCTCGCCGGCCTGCGCCAGCTTCGACCAGTACCGGGATTTCGAGGCGCGCGGCGACGCCTTCCGCCGCCTGGTGCGGGAGGCCGTTCCGTGAACGCCCTCGGCACGCTGGATCGCACCCTGCTGGCCCTGACCTTCCTGACCGTCCTGGCCGGCATGGTGGTGCTGGGCTCGGCCGTCGCGTCCGGGGGCTGGGAGCTGAGCGGCCCCGGCCACGGCAGCGCCTATCTCCTGCGCCGCCTGACCCAGCTCGCCGTGGGCCTCGCGCTCATGCTGGCCCTGGCCCTGACGGACCACCGCTGGCTGCGGCGCCTGTCGCCGGCCGCGGGCCTGCTGGGCATCGCCCTGCTGGTGGCCGTCCTGTTCACGGCCTCGGTGCGCGGCACGCGCGGCTGGATCGGCGGCTTCCAGGCCGTGGACGTGGCGCGCGTCGGGCTGCTGATGCTGCTGGCCGAGCGCCTGGCGGCGCGGGCCGCGGATTCCCGCGCCTGGCGGCGCTTCGCCCTGCCCCTGGCCGCCCTGGTCCTGGCCACGGGCCTGGTGGCCCTGCAGCCCGACTACGGTTCGGCCCTGGCCCTGGGATTCTGCGGCGGGGCCGTCCTCGTGGCTGCCGCGCCGCCGCGCCGCTGGCTGCTGGCGGGCCTGCTCGCGCTGGTGGTGGTGGGCGCGGCGGGCTATCGCTTCAGCGACCGCATCCAGCACCGCGTGGACCTCACCTACCACGCCGGCGGGATGGAGGACACCGGCGAGACCTACCAGCTCCGCCAGTCCCTCATCGGCCTGGGGGCCGGCGGCCTGTGGGGCCAGGGCGCGGCCCGCAGCCGGCAGAAGAGCTTCCTGCCCGACCACCACACGGACTTCATCCTCGCCATCGCCGGCGAGGAGTTCGGCCTGCTGGGCACGCTGACCCTGCTCGGGCTGCTGACGGCCCTGTCCCTGCGGGCCCTGATCCTCGCCGCGCGGCAGGCCGATCCCTTCGCCTGCTACCTGGCCGCGGGGGTGGGGGCGACGATCTTCGTCTACACGACCCTGAACATGGCCGTGGCCCTGGGACTCTTCCCGTTGACGGGGGTGCCCCTGCCCTTCGTCAGCCACGGGGGCAGCTCCCTGGTCATGCACCTGGGCGCCCTGGGCCTGGTTCTCTCCGTCACGCGGAGTCGCCGCGGCGGGAGGCCGGCGCGGCGCCGCGCCGAGGGGCGCGAGAATATCCTGATGGAGGACCTCTTCGGCGGGAGGGGACGATGAGGCGCCTGCTCGTCACGGGCGGAGGTACGGGCGGGCACGTCTACCCGGCACTGGCCCTGGGCGAGGCCTTCCTGGCCGGCGGCGAGGGCCGGGAGGTCCTCTTCGTGGGATCCCGCCGCGGCCTGGAGGCGCGCATCGTGCCGGCGGCCGGCATGCCCTTCCGGGGTCTGTCCATGCGGGGCTTCCGCGGCAAGGGGCTGGGCGAACGCCTGCTCTTTCCCGGCGAGACGGCCCTGGCCACGCTGCGCGCCATGGATCTGCTGCGCCGCTTCCGGCCCGACGCCGTCCTGGCTACGGGCAGCTTCGCCAGCCTGCCCGTGCTGGCCGCCGCCCGTCTCGCGGGCCGGCCCTTCTTCCTACAGGAGCAGAACAGCGTGCCCGGCCAGGTGATCCGGCTCTTCGCCGCGAGCGCCCGCGGTCTCTTCCTGGCCTTCCCCGCGGCGGCCGCGGGCCTGAGCGAACGGCCGCCGCGCCGCGTGACGGGCAATCCCGTGCGAGCGGCCATCCGCGACCGCGCCCGGCGGCGCCGGGCCGAGGGGCCGCCGCCGGGACCGCGGCGCCTGCTGATCTTCGGGGGCAGTCGCGGCGCCCGTCGCCTCAACGAAGCTGCCTGCGAGGCCCTGCCCCGTCTGGCGCGGCACGCGGACTTCGAGGCCCTGCTCCAGACCGGCGAGGACGACGCCGGGCGGATCGGCGAGGCGCTGCGGCATCTGGCGCCGCGGGTCCAGGTGCGCGCCTACATCGAGAACATGCCTGAAGAAATGGCGCGAAGCCACTGGGTCATATGTCGTTCCGGCGCCATGACCCTGGCCGAGATCACACTCATGGGACTGCCGGCCGTGCTGGTTCCCTTCCCCCACGCCGTGGACGACCACCAGACGGTCAACGCCCGCTCCCTGGTGGACGCGGGCGCTGCCGTCCTCGTCCCCGACGCCGAGCTCACCGGCGAGGGGCTGGCCGCGCTCCTGGAGCGCCTCTGGGAGGAGCCGGGGCGGGAGGAGGCCATGGCCCGCGCCAGCCGTTCCCTGGGCCGGCCCGAGGCCACCGCCGAGATCCTGGCCGGCATGGAGAAAATCCTTGCTGGCCCCGGGGGCCGATGATACACCGGGCCACGGCCGCGCCGGCCGCGGCCGCCACCCCACCCCGGGAAGGAGAGTCCGTGCGCCTGGGACGCACCCGCCAGGTCCATCTGGTCGCCATCGGTGGAATCGGCATGAGCGGAATCGCCGAAATCCTTGCCAATTCGGGATTTGTGGTGACGGGATCGGACCTGGCCGACAGCCCGCTCCTGGCACGCCTCCGCCACCTGGGCGTGCGCTGCGACGTGGGGCATCGGGCCGATCAGGTGGCCGGAGCCGACGTGGTGGTCTACTCCAGCGCCGTGCCGGCGGACAACCCGGAGCTCGCGGAGGCCCGCCGGCGGGGCGTCCCCGTCGTCAGCCGCGGCGAGATGCTGGCCGAGCTCATGCGCCTCAAGCACGGCATCGCCGTCACGGGCAGCCACGGCAAGACGACCGCCAGCAGCCTGGTGGCCCAGGTCCTCCACTCGGGTGGCCTCGACCCGACGGCCGTGGTGGGAGGCCGCCTGCAGAGCTTCGGCAGCAACGCCCGCCTGGGCGCCGGTCCCTTCATGGTGGCCGAGGCCGACGAGAGCGACGGCTCCTTTCTCCGCCTGGCGCCCACCTGGGCCGTGATCACCAACGTCGACCGCGAGCACCTCGACCACTACGGCAGCTTCGAGCGCCTGCAGCAGGCCTTCGTGGACTTCCTCTGCCGCCTGCCCTTCTACGGCGCCGCCATCGCCTGCACGGACGACCCCGTCCTGCGCGATCTGCTGCCGCGGGTCACGGCCCGGGTGGTGGGCTACGGCCTGGGCGAGGAGGCGACCCTGCGGGGCCACATCCTCGAGCAGTACGCCGGCGGCACCCGCTTCCGCTGGGAGAGCCCCACCCACGCGGGCGAGGTGGACATGCCCGTCCTGGGCCGCCACAACGTGCTCAACGCCCTGGCGGCCGTGGCCGTGGGGCTCGAGCTGGACCTGGATCCCGAGGCCATCGCCCGGGGGCTGGCCGCCTTCCAGGGCGTGGGCCGGCGTTTCGAGGTCAAGGGCGAGGCCGGCGGCGTGCTGGTCATGGACGACTACGGCCACCATCCCACGGAGATCGCGGCCACCCTGGCCGCCGCGCGGCGCCACTTCGGGCGGCCGCTGCGCGTGGTCTTCCAGCCGCATCGCTTCTCGCGCACCGAGATCCTCCACGCCGAGTTCGGCGCGGCCTTCGACGACGCCGCGGACCTCATCGTCACCGAGATCTACGCGGCCGGCGAGGCGCCGCGGCCGGGCGTGGACGCCGGCCTCATCGTCGAGGCCGTCCGCCAGCGGGGAAGGACGCCCGTCCGCCGCATGGCCGACCGGGAGGAGATCGCCCGCGCCCTGCTGGCCGAGGCGCGGCCCGGCGACCTGGTGTTCACCCTGGGCGCCGGTGATCTCAACCGCTTCGCCGAGGACCTGGTCGGCCGCCTGACCGCGGAGCGCGCGCTGCCATGAGGACCCTGGCCGAGGACCTGGCGGCCGCCTACGACGGACCCGCGGCCGCGGATGCGCCCCTGGCGCCGCTGACACGCTTCGGCCTGGGCGGGCCGGCCGACTGGCTCTTCACACCCGAGCGCGACGATCAGGTGGGACCCCTGCTCGCCTGCCTCCACGCGCACGGCGTGCCGGTCACCATCCTCGGCGACGGCACCAACGTCCTGGTGCGGGACGGCGGCGTGCGCGGCGCCGTGATCCGCGTGGGCCGCGACCTCGCCGGCCTGACCTGGGAGGACGGCCTCGCCCGGTGCGGCGCCGGCCTGCCCGCCGCGGTCCTGGCGCGCCGCGCGATCGAGGCCGGCCGCGGCGGCTTCGCGTGGGCCGCCGGGCTGCCGGGCAGCCTCGGCGGCGCCCTGGCCGGCAACGCCGGCGCCTACGGCGGCGACATGGCCGGCGCGACGGCGGCCGTGGCGGGCTACCTGCCCGACGGCTCGCCCCTGCGCATCGAGTCCGGCGCCCTGCGCTTCAGCTACCGGCGCTGCCATCTGCCCGCCGGCGCCGTCGTCACGCGCGTGGACCTGCGCCTGCCGCCCCTGCCGCCGGCCGCGCTGCCGGCGGAGCGGGAGTGCTACGAGGCCATCAGCGGCAAGCGGGCCGCGGCGCGGACGGCGGGGGTGCGCACGGCCGGCTGCACGTTCAAGAACCCGCCGGGCGAGCACGCCGGCCGCCTCATCGACGCCTGCGGCCTCAAGGGCCGCCGCCGCGGCGGCGCGCGCGTCTTCGCGCATCACGCGAACTTCATCGAGGCTCTGGACGAGACGGCCACGGCCGCCGACGTCGAGGCCCTCATCGAGGAGGTGGCCGCCGCCGTCGCGCGGGAGACGGGCGTGCGGCTGGAACGGGAGATCCGGATCTATGGCGAGCCCTAGGCGCCGGGCCATGGCGGTGAAGCAGCGCGGGCCCTGGGCCCGCGTCCTGCTGGCGGTCTTCGTCTTCCTGGGCTGCCTGGCCGGCTGGGGCGGCTGGACGGGGATCCGCGCCTTTCTCGCCAGCGACTTCATGACCCTGAGCAGCCTGGAGATCACGGGCTGCCGGGTCCTGCCCGAGGAGCGCGTGCGCGAGGCCCTGGAGCCCCTGCTGGGCCGGCCCCTGCACCGGCTGCGGCCCGACAGCGTGGCGGCGGTCCTGGACTCCCTGCCGCGGGTCCGCCGCGCCCGCGTCCACCGGCGGCTGCCGGGCACGCTGGTCTGCCGCATCGAGGAGGCCGAGGCCGTGGCCCTGGTCTGGGACGGCGCCTGGCGGGAGCTGGACGCCGCCGGCCGCCCGCTGGCGCGCTTCGGCGACGCGCCGCCGGACCTGCCCATCATCCGCCGGAGCGGGACCGTGCCGGCCGACAGCGCGCGCTGCCTGGCCCTGCGCGCCTTGGCCGCGCTGGGCGCGGCGTCCTTCGACCTGGCCGGCGAGGTGAGCGAGCTGGCCGTCGAGGCCGAGGGGCTGGTCTACTATCGCAACCAGAGCGGCACGCGCGTCATCCTGGGCTGGGAGGATTTCGAGGCGCGGACCCGATGCTACCGCGAGGTCTTCACCGAGCTGGCCGGGGCCGGCGCCTTCCCCGCCGAGCTGGACCTGCGCTACCGCGACCAGGTCGTCGCCCGCTGAGACGGGAGGGGTGGACGAGGCATGAACGAGAGAAGCATCGTCGTCGGACTGGACCTGGGCAGCCACCGCGTCACCGTGGTGGCGGCCGAGCGTGACGCGCGCGGCGCCCTGCGCGTGCTGGGCCTGGGCACCGTGCCCAGCGAGGGCGTGCGCAAGGGCGTCGTCGTCGGCTTCGAACCGGCGGTGGCCGCCATCCGCGCCGCCGTCGACGAGGCCGAGCGCGCCAGCGGCCTGGAGATCCGCTCGGTCTTCGCCAAGGTGACCGGCGACCACTTCCGCGCCGTGCGCAGCGAGGGCGTCCACGCCAAGGAGGGCGGCAGCCGCGAGATCACGCCGGAGGACCTGGCCCAGGTGGTGCGCGTCGCCCGCAGCCTCCAGCTGCCCGCCGGCTACCGCATCCTCCACACCCTGCCCCTGGACTACACCCTGGACGGGCGCAGCGGCGTCAAGGATCCCGTCGGCATGGACGGCGTCCGCCTGCAGGCCGACGTCCTGCTGATCCTCGGCGAGAGTACCGTCCTGGAGAACGCGGCCAAGGCCGTGGAGAAGGCCGGCCTCGCCGTCGAGGGCCTCGTCTTCAGCCCGCTGGCCACGGCCCTGGCCGCGCTGGAGGAGGACGAGCGCGAGGGGGGCGTGATCCTGATGGACCTGGGCGCGGGCACGACGGAGATCCTGGTCATCCACGACGGCGCGCCCTGTCACGCCGAGGTGCTGCCCCTGGGCGGCGCCAACGTGACGCGCGACCTGTCCATCGGCCTGGGCGTCACCCTGGCCGACGCCGAGCGCCTCAAGCTGGACCACGCCAGCGTGCTGCCCGGGGCCGAGGATGCCGACGAGCGCCACGCCATCCACCAGGTGGGGCGGGACGCGGAGCGATTCGTCACGGCGCGCACCCTGCACTCCATCGTCGCGCCCCGGGTGCGGGAACTGCTGGAGCTGGCCTGGGAGCGCGCCCAGCGCAGTGACGCGGCCCGGCGGCACGCGGCCGGCGTGGTGCTCTGCGGCGGCGGCGCCCTCCTGCCCGGCCTGCCCGAGCTGGCCGCCCAGCTCTTCGACCGCAGCGTCCGCCTGGCCGCGCCCCTGGACACGACGGGCCTCATCGCCGAGCTCCAGAGCCCGCGCTACACGCCGACGGTCGGCCTGCTCCACTACGGCGCCCACCGCCTGGACCTCGCCGGCGGCGAGGGCGCCTCGCCGCGGGGCCTCGGCGGCGCCCTGCGGCGGTTCTTCCGGGCGGATCCACGGCGGGCAAAATAAAGCTGGACGGTCTTTCTGGGCCGGGGCACACTTCGCCCAGGGTAGATCTTGTTCCCCGCGGGGTGAAACAAGGGGTGGGAGAAATGGCCGAAGCGCGCTCGCGCATGAAGTTCGATTTCGACACGGACTTCTCCGACACGGCCACCATCAAGGTGGTCGGCGTCGGGGGAGCCGGGGGCAACGCGGTGTCGCGGATGATCGACGCTGGACTGACCGGCGTCGATTTCGTCAGCATCAATACCGACGCCCAGGTGCTGGCCGAGAGCCAGGCGCTGCACCGCATCCAGATCGGACGCAAGCTGACCAAGGGCCTGGGCTCGGGCGGCGATCCCGAGATGGGCCGCCAGGCCATCGAGGAGGACGTGGACGGCGTCGCCGAGGTGCTGCGCGGCGCGGACATGGTCTTCGTCACCGCCGGCATGGGCGGCGGCACGGGCACCGGCGCCTCGCCCGTGGTCGCGCGCCTGGCCCGCCAGGCCGGCGCCCTCACCGTCGGCGTCGTCACCAAGCCGTTTCTCTTCGAGGGCCGCCAGCGCATGCGCGCCGCCGAGGCGGGCCTCGAGGAGCTGCGCGCCGAGGTGGACACCCTCATCACCATCCCCAACCAGCGCCTCTTCGAGGTGGTGGACCTCGACCTGCCCTTCACCGAGGCCTTCCGCATCGCCGACGACGTGCTGCTGCAGGCCACGCGCGGCATCAGCGACCTGATCACGGTCACGGGCCTGATCAACCTCGACTTCGCCGACGTCAAGAACATCATGGCCGGCATGGGGCCGGCCCTCATGGGCTCCGGGCGCGCCAGCGGCGAGAGCCGCGCCGAGGCCGCGGCCCGCCAGGCCATCAGCTGCCCCCTGCTCCAGGATCAGGACATCGCCGGCGCGCGCGGCGTGCTCATCAACCTCACCGGCAACGCATCCATGACCCTGCGCGAGGTGACCCGCGCGACGGAGATCATCACCGAGGCCGTGGGCGAAGAGGCCAACATCATCTTCGGCGCCGTCCTGGACGCGCGCGAGAGCGACGAACTGAGCGTGACGGTGATCGCCACGGGCTTCGGCGCCGGCCGCGCCGAGTACGTCTTCGGGCGGGACGACGCCGCCGAGCCGGCGGCTACCGGGGTGGCCGCCGCCGAGGCGGCCCTGGCCGCCGCCGCGGGCGCGGCGGGCGGCGAGCTGCGCGTCATCGAGATCCGTCCCGAACCCCGGCCGGAGGCCGAAGCGGCACCGGCGGCGACGCGGCTCGCGGAGGAGGCGGACGCCATGCGGGCCGAGGTCCTGCCGGACATCAGCCCGGGCGAGCGCAACGCGGACGACTGGGACGTGCCGACCTTCCTCCGTCGGCAGAGCGATTAGGGGGTTCCGTGCCCCTCTTCAAGAAGCTCTTCCGCAACCGGCGCAGCGACGATTACAACGCGGGCATCACTCTGTACAACGAAGGCCGCTACGCGGAGGCCATCGCGCACTTCGAGGCTGCGGTGGCCGACGCGCCGGAGACCAGCACCACCTATCGCCTGGGCGTCTTCTACGCCGCCGAGGCGCATGCCCACCTGGGCCGGGCCCTGCTCAAGGCCGAGCGCTACGTCGAGGCCCGCGCGCATTTCGAGAAGGCCGTCGTCGAGACCCCCAACTTCCCGGATCTCCAGTACTGCCTCGGGGTCGCCGTGTTCATGCTGGGCGAGGTCGCGGCCTCCCTGCCCTTCTTCGAGCACGCCCTGGAGATCAACCCCGACTACGTCGAGGCGCGCTGCTTCCTGGCCGTCGCCCTCCACGAGCTCGCGCGCGAGGAGGATGCGCGGGGCCACCTGCGCGAGGTGACCCGCCGGCGCTCGGAGATCCCGATCCAGGTCAATCCCTTCCTGCTGGTGAAGCTCAAGGAGCGCGAGTCCCTGCTGCCGGAGATCGCGCCCGTGCTGGAGCTGCTCGACAGCGCCGAGGATTTCCGCGAGGTCTACACGGAGGGCATCACGCAGTTCAATCTGGGCCAGTACGCGCTGGCCGCGGACCTGCTCGGCCGGGCCGTGGCCATCAAGCCCCACTACGCGGACCTCCAGTGCCAGCTGGGGCTGGCGCGCCTCCAGTCCGAGCACCTGGAGGAGGCCGTCGCGGCCTTCAAGGCGGCCCTGGTCGTGAACCCGCGGTTCCTGGAGGCGGGCTACTATCTGGGCGCGGCCCTGCTGCGGCTGCAGCGCTACCGCGAGGCCGAGGAGGCCCTGGAGTACGCCCGGGAGCTCAGCGAGGAGTCGCCGGACGTGCTCTTCCAGCTGGCCCAGTGCAAGTTCCAGCTGGGCAAGCTGGACGAGGCCGACGGCCTGCTCGGCGCCGTCCTGGAGCGGCGGCCCGACTCGGCCCAGGCCCTCTACCTGCGCGGCCTGGTCCGCTTCCGCGAGGGCGGCGAGGACGGCATCGGCCTGCTCAAGGCGGCCCTTCGCGCCGATCCCCACCTGCACGCGGCCAGCATGGACCTGGCCCTCATGCACCTGGAGCGGGGAGACTGGCGGGACGCCGAGGGCCTGTTCCAGCGCCTGGCCGCGCAGCGCCCCGACGACGCGGCCCTCCACAGCTTCCTGGGCCGGGCCCGCCTGGAGCAGGGCCGCTACGACGAGGCCCTGGACAGCTTCGCCCAGGCCCTGGCCGGCGAGCCGGGCAACCTCTACGCCCTCAAGGGACGCCTGCGCTGCGAGCTGCACCTGGGGCGCCTGGGCAAGGCCCGCGCCCTGCTGGCCGAGGCCCTGGAGCGCCACCCGGACTACCCCGACCTGCGCTGCCTCATGGCCGAGCTCCACCTCCGCGCCGGCGACTACACCGCCGCCGAGGAGGACTACCGGCGGGCTCTAGCCGGTGCGCCGGACTACCTGGAGGCCCGCCTCGGGCTCGCCCTGGCCCTGCGCAACCAGGCCCGCGGCGAGGAAGCCGCCGCCCTGCTGGAAACCCTCGCGGCCCGCCATCCCGACCGGCCCGAGCTGCGCCGCCTGCTCAGCCGCAGCTTCGGAGACCTGGACGCGCCCTGAGCCCCGCCTTGCCACCCGACCGACCAGACCCTAAGCTGGCCCCATGAGCGACGGAGACGGCAAGCGGCAGGGCCTGGAGATGCCCTGCCAGTACCTCAAGGGCGTGGGGCCGCGGCGGGCCGCCGACCTGGCGCGCCTGGGCGTCCACACCGTCGAGGACCTGCTGCTCCACTTTCCCCGCGACTACCTGGACCTGGGCGAGCGCGTCCCTCTGGCCTCCCTGCGGCCCGGCCAGCGGGCAACGGTGCGCGGCCGCGTCATGGCCAGCGACGAGCGGCGCCCCCGGCGCGCCATGAGCGTCCTCTCGGTGCTCCTGGACGACGGCAGTGGCCGACTGACCCTGGTCTTCTTCAACCAGCCCTACCACCGCAAGCAGTTGCCCAACGGCAGCGAGGTCCTGGCCAGCGGCGAGGTGGCCGCCTTCCGCGGCCGCCTGCAGATGGCCCAGCCGGAGCTGGAGGTGCTGGACGAAGCGGCGCCGGGCGGACGGCTGCTGGCGCGCCCCATCCTGCCCGTCTATCCCCTGACGCGGGGCCTGAGCCAGCGCTGGCTCCGGCGCCTGGTGGGCGAGGTCCTGGAGCGTGGCGGCCTGGCGGCGTCGCTGGGCGAGATCCTCCCCGCCGAGTGGCTGCGCGCGGGCGGCTGGCCCGAGCGGGCCGAGGCCCTGCGCCGGATCCACTTCCCCGCCGACCGCGCCGTCCTGGGCGCCGCTCGCGAGCGCTTCAAGTTCGAGGAGCTGTTCATCCTGCAGCTGCTGGGCGCCCTGCGCCGGCGCCGCTTGAAGAGCGAGAAGGGGCCCGTGCTGGAGGCGGGCGATCCGCGCCTCGCGCGCTTCCTGGCGGACCTGCCCTTCCGACTCACCCCGGCCCAGGAGCGGGCCCTGGCGGCCATCGGCGCGGATCTGGCCGGCGGCGGCCGCATGAACCGCCTCCTGCAGGGGGACGTGGGCAGCGGCAAGACGGTGGTGGCCCTGGCGGCCCTGGTGCAGACGGCGGCCGCCGGCTGGCAGGGCGCGTTCATGGTGCCCCTGGAGATCCTGGCCCAGCAGCACCACGCGGGCTGGCGCGGACCCCTGGAAGCCCTCGGTCTGCGCACGGGCCTGCTCACCGGCGGCACGCCGGCCCGCGAGCGCCGCCGCCTGCTGGCCGACCTGGCGGCCGGAGAGATCGACCTGGTCTTCGGCACGCAGGCCCTCATCCAGGAGGGCGTGGACTTCGCCCGCCTGGGTCTGGCGGTGGTGGACGAGCAGCACCGCTTCGGCGTCCTGCAGCGCGCCAGCCTCCAGAAACAGGGCGCGCCCCACGTCCTGGTGATGAGCGCGACGCCCATTCCCCGCAGCCTGGCCATGACCCTCTATGGGGACCTGGACCTCACCGTCATCGACGAGCTGCCGCCGGGACGGCCGCCCGTGGTCACCCGCGTGGTGGAGGAGACGAAGCGGGACCGCGTCTACGCCTTCGTCCGCGAGCGCCTGGCGGCGGGCGAGCGGGCCTTCCTGCTGTTTCCCCTGGTGGAGGAGGGCGACCGCGCGGAGATCCGGGCCGCCACGGAGGAGTACGAGCGCCTGCGCGCCGAGGACTTCGCCGGCCTGCCCTGCGACCTGCTCCACGGCCGCCTGCGGCCCGCTGCCAAGGCCGAGGCCCTCGAGCGCTTTCGCGGCGGCGCGACGCGCCTGCTCGTGGCGACCACCGTCGTCGAGGTGGGAATCGACGTGCCCGAGGCCACCCTGATGGTGATCCACAATCCCGAGCGCTACGGGCTCAGCCAGCTCCATCAGCTGCGGGGTCGCGTCGGCCGCGGCGCGGCCAAGAGCTACTGCCTGCTGCTGGCCCCGCCGGGCATGGCCGACTCGGCCCGCGAGCGCCTGGCCGTCTTCGCCCGCATCCGGGACGGCTTCCGCCTGGCCGAGGAGGACCTCAAGCTGCGCGGCCCCGGCGAGGTCTTCGGATCCCGCCAGCACGGGCGCCCCGAGCTGAGCCTCGCCCATCCGCTCCACGATGCCACGCTGGTGGCCCTGGCCCGGCGCCGCGCCCGTGATCTCGTGCGCCGGGATCCCGAGCTGATCGCCCAGGACCTGCGGCCCCTGCGGGACCTGCTGCGGCGCGCCCACCGGGAGCGCATGGTCCTGGCCGGGGTCGGCTGAGGCCCGCCCTGCCCCGCCCGGCACGTGGATTGCTGATCCGGGGCGGTTCGAACCGCAACGGAGCGCTCCATGCGGCCCAGAAGCGTCCAGTGCCCTTCTTGCGGCCGCCGCTATCCCCTTCCGGATAAACTGTTCCAGCGGAAGGAGTTGGCGGTGCGCTGCCCAGCCTGTGGCCAGGGATTCCGCCTGCGGCTGGTTCCCGGTGGCACCGAGGGCCCGTCGGCGCCGGCCGGTCCGGACCGGGCCGCGGCCGGGGCGCCGTCCCCGGCGGAAACCGGGGCGGCCGCAGACTGGGAGGCGCTGTCGCCGGGCGAGCGACAGCGCCTGGAGCGCCGTGCCCGCCGCCTGGCGCGAGCCCTGGTGCTGGACCTGATGGGGCGGCCCTCGGTCCGGGAGCGGCGCGACCGCGCCCTAGCTTCGGGCCGCCTGCTCCTGGAACTGGGCCCCGAGATACGGCGGGCCTGGGAGGAGTACCGGAGCCAGCTCGGCGACGCGCTGGCCCGCCGCCTCCCCGCGTTCCGCGAAACCCTGAACGAGATCCTCGCCGATGGCAAGCCGCTGTTCTGACGTGAAGCCGCCGCGCACCGCCGCGCCCGCCGCCCTGTTCCTCTGGGACCGGGAGCCCGCGCTCACCCGCCAGTTCCTGGAGGAGACGCGGCCGCCGGCCGGGCGCCTGTCGCCCCTGCCTCCCGAGGCGGAGTGGCCGGTCCTGCCGCCGGGAGCCGGCGTGGTCCTGGCGGCGGCGGACGCCGATGCCCTGCCGTGGGAGGCAGTGGACAGGCTGCGGCGTCGCCACGGCGCCGCCGTGCTGCTCCTGCTGCCCGACTGCGACGGACGCCTCTGGCGCCGCCTGATCCACCGCGGACTGCACGAGGTGCACTGCCCGCCCTTCGCCCACCTGGACCTGGACCGGGAGTTCACCGCGCGCGGCCGTGTCCTGCCCCTGGACCGACGCCTGCCGGACCTGGACGCGCGGGTCCACACGCACACGCGCTTCGCGATCCCCGCCGACATGCGCTACATGTCGCCCGCCGTGGGACTACTCTGCCGCCTGGCCCGGGAGCACGCCTTCCCGCCGCGGGTCTGGGCGGAGAACCTGCCCCTGGCCCTGGACGAGGCGCTGACCAACGCCATCAAGCACGGCTGCCGGGAGGACGCCGCGCGCAGCGTCCACGTCGAGGCGTGGATCCGCCGGGACGTGTTCAAGGTGCGCGTGGAGGACGAGGGTGCGGGCTTCGCGCCGGACGAGCAGGCGGATCCCGCCAGCGAGGCCGGCCTGCGGCGGCCCGGCGGACGGGGGCTGCTCCTCATGCGGGAGACCATGGACCACGTTCGCTTCGAGCGGGGCGGGCGCGCGGTGATCCTCTATGCGCGTCGGCGGGAGGCCAAGGGGGACTAGGCGGCAAAGTCGACCCGCCGGCCGGCGGCCTTTGCCCGGCGCGGGCCGCGGCGGATCAGCTTTCCTCTTCCTGCCACTTGTTGACGGCGATCTCGGCGAGCAGGCCGTCGATCTGGCTGCGCACGCGGGCGTTCTGGTCCGGCTCGAAGAGCGCCTTCCGCACGCGGCCGTACTTGTCCTTCTTCAGGTAGCGGATCGACTGCAGGTCCTCCACGGGGACGAGGATGTCCTTGCTGGCCCGCACCTCGAGGATGCGGCCGCTCTTGTCGCGTGGGGGATTGTGGAAGGGATGCATGCCGATACCCCAGCCGTAGGCCACCAGCGTGGCCAGCAGCATGCGCAGGGTGTTCTGGCCCTGGACGGTGCCCAGATCCATGTCGTCCCGGATGCTGGCCTCCACCTTGTCGACGATGGATACCAGCTTCTCCTGGATGTCCGCCGTGACCTCGATGCCCAGGAATCGGTCGAACATGTCCGCCAGGACATTGCGCGTATCCGCCATGCTCGCTCCTCGTAGCGGGATGGGTGGACCGCGGCCGCCGGCCGTCGGCGCGGCCCCTCGTATCGCGGCCGTAATCTGCAAATTCCAGGCCGTCTCGCGAGGCGACGCGCGGGTCCGCCGGCGGGTTTCGGCCGAGCGTAATGCCTCTCCCGAGAGACACGCTTCTTGCATTTCCCGCTCCGCGCTGTCGCGAACGGGCCCGCGCTTTCCCGTCGCGGCGCGCGGCGTCCTCGGCAGGCGGGCCGTTTCTCATTCCGCCAGAGAGACGTGCAGAATTCAACAACAAGGGGACAAGCGTGGCACTCATCAACCGAGCGGGACAGGAAATCAGCGCCAAGGTGGTCTATTACGGCCCGGGTCTCTGCGGCAAGACGACCAACCTGGAGGCGCTGTTCAAGGAGGTCGCCGAGGACCGGCGCGGCAAGATGATCTCCATGAAGACGCGCACGGACCGCACCCTCTTCTTCGACCTGCTGCCCATGAACGCGGATCCGATCCACGACTTCCAGGTGCGGATCCTCCTGTACACGGTGCCGGGCCAGGTCTACTACAACGCCACGCGGCGCCTCGTCCTCAAGGGCGTCGACGCCCTCGTCTTCGTCGCCGACAGCCAGCGCGACAAGATGGACGAGAACATCGAGAGCCTGGAGAACCTGAGGCAGAACCTCGACGACATGGGGCTCAAGCTGGACGAGCTGCCCTGGGTCCTCCAGTACAACAAGCGCGACCTGCCGGACGTCGCGACCATCGAGGAGCTCGAGACCGCCCTGAATCCCGGCGGCATCTCCTGGTTCGAGTCCGTGGCCACGCGCGGCGAGGGCGTCCACGAGACCCTGCGCGGCGTGGCGGGCCTGCTGCGGCCCCTGCTCGAGAAGCAGATCGAGGAGGAGCTGGGGCTGCGTGCCCGGGAGCGGGCCACGCAGGAGATCCCCGGCGCCGAGGCGCCCGTGCCGGCGCCGCAGCCGGCCACCGAGTCGCCCGCCACCGACAGCGCGCCGGCCCAGGCGATGCCGCCGGCGCCGCCCGCGGGCGCCCAGGACGACGCCCCGGCGCCACTGCCCGGCAGCGGGCTCGCCGAGGTGGACCTGGACGACCTGCCGGAGCCCCTGGTGGTGGATCTGCCCATGATCGGCGAGGATCCGGAGCCTGCGCCGGCGTCCGAGCAAGCCCTGCCCGGCTACAAGCTGGACGCGACGGGCATGGACAGCGGCGCGCCGCCCCTCGATGGGGTCCTCGTGGTCGAAGAAGCGCCGCCGGCTCCGCTGCCGGCGCCGGACGCTCCCGCCCAGTCGCCCGCGCCCGCGGCCACGGGCGAGTCGTTCCCGCCGGACGTTTCCGCCGCGGCCGGGCCGACCGCGCCGGCCGCTCCCGGCGCTGCCGCGCCCCCGGTGCCGCCCGCGGCCATGGACGCGCCGCCGGCCGCCGACGCACCCGTTGCGGCGCCGCCCGCGGAGGCGGCCGCGCCGCTGGATCCCGCGCCGGGCGACGAGGAGCCGGGCCTGGCCGAATCGCTGCCGCCCAGCAGCGACGCCAGCGACACGCCGACCATGGTGGAGGCCAAGCTCCTGCTGTCGCCGACGGGCCAGATGCCTGAGATCCAGGTGCGCCTCCCGCGGCGCCTGCTCGAGTCGGGCGAGCTGCGCCTGCGCCTGCTCATCAGCGAGGAGAAGGAGCTGTCGCCCGTCGAGGGCGCGCGCGAGCCGGAGCTGCTCCGGGCGGAGTGAGCCTTTCTTGACAGGCTGCGGAACCCTGGACTACCTTCCGCAGTAAAGGAAAGGCAATGCCCAAGCGACTCCTCATCCTCGACGACGAAGCCAACATCCGCGAGCTCTACGCGCGGGAGTTCGAGGACGAGGGCTACGAGGTCGAGGCGGTGGCCACTATCGAGGAGGCCGACCGCGCCATCACCGAGCGGCGGCCGGACCTGCTCATCCTCGACATCCGCCTCGGCGGCCCGGACGGACTAAGCTACCTGCGCACGATCATGGCATCGCAGCGCGACCTGCCGGTGGTCATCTGCAGCGCGTACAGCAGCTACAAGGAGGACTTCTCCTCCTGGCTCGCTGAAGCCTACGTCGTCAAGTCGGCGGACCTCGATCCCCTGAAGCGCAAGGTCAAGGAGCTCCTCGCATGACATTCCGACGCGCCCTGTGCCTCGCCACGGGCCTCCTCCTCGCCGCGGCGGCCGCGGCGGCCGATGCGCCGCATCCCTTCGCCAAGCCCCTGGATCCCATCGCAGCCACGCCTGGCCTGAACCTGGAGCGTCTCGAGTGGGGTCCGACGACGCTGGCCTACAGCGCGGCCTGGTCCGGCGGCGCGAGCGCCAGCCAGGGCTTCCTGCTCCAGGAGCTGCGCAGCGTCCTGGCGCCCGGGCTCACCTTCCGCGCGCGCTTCGGTCTCGCCTTCACGCCCGGCGCGCAGTTGTCCGGCCGGGAGGGTCCGGCCAGCTTCACCCTGCCCGAGGCGTCCCTCACCTGGCGGCCCAGCGAGCACGTCACCCTTCGTCTCGAGTACCAGCAACTCGGTGCCGCCAGTCCCTACGGCTGGACGTGGCGGGCCTGGGACCAGCCCTGGTACCTGCGCGACAACCCCGCTGCGACCCTTCCGGAGGAAGCGGAAACGACGCCCGCCGACGCCGACTGAGACCCGCGTTTCGTCTCCTGAATAGTCCTTGACCGTTTTTCGGGGCCCCGCCTATCCTGCCGCCGAACGCCCTCGGGAGGAGGCCGCATGAGCCCATGGTCCTGGTATCGCCGGCTCCAGAAGCGCAGCCAGCGCCGATTGCTGCTCAACCGCTTCCTGAGCGAGAACGGCGCCAGCAAGGAGGCCCTGGGCCGCTGGCTCGACGAGCGCCTGGCCGCAGGGGCCCGCGAGGAGGTGGCCGCTCTCATCGAGGAGCTGCCCGATCCCCTGGAGCTGCCCACCGAGACCTACACCGATCTCATCGAGGCCAGCTATCGGGCCCAGCTCTTCGAGCGCGGCCTGAGCCTGGCCGAGGCCTGGATGCGCCGCGAGCCCGACGCGGCCGCGCCGCTGAACCAGGCCGCCCGCCTGCACTCCCTGGCCGGCCGCTTCGAGCAGGCCCACGAGCTGCATCGCCTGGCCCTGACCTGCGCCGGGGACCGCGCCGAGAGCCAGTACCAGCTGGGCTGCACCCTGCTGCGCGAGGAGCGCTACGCGGAGGCCGAGGCGGCCTTCCGCGAGGCCCTGGCCCTGGAGCCCCGCCTGGGCAAGGCCTGCACGAACCTCGGCTACGCGCTGGACCGGCGCGGCGAGACCGAGCAGGCCATCCAGTACTTCAAGCGCGCCATCCAGCTCGATCCCACCAACGCCGAGGGACACCTCAACCTCGGCGCACTCTACGGCGAGATGGGGGAGGTGGAGCTGGCCGTCCAGCTCTTCCGCAAGACCCTGGACCTGGCTCCGGACAGCATCGAGGCCCGCATGAGCCTGGGCGTCGCCTGCTACAACGGCGCGCGCTACGCCGAGGCCATCGCCGAGTTCGACCGCGTGCTGTGCCAGCAGCCCCAGCACGGCGAGGCCCTCTTCTACATGGCCGTCAGCCACTCCCGGCTCGGCGCCCACCGGCGCGCTCTCCAGGCCTTCCGGCGGGCCGAGCGCGTCTTTCCCGAAGACGCCCGCGTCCAGTACTACCTCGGCCTGTGCCACGTGAACATGAACGAGTACGACAAGGCGTTGCCCTTCTTTCGCAAGGTGCTGGAGCTGACCCCCGACGACGGGCGCAGCCACTACTACCTGGGCATCGTCTACGACAAGCTGGGGCAGCCAGAACTGGCCCAGCAGGCCTACCAGCGCGCCGACGAGCTGGGGCACCGGGTGGCCGCCGCCCGGGCCACCGTGCGCTGACCACCCTCGCGAGCGTGCCATGAGTCTCTGGGACAGCATCCTCCTGGGCATCATCCAGGGCATCACCGAGTTCCTGCCCATCAGCTCCAGCGGGCACCTCACCCTCTTCGGCGCCTGGCTGGGAGCCAGCGGGCACGCGGGGGATCCCTACCGCTTCTTCGTTGTGATGACCCACTTCGGCACGTTGCTGGCCATCGTCCTGCACTACCGGCGGGATCTGGCGCGCCTCGTGGTCGCGCCCCTGCGCACCCTGGGCCGGGGCGGGCATCCCCTGCCCGCGGACACGCCCGACCTGCGCCTGCTGGGCATCCTCGCCCTGGGCACGGTGCCCGCCGTGCTCGTCGGGCTCTTCCTGGACGAGTGGATCGCGGGCCTGTTCGAGCGTCCCCTGCCCGCCGCCGTCTTCCTGGCGGTGACGGGCCTCATCCTCCTGACCACGCGCTGGACGGCTCCCCGGGCCGCCGGCGAGGCGGGCTGGGGAAGCGGGCTGCTGGTGGGCCTGGCGCAGGCCCTGGCCATCCTGCCGGGGATCAGCCGCAGCGGCAGCACCATCGCCATGGGCCTGGCGGCCGGCATCGAGCGGCGCGAGGCCGCCCGCTTCGCCTTCCTGCTGGCCGTGCCGGCCCTGCTGGGGGCGGCACTCTTCGACCTGATCAAGATCGAGTCCCTGGCCGCCGTGGACTGGCCGGTGGTCCTGGCCGGCACGGCGGCGGCCTTCGTCGCCGGCTGGCTTTCCCTGGTCTGGCTGCTGCGGCTTCTGGCCCGCGAGGGCTTTTGGCGCTTCGCCTGGTACTGCTGGGCGGCCTCCGCCGTGGGCATCTTCGCCATCCTGCGCGGAGGGGGCTGAGCACCCGCGTTCAGGTCCTCCGCTTGACCGGCCCGCCGTTAATTCCTAAGATGGCGCTTTCCACGCAGTTCCGGACGCTCCGGCCGGGATCGCAGGAGGGCGCCACCCGCAGCATGAACGAGACCGACATGGAGAAAGCCTACAACCCGGCCGCGGTCGAGGAGCGGCTCTACAGCGCGTGGGAGGAGGGCGGCTATTTCCGCCCCCGTCCCGACGCCGAGGGTCGCGCGCCCTACGTCATCGCCATTCCGCCGCCCAACGTCACCGGCAGCCTGACCATGGGCCACGTGCTCAACAACACGCTGCAGGACATCCTCATCCGCTGGCGGCGCCTGCAGGGCGTTGAGACCCTCTGGGTGCCCGGCTGCGACCACGCCGGCATCGCCACGCAGAACGTCGTGGCCAAGAAGCTGCGCGAGGAGGGCCGCGATCCCCACGCCGTCGGCCGCGAGGCTTTCCTGGCGGCCGCCTGGGGCTGGAAGGACGAGTACCACGAGCGCATCACCGGCCAGCTCAAGCGCCTGGGCTGCAGCTGCGACTGGGAGCGCGAGCGCTTCACCCTCGACGAGGGCCTGACGCGCGCTGTGCAGAAGGTCTTCATCGAGCTCTACGAGGCCGGCCTGATCTACAAGGGCAAGTACATCGTCAACTGGGACCCGCTCTACCAGACCGCCCTCAGCGACGAGGAGGTGGAGTTCCGCGAGGTCGCCGGCAAGCTCTGGCACGTCCGCTACCCCATGGCCGACGGCAACGGGCACCTCGTCGTCGCCACCACGCGGCCCGAGACCATGCTGGGCGACACGGCGGTGGCCATCAGCCCGGGCGATCTCAGCAAGGCCGCCTACCGGGGCCGACGCTGCGTGCTGCCCCTGGTGGACCGCGAGCTGCCCATCATCGAGGACGACTTCGTGGACCCCGCCTTCGGCACCGGCTTCGTCAAGGTGACGCCGGCCCACGATCCCAACGACTTCGAGATGGGGCGCCGCCACGGCCTCGAGGAGGTCGTGGTCATCGGCCCCGACGGGCGCATGAGCGAGCGGGCCGGCGAGTTCGCGGGGATGGATCGCGACGCGGCCCGCGCCGCGGTGGTCGCGCGCCTGGCGGCGCTGGGCCTCATCGAGAAGATCGAGGACTACACCCACTCCGTGGGACACGGCGACCGCAGCGGCGTGCCCATCGAGCCCTACCTCTCCGAGCAGTGGTTCGTCCGCATGGCGCCCCTGGCCGGCGCGGCCATCGCCGCCGTGCGCGACGCCAACGTCGTCCTGACGCCGCCGCGCTGGGAGAAGACCTACATGCACTGGATGCGGAACATCCGCGACTGGTGCATCAGCCGGCAGCTCTGGTGGGGCCACCGCATCCCCGTCTGGACGCACGTGGAGACCGGCGAGGTGCGCGCGGCCATCGAGGCCCCCGGCGACGACGGCGCCTGGCGGCAGGAGGAGGACGTCCTCGACACCTGGTTCTCGAGCTGGCTCTGGCCCTTCTCCATCCTCGGCTGGCCGGACAAGACCGACGACCTGGCGCGCTACTATCCCGGCACCGACCTGGTCACGGGTCCCGATATCCTCTTCTTCTGGGTGGCGCGCATGATCATGGCCGGCCTGCGTTTCGCGGGGGACAAGCCCTTCAGCCGCGTGTTCCTGCACGGCATGATCCGCGACAGCCAGGGCCGCAAGATGAGCAAGAGCCTGGGCAACAGCCCCGACCCCATCGCCCTCTTCGATCGCTACGGCGTGGACGCCGTGCGCTTCTCCATGACCATGCTGACGCCCTGGGGTGGCGACTACCTGTTCGAGGAGAGCCACATGGAGATGGGGCGCAACTTCGCCAACAAGCTCTGGAACGCCAGCCGTTACGTCATCGGCCGCCTGGAAGCGGCCGGGCTGCGCTACGGGGACCGCATCGAGGCCGCGGGCGCGGGCGCGGGGACGGCCGCGGGCCCGCTGGCCGACTGGCTGGCCGCGGAGTGGCTGCCCGTGGCCGAGGGCGTCCTGGGCGCGCCCGCCGAGGAGGACCGCTGGATACTCAGCCGTCTCACCTCGACGGCGGCGGCGGTGGACGCGAACCTGGAGGCATTCCGCTTCAACGACGCCGCGCGGGCGCTGTACGATTTCCTCTGGAAGGAGTACTGCGACTGGTACCTGGAGATGACCAAGCCGCGCGTCCACGGCGCGGATCCCGCGGACGCCCGCACGGCCCTGGTGACGGCGGCCGCCGTGCTGCACGCCACGCTGCGCCTGCTGCATCCCTTCGTGCCCTATGTCACCGAGGCCGTCTGGGAGCGCCTGCCGGGCACCGCCGACCGCGTCATCGCGGCGTCCTGGCCCGCGCCGCCGGCGTCCTTCCGCGACGAGACCGTGGAGGCCGAGCTGGCCTTCCGCACCGAGGTCATCTCCGCCATCCGCGGCCTGCGCAAGGATGTGGGCCTGGCGCCGGCGCGGGAGGTGGCCGTCATCTTCCGCACGGCGGTCGCGGCGCGGCGGGCGGCGCTGGAGCGCTCGCGACCCTTCCTGGCCAGCCTGGCCAGGGTGACCGATGTGCGCATCGAGGCGCCCGCGGCCGAGAGACCGAAGCCGGCCGCCGGCGCCTTCCTCGAGGAGCTGGAGATCTGGCTGCCCCTGGTGGGCCTCGTCGATCTCGACGAGGAACGCGCCCGCCTGGAGCGGGAGCTGGCCAAGGTGGAGAAGGAGCTCGCGGGCCTGGCGGCCAAGCTGGCCAGCAAGGGCTTCGCGGCCAAGGCGCCGGAGGCGGTGGTGGCCACCGCCCGCGAGCGCCACGTCCAGACCGCCGACAAGGCAGCCAAGCTCAGGGAGAGCCTGGCGAACCTGTAGGAGTGAGGGGTGGGCCCGCAGCGGACCATCGGTGAGACCATCCGCTTCGCCCGCGAGGCGCGCGGCCTCGACCTCGAGGACGTGAGCCGCGACACGCGACTCACCCTGTCCGTGCTCCGGCGCATCGAGCAGGACCGCTTCGCCGAGCTGCCCGGCGGCATCTACACCCAGAACTACCTGCGCATCCTCGCCGAGCACCTGGCGCTGGACAGCGTCGCGCTGCTGGCAGCCTACCGGGACCAGATGGGCAGCAGCGTCGAAGGGCCGCCCCCGGACGGCGTCTGGCGCGAGGAGTCCGTGGTCGAAACGCGGGTGCAGGCCTGGCGCCCGGGCTGGCGCTTCTGGGGGATTCTGGCGATCGCCCTTGTCGCGGCCTACCTGCTGGCCTGGTGGCAGGGCTGGCTGCCGGGCCCGGGCGTCGCGCCGCCGATCAGCGATGAGCCGATCAGCGCGCCACAGGCCACCGCGCCGCCGACCGCCGAGGCGCTGGACGCCGCGCCGGATCGCGACCGGGCGACGGGCGGCGAGGAGGCCGCCGCGCCACAGGCCGCCGCGCTACAGGCCGCCGCGACGCCGGCCGCCTTCGAGCGGCCGCCCGTCTTTCTCGATCCCACGGCGGCCGCCGCTCGCCGCGACGCCGGGCCACCGGCGCCCTGCACGCCGCGCCTGCGCGTGGAGCTGAGCGCCGCCGGTCCCTGCCGGGTGCAGGTGAACATGGACGGCCGGCGCCACCTGGCCCACCGCTTCGCCGGCGCCGGCGAACGCTGGGTTCTCCTGGCCGAGGACTTCGTCGTCCTGTCGGTCGCCCAGGGGCAGAACCTCCGGCTACGCGTCAACGGCGAGGAGCGCCCCCTCCCCGCGGGCGGGCGCCAGGTGGCCCTGCGTCTCGACGCGCCGCCGGGCGCCTGACGTGACGCGCTTCCGCCTGCAGGCGCCCTTCGAACCCACCGGCGACCAGCCCGCGGTGATCCGCGGCCTGACCGAGAGCGTCCTGGCAGGCCACAAGCACCAGACCCTCCTGGGCGTCACGGGCAGCGGCAAGACCTTCACCATGGCGGCCCTCATCGCGGCCGTGGACCTGCCGACCCTCATCATCAGCCACAACAAGACCCTGGCCGCCCAGCTCTATGGCGAGTTTCGCGCCTTCTTTCCGGACAACGCCGTCGAGTACTTCATCAGCTACTACGACTACTACCAGCCCGAGGCCTTCGTGCCGGCGACGAACACCTATATCGAGAAGGATGCCTCGGTGAACGAGGAGATCGACCGGCTGCGCATGAACGCCACCAGCAGCCTGCTGACGCGGGAGGACGTGGTGGTGGTGGCCAGCGTCAGCGCCATCTACGGGCTGGGCAATCCCGACGAGTTCAAGCGCATGATCCTTCGCGTGGCCGTGGGCGAGGAGCCCGGCCGCCAGCGCATCCTGCGGCGGCTTGTGGACATGCAGTACCAGCGCAACGACCTCAACTTCATGCGCGGCACCTTCCGCGTGCGCGGCGACGTGATCAACGTCTACCCGGCCTACGAGGAGCGGGCCTACCGCATCGAGCTCTTCGGCGACCGGGTGGAGCTCATCGAGGCCTTCGATCCCCTCACTGGGCGGGGCGAGGAGGTGCTGGGGGAGCTCGTCGTCTTCGCGGCACACCACTACGTCACCGGGCGCGAGCGCCTGGCCGAGGCGCGCAACGCCATCGCGCGCGACCTGGAGACGCGCCTCGACGCGCTGCGCGCCGAAAACAAGCTGCTCGAGGCCCAGCGCCTGGAGAGCCGCACGCGCTACGACCTGGAGATGCTCGCCGAGATGGGCTTCTGCCAGGGCATCGAGAACTACTCGCGCTACCTGGACGGCCGCGCGCCCGGCCAGCGTCCCCTGTGCCTGCTGGACTACTTCCCCGACGATTTCCTGGTCATCATCGACGAGAGCCACGTCACGCTGCCCCAGATCGGCGCCATGCACGCCGGGGACCGCAGCCGCAAGGAGACCCTGGTCGAGCACGGCTTCCGCCTGCCCAGCGCCCTGGACAACCGCCCCCTGCGCTTCGCGGAGTTCATGGACCTGGCGCCGCGCCTGCTCTACGCCAGCGCCACGCCGGCGGCCTTCGAGCTGGAGCGCAGCGGCAAGCAGGTCTTCGAGCAGATCATCCGGCCGACCGGCCTGCTCGATCCGGAGATCGAGGTGCGCGCCAGCCGCCACCAGGTGGACGACCTGCTCGCCGAGTGCCGCGCGCGCGCCGAGCGCGACGAGCGCGTGCTGGTGACCACCCTCACCAAGCGCATGGCCGAGGAGCTGACGGACTACCTGCAGGCCGCCGGCCTGCGCGTGGCCTACCTGCACAGCGACATCAAGGCCCTGGAGCGCGTGGCCATCCTGCGCCAGCTCCGCGTCGGCGAGGTGGACGTGCTCGTGGGCATCAACCTCCTGCGCGAGGGCCTGGACCTGCCCGAGGTGAGCCTGGTGGCCGTCCTCGACGCCGACCGCGAGGGCTTCCTGCGCAGCCACACCAGCCTCATCCAGACGGCGGGGCGGGCGGCGCGCCACGTGGACGGGCGCGTGCTGCTCTACGCCGACGCCGAGACGGAGGCCATCCGCGGCGCCGTCGAGGAGACCTGTCGCCGCCGGCGCATCCAGGAGGACTACAACCGCGCCCATGGCATCACGCCGCGCAGCATCCGCAAGAGCCTCGACGAGATCGAGTCGGCCACCCGCGTCGCCGACGAGCGGCGCGAGGAGGCCAAGGCGGACGCCCTGGCGCGGGCGCGGGACTTCGGCCACCTGCCCCTGGCCGAGCGCATCCGGGAGCTGGAGGCGGAGATGCGCCGCGAGGCCGCGGCCCTGCGCTTCGAGGCCGCGGCCAGCCTGCGGGATCTCGTGTCCGAGCTGCGCCTGCAGGGCGCCGCCGCCGTCGCCGACGCGCCGGCGCCGGAGGCGTCGGCGCCTCGCCGGAAGGAGCGCCCATGAGCGATCCGTGGCTGGACTGGCCCGTCGAGCTGAGGCGCGCGGCCTGGCCGCTGGTGGCGCTGGCCCTCGATGAGGACCTGGGCGCCGGCGACGTCACCGCCCGCTGGTTCGGCGGCGGGCCCGGGCGCCTGGCCGCCCGCCTGACGGCCCGCGAGCCGGGCGTGCTGGCGGGCCTGCCCCTGTTCCTGGTCGTCTTCGCGGCCGCCGCCGCCCATGTGGCCGGGGAAGCGCTCGATCCCGATCGGCCCCTGGCCGCGGCGGGCCTGGCGGCGAAGGCGCGCCGGACAGACGGCGAGGTCTTCGCCGCCGGCGAGACGCTGGCCGAGCTGGAGCTGCCGGCCGCGGCGCTGCACGCCGGCGAGCGGACGGCCCTCAACTTCCTTCAGCGCCTGTCGGGCGTGGCGACGGCCACGGCGCGGGCCGTGGCGGCCTCCTGCGGGCCGGCCGTCCTGGACACGCGCAAGACGACGCCCGGCTACCGCCTCCTGGAGAAGTACGCCGTGCGCATGGGAGGCGGCCGCAACCACCGCCTGGGCCTGTGGGACGCGGCCATGGTCAAGGACAACCACAAGGAAGCCCTGGGCGGTATCGCCGCGGTCATGGCGCGCCTGACCGACCTGCCCGCCGGCCTGCCCGTCATCATCGAGGTGGACGACCCGGCCGAGCTGGCGGCGGTCCTGGCGCACCCGGCGGCGCCGCGAGTGACCCGCATCCTGCTGGACAACTTCTCGCCCGGGCAGGTGGCGGACGCCGTGGCCCTGCGGGCCGCGCGGGGCGGCGGACCCGACTACGAGATCTCGGGCGGGCTGACCGGCGAGGACCTGGCCGACCCGGCCTACGCGGGCGTGGAGGCCGCCAGCCTCGGCGCCGTCACCCACAGCGCCCGCGCCTTGGACCTGGCCCTGGAGGTGATTTCGTCATGAGCGGCCTCGACGCCAAGCGCCTGACCGACCGGGAGAAGGACTGGTCCTCCCGCTTCACCGGGAAGCTGGGCTTCCCCCTGTACGTCTACGCCGAGCAGGACAGCGTCCTGGACACCCTGACGGCCATGGCCGCCGGCGGCGCTCCGGCCGGCACCCTGGTCCTGGCCGAGCGCCAGCGGCGGGGGCGCGGCCGGCTCGGCCGGCGCTGGGAGAGCCCGGCCGGGGCCAGCCTGCTGCTCGCGCTGCTCCTCAGGCCCGGCTGGGGGCCCCAGGAGGCGGGGCTGCCGCTGCTGGCCGCCTCCCTGGCCCTGGTGCGGGCCGCCGCCGGCTTCGGCGCGACACTGCAGGTCAAGTGGCCCAACGATGTCCTGCACGAGGGGCGCAAGGTGGCGGGCGTCCTGGCCGAAGGACGCGTCGAGGGCGACCGCTGGCGCCACCTCTGCCTGGGCATGGGCGTCAACGTCCATCAGGAGCCCGGCGACTTCCCGGCGAAGCTGCTCGTGCCGGCCGCCTCCCTGGACGAGGCGGCGGGCTTCCAGCTCTCACGCGGCGACCTCCTGGCGGCCTGGCTCGAGGAGCTGGAGGCGCTCCTGGACGCGATCGAGGCCGGCCGGGCGACCGCCGTGGTGGCCGCCTGGAAGGAAGCCTGGCCCCACGCCGGCCTGACGGGCGTGGACGAGGCCGGCCGCCGCCTGCGCCTGGACGACGTTACCGCGCAGGGGGCCCTGGTGGTGGAGGGGCCTGGGGGGCGGGAGATCCTGGCCGCCGGCGACGTGAGCGTCGCCCTGCCCGCGCCCGGCGAGCCGGCATGAGGACGCCGCCCCGCCGCACGCGCGCCGGCAACGGCGGCGGCAGGCCGCGCGCCAGCGCCGCCCTCGCGGCGCCGCCGGGCCGCTAGGGCGCCGCCGCCGGGGCCTTCGTGTAGGTGCCGATGCCGGCCCCGCGGAAGCCGGCGCCCCGGACGATATCCAGCAGCACCACCACCCGCCCGTGCGTCACCCCCGCCTCCGCCTTGATCATCACCCGGCTCGCGGGATCCTCCCTGAGCGCCGCGGCGAGAGCCGCCTTGAGGCCCGGCAGGGCCACGGCGCTCCCGTCCAGGAGCAGGCGCCCGTCCTCCGTGGCCACGAGATCCAGCTGATGGGCCGCCTCTTCGCCGGCGGCGGGCGTCGCCGTCTCGGAGTCGGGCAGCTGGAGCTCGAGCTCGCCCACGCGCTTGAAGGTCCCCGTGAGCATGAAGAAGATGATGAACAGGAACAGGACGTCGATGAGCGGCGTCATGTTCAGGGTCACCGGCGGGCGGCGCCGTCCGTCGCGGAAGCTCAGCGCGCTCATGAGGCCGGTCCCCGCAGCGCCCGGGGACGCAGGTCGAGGATGAGCCGCGAGGCGCGGGCCTCGATCTCGGCGACGAGGGACTCGGACCGCGCGGCGAGCAGGTTGTAGGCCACCAGCGTCGGGATGCCGATGGCCAGGCCGATGGCGGTGGTGAGCATGGCCTCGCTGATGCCGCCCGACAGCGCGTGGGGATCGCCGAGGCCGGACAGGGAGATGGCGGTGAACATCTTGATCATGCCCAGCACGGTGCCCAGCAGGCCCAGCAGGGGCGCGGCCTGGGCGATGGTCTGCAGCCACACGAGCCGCCGCTCGAGGACCGGCGCCCGCTGCCGGCCCGCGTCCAGGAGGGTGTCGCGCATGACCTCCCAGGACGCGCCCGCCTGCTCGAGCCCCGCGCGCATGACGTCGGCGAAGACGCCCGGATTGCGCCGGCACACGTCGATGGCTGGAACCAGGTCGCGCCGCGGCAGCACGGCCTCGACCACCTCGACGATCTCGCGGGGGAAGACGCGGCCGCGCCGCAGGGCGATGACGCGCTCGATGGTGATGGTGCAGGCCAGCAGGCTGCACAGTCCCAGCGGGTAGAGGAGGGGGCCGGTCTTCTGGAGCAGGTCGAGCATGGTGAGCATCTCCTTGGCTCGCCGCGGTCGTGTCGTTCGCTCAGCGGCGGTGCAGGGTGTAGATCATCCGGATCTTCAGGATCAGGGTCTTCTCGGGGAAGGCGTCCGGGAGCGGCGTGAAGGGCGCCGCCCCGCGCATGGCGCCCACGCTGGCGACGCGCAGCGACGCGTGCCCCTCCTCGCCGAGGACATCGCAGCGCAGGAGCTCGCCGTTCCGCGCGATCTCGAGCTCGAGCTGCGTCCAGCCCTCGATCACTCCCGCGTGGAATGCGTAGGGCGGATACCAGTTGGCGTAGACCTCGCGGCGGAAGGCCTGCAGCCAGGGGGCGTACTCCCACGCCGTCGTGCTCAGGCTGACGTCGCCGTCGAGGTCGGCGTTGCCGCCGGGGTTCGCCAGCGGCTCCTGGTACAGGTCGCTGGCCGCGGCGAAGGGATGGCCGTCGCCCGGGAGCGCGAGATCCGGGCGCCAGCGGGGCCACGCCTCGCCGAAGGGTGCCCGCCGCGGCAGGCGGCCGAGGACCGCCGCTTGCCCGGCATCGGCGTCGGCGGCGGTGGGCGCGACGGCGTCCGGGTGGGCCGGAGCGCTGGCGCCGGTTCCGTCCCGGGCGGGGTCCATGCGGACCTGCGGGATCTCGGCGAGGCCGTCCGAAGCGGGCAGTGCCGTCGTCTCGCCGCTCGCGACGCGATCGCGGGCGCGGCTGTCCACGTTGCTCAGGAAATCAGCCCGGTCCGGCGCTACGTCCGCGCGATCCGGGGGCAGCTCCGTGAAGGCCGCGGGCTCCTCGCTGGCCGGCGCGAAGACGATGCGCAGGGCCTCCGGCTCGCGATCGAGCGGCGGCGCCGGCCCCGCCGCGGGCAGGGCGCGGACGCCCAGCAGCGCGCCGGCGTGAAGCAGCAGGGACAACAGCGCCGCCAGGAACCAGGTGCCCTGCTGATCGCGCCGTCGCATCGGTGCTCCCGGTTTCGCGGACACGGTGCGGGAACGAGGGGATCTCGATCCCGCGCAGTCGGCGCGCTCCGCCCGCCGCGGGCGGCGACCCGACCTCTACAGCTCGCGGCCGCGGGGGTTCCCGCCCCGGCATCGGCATCAGAGCTGCCGCGGACCGGTGCGGCCACGGGTCACGGGGCCGCCGGTGCCAGCGTCACGATGATCCACCAGTCGAGGGGATCGGGGCGGGACATGCCGCCGGGCGGACCGCCCCTGCCGCCGCCGGGCGGACCGCCGGTCCCGCCGCCGGGCGGCACGCCCCTGCCGCCGCCGCGACCGCCCATGGCTTCCCGCCGGGCCTCGCGATCGAGCTCGGGCGTCTGGAAGCCCAGGGCGAGCGTGCCGCCCGCGCCGGCGCCGACGGCGTAGGGACGGCCGGGGCCGGTCCAAAGGGGGATCGCCATCTCGACGACGAGGCGCGAGGCCTCGACGCGGTAGCTCACGGAAACGCCGCGGCACTCGGCGACGGCCAGGCTCCAGGCGTCACCTTCCCCGGTGAAGTGGATCCGCATGCGGCCGCGCACCGCCTCGGCGGCTTCGGCAAGCCGCTGGCGCCGGGCGGCTTCGTCCTGCTCGCCGCCCTCCGGCTGGCGCCGGCGCGTCAGCGCGCCATCCTCGAGGGCGTCGGCCATGGTGCCCAGGGGGTACTGGGCGCCGAAGGTCCGCGCCTTCCCACCCGTGGGGTCGAACCAGATGATGAGGCCCTGGCGGAGGATCTGCGCTTGCAGGTCGCGGTTGCCCGTGGCGAGGACCAGGTAGAGGATCGAGTCGTCATTGGCGACGCCGACGGAGAGGGGGCAGTCCTCCAGGGGCGCGAGCCGGTCTCGAGCGGCGGACAGGCCCCGGTCCGACGAGGCGGGCGGATCCAGCCGCGCGCTGTCCAGGCGGGGGGTGGCGGCGCAGGCGCCCAGGAGCAGCAGGGAGACGGCAAGCAGGCCACCGGCGGGGCGAAGCGATCTCACGCGGCACTTCCTTTCTTCGGCGCGATGGCGGCGGGGCGAAATGCGCTGCCGGCAGATCATGCCACGGACAAGGCGGCGGGGCCCCGCCCGCCTGGACGACGGACACGCCGGCCGCGCGCCGCGTTGCGGGGCCGGGGGGCGGGATCCGCGGGATTCGTGCGTGAAGCTCTCGCGCCGGAGGTGGCGCGCCGCGCCGGGCACGTCGGGCGGCGCGGCGACCTAGACGAACTCGGCCTCGGCCTCGTCGCGGAGCAGGATCAGCCCCACGATCACGAAGTTGACGGGCACGAGCAGCATCGCCAGGGGCGACAGCAGCACGGCGACCTCCAGGATGCCGGCGATGAGGCTGAGGACGGCGAAGACCTTGATGAGCTGGGAGAAGCCCTGGCTGGACTGCATCAGCCGCACGCCGATGAGGATGTCGATGACGCCCACGCAGAGCATGAAGATGCCGAAGAGGATCAGCTGCATGACGCGCAGCGCCTCCTCGTTCACGGGCCAGATCATCATGAGGAGGAATTCGCTGGCCAGACCCACCACCTGGAAGAGGACGCTCCAGACGATGGACAGGATGATCAGCACGTCGATGCCGTGGTACTGGTAGCGCTCGTTGAGGAAGCGACGCAGGACGAGGAGCGCGTAGACGGCGAGGATGGTGAACAGCACCCCCAGCAGGTCGCTGGGTCCGAGCAGGGGGCCGTGGTAGCCGACGACGCCCTCGGCGATGACCTTCTGGAGGAATGCCGTCACGATCGTGATGGGGAAGAGCACGGCGGCCGCGATGGAAATCCAGCCTCCCAGCGCGTAGGGGTTCTTCCTCATGTCCTCGGCTCCCTTCGTGGCGTGGATGGCAGCGTCCATGATCCGCTCCTCGTCAGACATAGTCGTGGACGTACTCGAGAATGTCCGCCGGCTGGCAGTCCAGCTCGCGGCAGATGGCCTCCAGGGTGCTGAAGCGCATCCCCTTCACCTTGCCGGTCTTGAGCAGGGACAGGTTGGTGATGGAGATGCCGATGCGCTGCGAGAGCTCCGTCAGCGACATCTTGCGCTGGACCAGGACGAGATCGAGGTTCACCTTGATGGCCATGCTCGAAGTCTAGACAGGACTTTTACGCAAGTCAAGGAATAGTTATCGTATTACATACACTTTCTTAACTCCAGCATTAAGGCTTTTGGCTAGCTGCTCCGCGATCCGCCCGCGCCGCACCCCTGCGAACCAACGCCCGAGCACCTGGATTTCGCTCCTGTCATGGGGTATCCTGGGCCATCCACTGGCGCGAGGAGGTGATATACCCTTGGCCGCGACCGCGCCCCTGCTCTGCCTGGACATCGGCAACAGCCGCCTCAAGGCCCTCCTCGTGGTGGGCGGCGCGTCCCGTGCGCGCCTGGCCCTGGAGGGGCGCACCGATCCGTCCGCCTGGGACCGGCGCCTGGCGCCCCTGCTCACCGAGCCCGGCACGCGGGCCGCCTTCTGCTCCGTCGCCCCCTCGCGCGAGCCCGCCCTGCTGGACTGGCTGCGCAGCCGGCGCGTGCCGGTCCGGCAGGTGTCCGGCGAGGACGAGGTCCCCTTCCCGGTGGCCGTGGAAAGCCGCGCGACCCTCGGCGCCGACCGCCTCTGCAACGCCGCGGCCGCCTGGCGCGAGGGCCTGGCGCCCGCCCTGGTCATCGACGCCGGCTCGGCCGTCACGGCCGACTGGCTGGACGCGGCGGGCGTCTACCGGGGCGGCCTGATCCTGCCCGGGCGGGACATGATGCTGCGAGCCCTGGCCCGCGGGACCGAGCGGCTTCCGGAAGTCCGGCCGCGCTGGACCGAGGAGCCCGTGGGCCGCGACACGGCGTCGGCCCTGGCCGCGGGCGCCACATGGGGGCTGCTGGCCGCCGCCGAGGGGCTGGCGGCGCGCCTGGGCGCGGCGGAGGCCGTGGTCCTCACCGGAGGACTGGCCCCCGACCTGGCCGCCCGCTGGCGGGGGACGGCGCCGCGCCTGGAGCCCGACTGGACCCTGCTGGGGCTGAGGGCCCTGGTCGAGGCGGGCGCGGGCCGGCTCCGGAACTGACGCGTCGGCCCCCCGGCGGCGGGCCGGCGGCGGCTCCGGGATAAAAAGAATCCCGGCCAGCCGACCGGGATTCCGGGAGAAGCCTGCCTCGGCCCCGGGCCGAGGTCAGTTTGGAGCAAATTCTCGGAGGGACCTCAGGGAGAAGCGTCACGGTCCCTCCACGTAGAGATATCGGCCGCACGGCGCCGCGCTGAAGCGGAAATGCGCGCGGCCCGGGATTCGCAACCGACATGCGAGGAGGCGTTCATGGCACGCGCTGCCGCGTCGCTCCCGATCCTGGGCTGGAAGGAGACGGTCGGCTTTCCCGCCTGGGGACTGACCCTCAAGGCCCTCATCGACCCCGCATCACCCCTGTCCACGCTGGCCGTGGAGCAGGTGTCGCCGCTGCGCTCCATGCGAGACGCCGCGGGCAAGCGGCGCCTGGTCCTGCGCCTGGCCGTGCCGATGGCGCGGGGGCGCGGGCGACTCAAGATCGTCCATGCCTTCTACCACCGCCGCACCCGCCTGGGCGAGGACCTGGGCCGCTGCTACGTGGTGCGCGTCCCCGTCTGTCTCGGTCTCTGGGAGTGGGAGGCCGAGCTGGCCCTGCTCCTGGGCGCCGCGCGGCGGCAGCACTTCCTGCACCTCGGTCGCGCCGACCTGGCAGGCCGCTTCCGCCTGGATCCGGCCCTCAGTTACCTCCACACGCCCGTGCGGCACCGCTTCGAGCCGGAACCCAGCCTGCCGCTGCCGGCCGTTCGAGATCGGGATGCTTGATGGCCTTTTCCTCTTGCATTGCCTTTCCGGCTTCTCTATATTGCCGCCTGTCTGGCTAGCAAACACACACGGCAATTGCCAAACACATTCAAATACAATCACTTCTAAACTTAGGCGACCCTTCCGGGTCTGTCGCGGACTGCCAAAGAAGCAGGTCAAGGAGGTTGGGAGCATGGACATCAAGCCCCTGTCCGACCGCATCCTGGTCAAGGCCTTCGAAGAGGATGAGATGAAGAAGGGCGGGATCATCATCCCCGACACGGCCAAGGAGAAGCCCCAGAAGGGCGAGGTCATGGCCATCGGCCCGGGCCGCCTCACCGACGACGGCGAACGCCTCCCCATGGAGGTCAAGGCCGGCGACATGGTGCTCTACGGCAAGTACTCCGGGTCCGAGGTGACCATCGACGACGACAAGTACATCATCCTGCGCGAGAGCGACGTGCTCGCCATCCTCTAGCCCCGCGCGGGCCAACGATCGCTCCCGCCCGCCGGGCGGGACCCAGACCAGAAGGAGAGAACCATGGCCAAGCAGATCGAGTTCGACATCGCCGCGCGGGACGCCCTCAAGACCGGCCTGGACAAGCTGGCCAACGCCGTGCGGATCACCCTCGGCCCTCGCGGCCGCAATGTCATCCTCGACAAGAAGTACGGCAGCCCGACCGTCACCAACGACGGCGTGACCATCGCCAAGGAGATCGAGCTGGAGGATCCCTACGAGAACATGGGCGCCCAGCTCGTCAAGGAGGTGGCCACCAAGACCAACGACGTGGCGGGCGACGGCACCACCACGGCGACCCTCTTCGCCCAGGCCATCGTCGCCGAGGGCCTGAAGAACGTCACGGCCGGCGTCAATCCCATGTACCTCAAGAAGGGCATCGAGCGGGCCGTGATCGCCGCCGTGGCGTCCATCAAGGAGCAGAGCGTCAAGGTCTCGAGCCGTGACGACATCGCCAACGTCGGCGCCATCAGCGCCAACAGCGACCGCGAGATCGGCGACCTCATCGCCGAGGCCATGGACAAGGTGGGCCGCGACGGCGTCATCACCGTCGAGGAGGCCAAGGGCCTGACCACCGAGCTCGAGGTCGTCGAGGGCATGCAGTTCGACCGCGGCTACATCAGCCCCTACTTCGTCACCGACGCCGAGCGCATGGAGGCGGTCCTGGATGACACCTACCTGCTGATCCACGACAAGAAGATCAGCAGCATGAAGGACCTGCTGCCCGCGCTGGAGAAGATCGCCCAGACCGGACGGCCGCTCATCATCATCGCCGAGGACGTGGAGGGCGAGGCCCTGGCCACCCTGGTGGTCAACAAGCTGCGCGGCACCCTGAACGTCTGCGCCGTCAAGGCGCCGGGCTTTGGCGACCGCCGCAAGGCCATGCTGCAGGACATCGCCATCCTCACCGGCGCCACCGTCATCGCCGAGGAGGCCGGCCGCAAGCTGGAGAGCGCCACGATCGAGGATCTGGGCCGCGCCAAGCGCGTCACCATCGACAAGGAGAACACCACCATCGTCGAGGGCGCCGGCAACGTGAAGGACGTGGAGGCCCGCGTCTCCCAGATCAAGAAGCAGATCGAGGACACCACCAGCGACTACGACCGCGAGAAGCTGCAGGAGCGCATGGCCAAGCTGGCCGGCGGCGTCGCGGTGATCACCGTGGGCGCGGCCACCGAGACCGAGATGAAGGAGAAGAAGATGCGCGTCGAGGACGCCCTCAACGCCACCCGTGCGGCGGTGGAGGAGGGCGTGATCCCCGGCGGCGGCGTCGTCTTCCTGCGCGCCATCCCCGCCCTCGACAAGCTGACCGGCCTGGACGAGGAGGAGCAGGTGGGCGTCAACATCATTCGCAAGATCCTCGAGGCGCCCGTCCGCCAGATCGCCGAGAACAGCGGCTGGGAGGGCTCCGTGGTGGCGCAGCGCCTGAGGGGCGAGACCGGCGCCATGGGCTTCAACGCGGCCACGGGCAAGTTCGAGGACATGATGAAGGCGGGCATCATCGACCCGGCCAAGGTCGCCCGGACGGCCCTGCAGAACGCCGCGAGCATCGCCAGCCTGATCCTCACCACCGAGGTCATCGTGGCCGACAAGCCCGAGGACGAGAAGGCGTCCGCCATGCCCGCCGGCGGCGGCATGGGCGGAATGTACTAGGCGCGCGCCACCGGCGTCGCGTTTGATTCCAGCCCCGGTGGCTTCGCGCCGCCGGGGCTTTTTTACGGCCGGCAGCGGCGGACCGCGCGGCGCGGCGCCGGCCGGGGAGCGTCGGCACCGCGCAAGCCCGCCTTGACAGGTCGGGGGGGCCTTCCTAGTCTCTGGCGATCGCGGGCGACGTCCGCCCGCGCGGGGAGCCACAGCATGGACTACATCCGGCTGAAGGACATCATCGTCTACGGCTACTATGGCGTGGCGGGGCCGGAGCAGCAGGTGGGCCAGAGGCTCCTGATGGACCTGGACCTGGCCGTGGACCTGTCCGAGGCGGCCGCCAGCGACCACCTGGCCGACACGGTGAGCTACGAGGAGGTCTACGTGGCCGCCCAGCAGCTCGCCGGCGGGGCGCGCTGCCAGCTCCTGGAGCACCTGGCCGCCGCCGTCATCGAGGGCTTGCTGCACCGCTTCCCGCGCGTCGAGCGCGTCACCGTCTCCCTGCGCAAGATGAACCTGCCCTTCCCCAACACCTGCCGCGAGGTGGAGGTGGTCCTGGAGCGCGGGAGGGAGGCATGAGCGGCAGCGAGGTGGCCCTGTCCCTGGGCAGCAACCTGGGTGACCGCCGCGGGCACCTGGCCCGCGCTCTGCGCCGTCTGGCGGATCGCGGTCTGCTGTGGGAACTCGAGGTGAGCGGCCTCTGGGAAACCGATCCCGTGGAGGTGGCCGGCGCCCAGGCGGCCTACCTCAACGCCTGTGCCGTGGGCACCAGCGCCCTGTCGCCCGAGGACCTGCTCGCGGCCTGCCAGGATCTGGAGCGCGAGGCCGGCCGGGAGCCGAACGGCCACCGCCGCCCGCGCACCCTGGACCTGGACCTGCTCTGGCACGGCGCCGGGCGCCGGCGCGGCCCGGCCCTGAACCTGCCGCACCCCGGGCTGGCGCGGCGCCGCTTCGTCCTGGCCCCCCTGGTCGAGCTGCGGCCCGAGTGGCGGCACCCCGAGAGCCGCCTCAGCGTGCGCGAGATGCTGGCGGCCCTGGAGCCGGGTCAGACGGCGGTGCGGCTGGCCGGCGGGAAGGACTGGTGGCGCGAGGATGCCTGAACCCGGACAGCCCGGCTACATCGTCGTCGAGGGCGTCATCGGCGTCGGCAAGACGAGCCTCGCCCGCCTGCTGGCCGAGCGCCTGGGGGCCCGCCTGAGCCTGGAGGAGGTGGAGGAGAATCCCTTCCTCAAGCACTTCTACGCCGACCCGGCGCGCTACGCCTTCCAGACCCAGATCTTCTTCCTCCTGTCGCGCTTTCGCCAGCAGACCGAGCTCCTGCAGGGCGAGCTGTTCCAGCGCCTGCTGGTCAGCGACTACCACTTCGCGAAGGATCGCATCTTCGCCAACATCACCCTGGGCGACGAGGAGCTGGCCCTCTACGATCTGGTGGCCGGCGCCCTGGCGCCGCGGGTGCCGACGCCGGACCTGGTCATCTACCTGCAGGCCTCCCTGGAGACGCTGCTGGAGCGCATCGGCCGCCGCGGCCGGCCCATGGAGCGGGACCTGAAGCCCTCCTACCTGGAGACCCTGACCGAAGCTTACAACCACTTCTTCTTCCACTACCAGGGCTCGCCCCTGCTCGTGGTCAACACGGACCGCATGGATTTCGTCCGGCGACCCGAACACCTGGACGACCTGGTCCGGCGCGTCCTGGCGCCCTTCACGGGCACCCGCTACTACGTGCCAAGCTGGGAGGCCTGAGCCGTGTCCGACAAGAAGGTCACGATCCGCTGCCTGCGGGCCATGAAGGAGCGCGGCGAGAAGATCGCCGCCCTGACCGCCTACGACCATCCCACGGCCCGCCTGCTGGACGCGGCCGGCGTGGACCTGATCCTGGTGGGCGACAGCGCCGCCAACGTGGTGCTCGGCTACGACTCGACGCTGCCCGTGAGCATGGCGGAGATGCTCGTGCTCACGGCCGCCGTCGCGCGCGGCGTGCGCCGCGCCCTGGTGGTGGCCGACATGCCCTTCCTCAGCTACCAGGTCAGCCCCGAGCAGGCCCTGGCCAACGCCGGCCGCTTCGTGAAGGAGGCCCGCGCCGAGGCCGTCAAGCTGGAGGGCGGGCGCCGCACGGCGCCGGCCGCGCGGCGGATCGTCGAGGCCGGGATCCCCGTCCTGGGGCACCTGGGGCTGACGCCCCAGAGCCATCTGGCCCTGGGGGGCTACCGCGTCCAGGGGCGCGAGGCTGACGCGGCCGAGCGCTTGCGCGAGGACGCCGGCGCCCTGGTGGAGGCGGGCGTCTTCGGCATCGTGCTCGAGGGCATCCCCTGGACCCTGGCGCGCACCATCACCGCCGCCGTCCCCGTGCCCACCATCGGCATCGGCGCCGGTGAGCACTGCGACGGGCAGATCCTCGTCCTGCACGACATGCTGGGCCTGGGCGGGGGCGACTTCACCTTCGTCAAGCGCTACGCGGACCTCGGCGCGCAGGTGACCGCGGCCGTGGCGACCTACTGCCGCGAGGTGCGCGAGGGCGTCTTCCCCGCCGCCGAGCACCGCTTCGAGCCGCAGGGCGAGCGGGACCGCCGCGGCCAGCGGGGGGACGCGTGAGCGCGCCCGTCCGCATCGGTGCCGTCGCCGAGATGCAGGCCTTCAGCCGCCGCGTGCGCGCGGCGGGCGAGCGCGTGGGCCTCGTGCCCACCATGGGCAACCTGCACGAGGGGCACCTGTCCCTGCTGCGCCTGGCCCGGGCCAGGTGCGAGCGCGTGGTGGCGTCGATCTTCGTCAATCCCACCCAGTTCGGCCCCGACGAGGATTACGCGGCCTACCCGCGCACGCTGGCGGCCGATCTGGCGGCCCTGGCCGCGGTCGGCTGCGATGTCGCCTTCGTTCCCGAGGCGCGGGAACTCTACCCCCGCGGCGGGGGCGGGGGCGACGACGTGACGGTGAAGCTGGCCTGGGGGCAGGACCGCCTCTGCGCCGCCCGCCGGCCGGGGCACTTCGACGGTGTGCTCACCGTGGTGGCGCGGCTCTTCAACGCCGTGCTGCCCGACGCGGCCTGGTTCGGCCAGAAGGACGCGCAGCAGGCGCTCATGGTGCGGCGCATGACCGAGGCCCTGCGCTTTCCCGTCGAGGTTCGCCTGGGGCCCACGGTGCGCGAGCCGGACGGGCTGGCCCTCAGCAGCCGCAACGCCTACCTGTCGCCGACCGAGCGCCGCGAGGCCACGGCGCTCAGCCGGGCCCTGGCGGCCGCGGGCGCGGCCCTGCGGAGCGGCGAGCGCGACCCGGAGCGTCTGGCCGCGGCCGGGCGGGAGGTCCTGGCGGCCGCGGCCGGCCTGACCACCGAGTACTTCGCGGTCGTCGACCCGGAGACCCTGGCGCCGCCGGCCGCCGTCGGCGACGGCCTGCTGCTCATGGCCGGCGCCGCCCGCCTGGGCCGCGCGCGCCTCATCGACAACCAGGTCCATCGCGTCGCGGGGGAGGCGGTCCATGACGCCCTGCTCTTCTGATCCCGGCGGCGCCTGCGCCGCCGTCATCCTGGCCGCGGGCAAGGGGACGCGCATGAAGAGCGACCGGCCCAAGGTCATGCACGTCCTGGCGGGCCGGGAGCTGGTGCGCTGGGTCATCGCCGCCGCCCGCGCGGCGGGGCTGGACCCCGTCATCCTGGTGGTGGGCCACCAGGCCGAGAGCGTGCGGGAGGCGCTGGCCGACGAGGCGGGCCTGCGCTTCGTCCTCCAGGCCGAGCAGCTGGGCACCGGCCACGCCGTGCAGATGGCGGCCCCCGCGCTGGAGGGCCGCGGCGGCGAGGTGGTGATCCTGGCCGGGGACGTGCCCCTGATCCGGGCGGAGACCCTGCGCGCGCTGGTGGACCATCACCGCGCGCGGGGCGCGGCGGCCACGGTCCTCACGGCCGAGCTGGACGATCCCGCGGGCTACGGGCGCATCCTGCGCGACGCGGCGGGGAACGTCGCGGCCATCCGCGAGCACCGCGACGCCAGCGCGGCCGAGCGCGCCGTGCGCGAGGTCAACTCGGGCATCTACTGCTTCCGTGTGGACGCCCTGCTGGCCGCCCTCCGCGAGCTGCGCGCGGACAACGACCAGGCCGAGTACTACCTCACCGACACGCTGGCCATCCTGCGAGAGGCCGGCGAGGTGGTGGCGGCGCGGCTCTGCGGGGATCCCGTGGAGATCGCCGGCGTCAACGACCGCGCCCAGCTCGCGTCCATGGAGCGGCGCGTGACGGAAGGAAGGACCTGATGGAGTACCTCTGCTCGCCCTGGCGGGGCAAGTACGTCATCGGCGGCGAGCGGGAGGAGGGCTGCGTCTTCTGCCGCCTGGCGGACGAGGGCGGCGAGGGCGAGATCCTGCTGCGCACCGACCACTGGTACGTGACCCTCAACGCCTTTCCCTACACCAACGGGCACCTGCTCCTGGTGGCGCGCGAGCACGCGGCCTGGCTCTGCCAGCTTTCCCGGGAGGCCCGGGCCGAGCTGGGCCCCCTGCTGGCCCGCCTGGAGCGGCTCCTGCAGAGCGCCTACGGACCCGACGGCATGAACATCGGCGTCAACTTCGGCGCCGCCGGCGGCGCGGGCATTCCCGGTCACCTGCACGTCCACCTGGTGCCCCGCTGGGTGGGGGACACCAACTTCATGAGCGCCATCGGCAACACGCGCGTCCTGCCCGAGGCCCTGAACGACTCCTTCACCCGGCTGCGCCGCTGCCTGGAGGCCATGGATCGTGAACCGGAAACGGACCGGGAGTAGCCGCGTCCTCGGCGGCGTCCTGCTGGCGGCCTTCCTGGGCCTGCTGGCCTTCAGCCTGCTGCTGCGCTACGGCGACGCCCTGCGCGGCCTGCAAGCCCCGGCTTGGCTGGCGGCGGGCGGCGGCGGACGCGAGGCCCCGGCCTCCCGCGCCGAGTCCGCGGCGCCGGGCGACGACGCCCCGTCCGGCGACGGCGCGACCGCCGGCCCGGTCGCGGCCGAGCCGGCGAAGGAGCCGGAGGCGCGTCTGCGCCTGCAGATCCTCAACGGCACCGGCGTCGCCAAGCTCGCCTTCGAGACGGGCGAGAAGCTGCGGGCCTGGGACGTGGACGCCCTGGACCGGGGCAACGCGCCGCCCTGGCCCTTCCCCGAGACCCTGCTCGTGGTGCGCGACACGCGTCGCGCCGCCGCCGTCCAGGACCTGGCGCGGCGCCTGGGCGGGGTGCCTGTGATCCTGCAGCGCCGCGAGGATCTGATGGTGGACGCGACGCTGCTTCTGGGGCATGATTGGCGCGATTACCGGTGGCCCGAGTCCTGACGCCGCGAGGAGGAGACATGCCAAGTCACAGGAAATCCTTCCGCGCCATCTTTTTCACGATCCTCCTGGGGATCGCCGTGGGCACCATCGTCGGCGACATCCTGGGCATGGTGCTGCCCGAGGGCATCCCCCGCGACGTGATCACCTACGCCAAGAGCTTCGAGCTGGCGCCGATCACGCTCAACCTGCTGGTGCTCAGCGTCACCTTCGGCATCGGGATCAAGTTCAACCTGATGGCCATCCTCGGCATCTTCGTGATGGTCCAGTTCCTCAAGTGGTCATGGTGACCTGCCCGGCATTCGCCGGCGTGGGCGGCTGGGAGGTCCTGCTGGTCCTGGCCGTCGCCCTCGTCATCTTCGGGCCGCGGAAGGTCCCGGAGTTCGCGCGCGGCCTGGGCCGTCTGAGCGCGCGCATCCAGGACGCAAACCGCGAGCTGCAGCGCGAGCTGAGCCGCAGCATCGAGGAACCGCCGCCCGGCGGCGAGGCCGACCGCCGCGCCGCCGAGGCCGCGGAGCTCGCCTACCGCGAGGCCCACGCGGCAGCGCCCGCCGGCGACGAGGAGGCGGCGCCCGCCGCCGGCGGCGCCGCGACCGCCGGCGAGGGCGACGAAGAAGGCCCGGCGCCGGGCGCCGGGCCTGCCGATGGGGACGGGAGCGCGGTGCCCCCCGACGGGGCGCCGCGTGATCAGCGGTAGTAGCGGTCGCGCCAGTCCTGCACGCCCGTCTTCGCCTTGAGACTCTCCAGCCAGTGCTCGAACCAGATCTGCTGGGCGCTGCCCTGCAGCCGGCGGAGCAGGTTGTCCCGCTCCGCGGGGTACTCGGCCGTGTCGGCCTGGCGCTTGTCCAGCACCTCGAGGACGTAGGCGCCCTGGGGCGTCTCGACGACCTGGGAGACGTCGCCTCGGTTGAGCAGGAAGGCCACGGTCTGGAAGGCGCCCTCGCCGCCGATGCCGGGCAGGTACTCGGTGCGCGTGAAGAGCCCGGTCTCCTGGGGTGCCAGGCCCAGCTCCTCGGCGGCCGCGCGCAGGCTGATGCCGCCCCGGTCGTAGCGGTCGCGCAGGGCCTGGGCCGCCTTGCGGGCCAGGCCCTTCTTCGCGGCCTGCTGCCAGTCGGCCAGGACGCGGTCGCGCACGTCGGTGAAGTCGGCCGGTCCGCCCGGCAGCGTTTCCAGCAGCTGGATGATGTAGTCGGCCTCGCGTCCGCTGAAGCGGCGGCTCACCTGGCCGGGCTCCATGTGCTGCACGCGCGCCTTGATGGCGCTGTTGAAGCCCAGACCCTCGATCGACGCGCTCTCGCTGAAGGGCGCCGGCTCCGCGGCCGTCAGGCCGAGGCTGGCGGCGGCGGCCTTCAGGTCGCCGAGAGCCTCGGCGCGGTTGAGCAGGGAGTCGGCGAGGGACGCCACGCTGTCCAGGGTCGCGTAGCTGGGCTCCACCAGGAGCAGGATGTGGCGGGCGTTGATCTCGACGGCCCCGGCCTCCTCGCGCTCGTCCTCCTTCTTGATCAGGTGCAGCCCGAACGGCGTGCGCACGGGCTCGCTGACCTCGCCCACCGCCAGGGCGAAGGCCGCCTCCTCGAAATCCGGCACCATGCGTCCGCGGCCGAACCAGCCCAGGTCGCCGCCCTGCTCGGCGTTGCTCATGTCCTGGGAATAGTCGCGCGCCATGTCGGCGAAGGGGGTGCCGGCGAGGATCTGGTTGCGGATGCCCTGCATGCGGCTCGTGACGTAGGCCACGTCGTCGGGGCTGGGATCCCGCGACAGGGTGACGACGGCGATCCGCCAGCTCTCGCCCTGCTCGTAGCGGTCGAGGTTGGCCTCGTAGTGGGCGCGCAGGGCCTCCTCGCCGGGGTCCTCCTCGGCCAGCGCCATGTCCCGCCAGGACCGGCCGGCGTAGAGCACCTGCGCCTTGGCGAAGCGCCGCTCGAACTCCTGGCGCAGGTCGCCCTCGCCCACGTGCACCGCGGCGGCGACGAGCTGCTGCAGGCGCTCGAAGGGCAGGTTGAGCCGCACCCATTCCTCGAAGGGAGTCCAGTCGATGTTGGGATTGTTGAGGGCCAGGTTGTAGGCGGCGCGGTTGAACTCGCCGTTCTCGCTGGTGAACTGGCGCCTCAGCATCTCCGGCGGGTCGTAGAGGAGGACGTCGCCGATCTCCTCGTCGCTGGGCAGCAGGCCCAGGCGGGCGACCTCCGCATTGAACAGGGCCTCGTTGACCATCTGGTCGAAGACCTGGTCCATGAGGCGGATGTCCTCGTCCTCGGTGATGACCTGGCCCGGCCGGCGGTTCTGGGCCGCCTGGCTGCGACCCTGGCGGTAGCGCTGGTCGAACTCGCGGATGCTCAGGCCCTGGTCGCCGACCTTGGCGATCCAGCGCTGGCCCTGGGGCGCCCGCTCGGCGCTACAGTCCAGGCCCTCGAGGTCGGCGCCCCAGACGAAGACCATGGTCGCCACGAAGGCGACGACCACGATCCACAGAATGGTCTTGATGAACTGGCCTTCCCGCATCTGACTCAACATGGACCGGTCCTCCCTCTCCTGCCGGGGACGCGTCGCTCGGGGGATGCAAGGCAAAGGCGCCCGGTGGGGCGCCCAGGTTGCTGGGAATGCACAAGTTAACACAGCGCGCCGGCGCCTGCAACGGCAAAGGGGCGCACGGGGCGCCGCCGCCCCGGCGGGACCGGCCCGTTCGCCGGGGCCCGGAGACGCGCGGCCCCGCCGGGATCGGGCCTCCGGTCTTGCCGGCGCGCGGGGGCTGGAGTAGAGTGGCGCCAATCGCGCGCGAGGAAGCCATGAGCCGCCCCTTCGTCCACCTGCACACCCACAGCGACTACAGCCTCCTGGACGGCGCCATCCCCATCAAGCGGATGGTGGCCCGGGCGGCGGAGTACGGCATGCCGGCCCTGGCGCTGACCGACCATGGCAACCTCTTCGGCGCCATCCGCTTCTACCTGGCCTGCCGCAAGGCCGGTATCCGGCCCATCGTCGGCATGGAGGCCTACACCACGCGGGGCGACCGCAAGGAGCGCGGCACCGGCCGCGGCACGGAGATCCACCACCTGGTCCTGCTCTGCCGGAACTACGAGGGCTACCGCAACCTGGTCAAGCTCTCGAGCCTGGCCTACCTGGAAGGCTTCTACTACAAGCCCCGCCTGGACCGCGAGCTGCTGCGCGCGCACCACGCGGGCCTCGTCGCCCTGGGCGCCTGCATGTCGGGCGAGGTGAACCGCCTGCTGGCGAGCGGCAACTACGACGAGGCCCGGGCCAGCGCCCTGGAGCTGCGGGACATCTTCGGCGACGGCAACTACTACCTGGAGATCCAGGACCACGGCATCCCCGAGGAGGAGCGGGTGCGCGAGGGGGCCGCGCGCATCAGCCGCGAGACGGGCATCCCCCTGGTGGCCACCAACGACTGCCACTACCTGGACAAGGGCGACCACGAGGCCCACGAGGTCCTGCTCTGCATCAACACGGGGCGGGACCTGGAGGACGAGGGCGGCTTCCGCGTCGAGAGCACCGAGCTCTACTTCAAGTCCGGCGAGGAGATGGCCGAGCGCTTCGCCGACTATCCCGCGGCCCTGGACAACACGCTGAAGATCGCCGCGGCCTGCGACCTCGAGATCCCCCTCGGCGAGCTGGCCCTGCCGCGCTTCCCCCTGCCCGCGGGCTTCGATGCGCCCGACACCTACCTGCGGCGCCTGGCTGAGGAGGGCCTCGCGCGCCGCTGCGGCGCGCCCTGTGCCGAGCGGACCGCGCGCCTGGACTACGAGCTGGGCGTCATCGCGCAGATGGGCTACGCGGGCTACTTCCTCATCACGCGGGACTTCATCCAGGCGGCGCGGGAGCGGGGCATCGCCGTGGGGCCGGGACGCGGCTCGGCGGCCGGCAGCCTGGTCTGCTACAGCCTGGGCATCACGGACCTGGACCCGCTCGAGCACGGGCTCCTGTTCGAACGCTTCCTCAATCCGGCGCGCGTGTCCATGCCGGACATCGACATCGACTTCGATTACGTACGCCGCGGCGAGGTCATCGAGTACGTCACGGAGAAGTACGGCAAGGACAACGTCTGCCAGATCATCACCTTCGGCACCATGAAGGCGCGGGCCGTGATCCGCGACGTGGGGCGCGTGCTGCGCCTGCCCTTCGGCGAGGTGGACCGCATCGCCAAGATGGTGCCCGAGACGCTGGGCATGACCCTGGACAAGGCCCTCGCGCTCAATCCCGAGCTGGCGGACCTGGCCGGACGCTCCGAGCCCTGGCCCTACGACCGGCTCCTCCGCTACAGCCGCACGTTGGAGGGGCTGACCCGCCATGCCAGCACCCACGCGGCGGGCGTACTCATCACGCCGGCGCCCCTCATCGAGCACCTGCCGCTCTACGTCAACAACAAGGGCGAGGTGACGACCCAGTACGACATGGTCATGTGCGAGAAGATCGGCCTGCTCAAGATGGACTTCCTGGGCCTGCGCACGCTGACCGTCATCGAGGACGCCCTGGATTTCGTCAACGCCGGCCGGCCGGAGGCGGAGCACCTGCGCGCCGAGGACATCCCGCTGGACGATCCCGCGACCTTCGCGCTGCTGCGCCGCGCCGACACCGTGGGCACCTTCCAGCTCGAGTCGGCGGGCATGCGCGACATCCTGCGCCGTCTCCAGCCCACGGAGTTCAGCGACATCGTCGCCACCAACGCGCTGTTCCGGCCCGGGCCCATCGGCAGCGGCATGGTGGACGACTTCATCGACCGCAAGCAGGGGCGCAAGCGCATCGACTACGCCCACCCCGACCTGGTGCCCTACCTCGCGGAGACCTACGGCGCGGTCGTCTACCAGGAGCAGGTGATGCAGGTGGCCTCCGTCCTGGCCGGCTTCGATCTGGGCCAGGCGGACCTGCTGCGCCGCGCCATGGGCAAGAAGAAGCCCGAGGAGATGGCCAAGCAGCGCGAGGTCTTCCTGGCGGGCGCGCAGGCCAAGGGCTACGACGCGGCCAAGGCCGGCGAGGTCTTCGACCTGCTGGCCTACTTCGCCGGCTACGGCTTCAACAAGAGCCACTCGGCGGCCTACGCCGTGCTCTCCATGCGCACGGCCTGGCTCAAGGCGCACCATCCGGCCGAGTACCTGGCGGCCTGCATGACCAGCGAGATGGGCAACACGGACCGCATCGTGGTCTTCATGAACGAGTGCCGCGACCACAGCATCGAGGTGGTGCCGCCCGACGTGCAGCGGAGCCACTCGGACTTCCGCGTGGACGGCGGGCGGATCCTCTTCGGCCTGGGCGCCGTGAAGAACGTGGGGCTCGGGGCCATCGAGGAGATCCTGCGGGCGCGCGAGGCGGCGGACTCCTTCGAGGACCTCTACCACTTCTGCGAGTCCATCGACCTGACCCGCGTCAACCGGAAGGTGCTCGAGAGCCTCGTCTGCGCGGGGGCCATGGATTCGCTCGGCCCCAACCGGCCCAGCCTGCTCGCCGCCCTGGACGAGGCCCTGGCCTCGGCGCAGGGCCGCCAGCGCGAGCGGGCGGCGGGCCAGTTCAGCCTGCTCGACGCCCTGGGCGATGACGAGCAGCGCCAGGTGCGCAAGGCCGTGGCCCCGCTGCCCGACTGGGACCGCAAGGAGAAGCTGGCCCGGGAGAAGGAGATGCTCGGCTTCTTCGTCAGCGGCCATCCCCTGGACGACCTGCGCGAGACGGTGCTGGCCCTGCCCGTGGCCAACGCCGCCAGCCTCAGGGAGCTGCCCGACCGCAGCGAGGCGCGCACGGTGGGCATCGTCACCGCCCTCAAGCGGAAGATCGACAGCAAGGACCGGACGATGGCTTTCCTCACCGTCGAGGACTACCTGGGCAGCTACGAGGTCATCGCCTTCAGCTCGGTCTACGGCGACTGCCAGGCCCGCCTGCAGGTGGACGCCATCGTGGCCCTCGAGGGGCGCACCAACCTCATGGAGAGCGGCGAGGCCAAGCTGCTCCTGGATCGCGTCTTCACCCTCGATGAGGCCCTGGCCGCGTGGCCGCGCGACGTGCACCTACACCTGGCGCCGGGCTTCCAGCCCCGGTGGCTGGCCGACCTGGAGCGGGAGCTGCGGGCGCACCCGGGGAGCCGGGAGGTCTTCTTCCACCTGCCCGACGCCGAGGGCAAGCCCGTGGTGCTGCGCGCCCGCGGCCTCAAGGTGGAGACCGGCGCCTGGCTGGCGGACTTCCTTCGCGCCCACCGCGAGCGGCTCAGCTGCCGCCTGACGCCCCGGCCCATGGAGCCCGTCCGCCAGGGCGGCTGGCGCGGCAACGGCGGCAACGGGCGCAACGGCCGCGGCGGCGCGGGCGGACGGCGCCGCGGGGCCGCCGCACCCTTCTAGGCCCGGCGCCAGGCGGGATCCCGGTCGGAGCCGGAAGCGCCGTCGCCGCGGGGCCGGCTAGTGGGGGCCGCTGCCCGGCTCGGCCGCGGGATCCTTGCCCTTCTCCCGCGTCAGCTCCACGATCATGCTGTAGTTCAGGAAGAAGGTAGCGCCGCAGTTGCGGCAGGCCACGGGCACCAGGGGGATGGCCAGGGCGGGGTCGTCCGCGGTGCCGTCGCGGAACTCGGAGACGCGGAACACGCGGTCGCCCACGGCCCAGGGTCCGCCGCCGCAGAAGGGGCACTTCGGCTCCTGGCCCCACTTGTCCACGAGGTTCTTGAAAATGCGCTCGCGTTCGATGACGACGACGTCCTCGCGGTCCTTTTTCATGGCGACCTCGCGGGTGGGAGTGGCGGCCGGGGCTCGCCATCATTCCTAGCAGCGTCGCCGGAACGCGTCAACGGCCGGGAGGACGTCCAATCCCTTGCGCGGCAACGTCCAACTTTCACTTTACGGATCCGGTGACCCTTCCTAGACTGCGCCGGGCCCGGTGCGATGGGGCGCCGGGCCGCTTGGCGAGGCATCGAGCATGGCAGCGAAACGGGTGAGAGAGAGCGTTTTTCCTGAGGGGACCCTCGAGCTGTTCGCCCCCGGCGAGGCGCCGCAGGACGCGGCGCCGGCGGGCGGGGGCGCGCAGGCCGAGACGGTCCTGGCCGGCCCGCGCAAGGCGGGCGCGCGGGCGGCGGGCGCCGCCAGCAGGGGGAAGAAGACCGCGGTCAAGAAGCCCGCCAGGAAGACGGCCGCGAAGAAAGACGCGAAGCAGGCTGCGGAGAAGGTTAAGGGGAAAACTGCGGGGAAGGCCGCGAGGAAGGCCGGGAGGGCGGCCCCGGAGCCGACCGCGGACGCGGCCGTATCCGCGGCCGCGGAGCCGGGTGCCGGCGAGGCGGCGGCCCCGCGGCGCCCGAAGAAGCGCAACGGGCAGAGCGCCGAGCAGCTCGCGCGCGAGCAGCGCGAGATATCCATCAGCGAGTTCTTCACGAAGAACCGCCACCTGCTGGGCTTCGACAATCCCACCAAGGCCCTGCTGACCACGGTCAAGGAGGCCGTGGACAACAGCCTCGACGCCTGCGAGGACGCCGGCGTGCTGCCGGTGATCCGCGTCGAGGCGCGCCAGATCGCCGAGAACCGCTACAAGGCCGTCATCGAGGACAACGGGCCGGGCATCGTCCGCACCCAGATCCCCAAGATCTTCGGCAAGCTCCTGTACGGCTCCAAGTTCCACACCCTCAAGCAGAGCCGGGGCCAGCAGGGCATCGGCATCAGCGCCGCCGGCATGTACGGTCAGCTCACCACCGGCAAGCCCGTCGTCGTCACCAGCCGCACGGGATCGCGGGCCGCGGCCCGGCGCTTCGAGGTGAAGATCAACACGCGCAAGAACGAGCCCATCGTCACCGACGAGCGCGAGGTGGACTGGCCCGTCGAGCACGGCACCCGCGTGGAGATCGAGCTGGAGGCCATCCACAAGCGGGGCAAGCGCAGCATCGACGACTACCTCGCGCAGACGGCCATCGCCAATCCGCACCTGGAGCTGACCTATGTGGATCCCGGCGGCGACGAGGTCCGCTATCCCCGCGTCGTCGAGGAGCTGCCCGCCGAGGCGCGGGCCATCAAGCCGCACCCCTACGGCGTCGAGCTGGGCGCCCTGCTCGCCCTGGCGCACGAGAGCCGCAGCCGCAACCTGCGCGGCTTCCTCCAGGACGAGTTCAGCCGCGTGGGCCCCCGGGTGGCCGACGAGATCCTCGCCAAGGCCATGCTGTCGCCGTCGGCGAGGCCGCGCCAGCTCAAGCGGGACCAGGCCGAGCAGCTCCTGGCCGGCATCACCAAGACGAAGATCATGAACCCGCCCACCAACTGCCTCTCGCCCATCGGCGCCGAGGAGCTGGAGGCGGGATTGCGCAAGGTGGTGGCGGCCGACTTCTTCGCCGCCGTGAGCCGCCGGCCCGCGGTCTACCGCGGCAATCCCTTCCTGGTGGAGGCGGCCCTGGCCTGGGGCGTGGCGGGCATGGCCGGCGACGACCTGGCCGTCCTGCACCGCTTCGCCAACCGCGTCCCCCTGCAGTACCAGCAGGGGGCCTGCGCCATGACCAAGGCCGTGCTCGGCACGGGCTGGAAGAGCTACGGCCTCGGCCAGGCCAAGGGCGCCCTGCCCGCGGGGCCCCTGGTCGTCCTGGTGCACATCGCCAGCGCCTGGGTGCCCTTCACCAGCGAGAGCAAGGAGGCCGTGGCGGCCTACCCCGAGATCCTCAAGGAGATCAAGCTGGCCCTGCAGGACTGCGGCCGGCGCCTGGGGCGGCACATCCGCCGGGGCAAGCGCGAGGTCGAGGCCGCCAAGAAGCACGACTACATCGCCAGCTACATCCCTCACATCGGCGCGGCCCTGCGCGAGATCCTCGGTCTCAGCGAGAAGCGCGAGCAGCAGATCATCGCGACCCTGACCGACACCCTCGAGCGCAGCCGCAAGTTCTAGGAGGCAGCCGTGCCCCGCCGCAACGTCGTCCGGAAGATCCGCGACCAGGCCCGCCAGGTGGAGCGCGGGGTCGTCGGCGGCGGCAAGCCCAGCCTGCGCTTCCCCGTACGCAGCCTGGCCAACGTCCGCTACGACCCGGCCAAGGGCCACTTCACCATGAAGCGCGGCACCAAGGAGCGCACGCTCACCGTGGGCACGGTGAAGACCTTCGCCCAGACGCTGCGCATGATGGCCCTGTCCAAGGCGCTGGTGGAGAGCGACGACATCGCCACCAAGCGGGAGGCCTACTACGTCTCCAAGAACTGGGGCGACGCGCGCTTCCGCGAACAACCCGAGAGCGATGCCGTCATGGACGACGTCGAGGCCCTCTTCGCCGTGAACCGCGAGCAGCTCGGCTTCATTCCCGAGGAGAAGGGCGGGGACGTGGCCGGCCGCCTGGTGGTGGTGGACCGGGATCCCGACAGCGGCCGCCGGCTGCGCATCGACTGCACGAAGTTCGGCAGCGGCGCCTACTCCGTCCCCATCAGCGTCGAGCACCTGGAGTTCGAGACGGAGGCGGCCTTCATCCTCGCCATCGAGACGGCGGGCATGTTCCAGCGCCTGGTCAAGCACAACTACTGGAAGACGGCCGACTGCATCCTCGTCAGCATGGGCGGCGTGCCCACGCGCGCCTGCCGGCGCTTCATCCGGCGCCTGGCCGACGAGAAGAAGCTGCCCGTCTATGTCTTCGTGGACGGCGATCCCTACGGCATCACCAACATCTACCGCACGCTGAAGGTGGGCAGCGGCAACGCCGCCCACCTCAACGAGTACTTCTGCGTGCCGCAGGCGCGCTTTCTGGGCATCACGCCCCAGGACGTCACGGACTACGACCTGCCCACCCATCCCCTCAAGGAGGTTGACGTCAAGCGGGCCAAGGACGCCCTCAAGAACGACCCCTTCATCGGCCATTACAAGCAGTGGCAGCGCGCCCTGGAGACCATGATCAAGATGGGGGTGCGCGCCGAGCAGCAGGCCCTCGCCAAGCACGGCCTGAACTACGTCATCGACACCTACCTGCCGCAGAAGCTGTCCCGGCCCGAGCGCTTCCTCCCGTGAGGCCGGGGGAAAGGAAGATCCCATGCGACGCGCGATCCTGAGCGTCCTGCTGCTTCTCGCTTTCGCCCTGCCCGCCCGCGCCGCCGGGGAGGAGACCGCCTACGACTACGGCGACCTTGGCCTCGCCACGGACTTCGGCGGCGGCATCGAGAGCGACTACCTGGTGGACAGCCCGGCGGCGGCCGTCCTGCGCCACGGCAACTACCGGCTCGGCTGTCGCATGATGGCCGGCGGCTCGGTGGTGTCCCGCGCCGAGGTGGGCATCAAGGATCGCCTCGCGGTGGGGGTCTCCTGGGGCCTGCTCAACCTGCTCGGCCGCGACGACGTCGATTCCTACGAGCGCACGGGCCTGACGGCGCGCTTCCTCCTCGTGGAGGAGATGGGCTGGCCGGCCCTGGCCATCGGCTTCGACAACCAGGGCTACGGCGCCTGGGACGAGAGCCGCGAGCGCTACGAGCGCAAGAGCAAGGGCTTCTACCTCGCCGGCACGCGGAGCTGGTACGGTCCCATGGGCACCGACGTCGCCACGACGGTCGGCATCAACTATTCCCTCGAGACCGAGGACGAGGACAGCCCCGACGCCTTCTTCGGCCTGGAGGTGGACTTCGACCGGCAGTTCGCCCTGCTCGTGGACTACGCCCTGGGCCTGGACGACAACGAGGACGAGGATCCCGACATCTACGGCGACGGCCTGGGCTGGCTGGACCTCGGCCTGCGCTGGAACGTCCAGGAAAGCGTGCAGTTCAAGTTCTTCTTCCGCGACCTGCTGGGGAATTACGCCGGCGATTCCACCGTGGACCGGCAGTTCCTGGTATCCTATCAGGGCAGCTTCTAGGGGGAGCGCGTGCCGGGACCCTATCTGGACTTCGAAAAGCCGCTGGTGGAGCTGGAGAGCCACATCGAGGATCTGCGGGCCCTCGCCGACGGCCAGGATCTCCAGGTCCGCGACGAGCTGCGCCGCCTGGAGTCCAAGGCCGAGGATCTGCGCCGCAAGGTCTACGGCAACCTCAGCCGCTGGCAGCGCGTAATGCTGGCCCGCCATCCGGCCCGCCCCTACACCCTCGACTACGTGGAGCGCGTCTTCACCGACTGGACGGAACTCCACGGCGACCGCCTCTACCGCGATGACCCGGCCATCGTCGGCGGCCTGGCCCGCCTGGACGGGGAGCCGGTGATGGTCATCGGCCATCAGAAGGGCCGCGAGACCCGGGACAACATCGCGCGCAACTTCGGCATGCCGCACCCCGAGGGCTACCGCAAGGCCCTGCGCCTCATGGAGACGGCGGCGCGCTTCGGCCGGCCCATCATCACCCTCGTCGACACGCCGGGGGCCTACCCCGGCGTGGGCGCCGAGGAGCGGGGCCAGGCCGAGGCGATCGCCCGCAACCTGCGCGAGATGGCCCGCCTGCCCGTGCCCGTCATCGCCGTCATCACCGGCGAGGGAGGGAGCGGCGGCGCCCTGGCCCTGGCCGTGGGCGACCGCGTCCTCATGCTGGAGCACGCCGTCTACGCCGTCATCAGCCCCGAGGGCTGCGCCTCCATCCTCTGGAAGGACGCCGCCAAGAAGGCGGAGGCGGCCGAGGCCCTGCGCCTGACCAGCGAGGATCTGGCCCGGCAGGGCGTCATCGATCGCATCGTCAGCGAACCCCTGGGCGGCGCCCACCGGAACGTGGAGGCCATGGCCACCGAGCTGCGGCGCGTCCTGATCGAGGAGCTGGCCGCCCTGCGGGCCCAGCCGCCCGGCGTCCTGGTGGAGCGGCGCCTCGAGAAGTATGCCCGCATGGGCACCTGGCGCGAGGAGGCCGCGCCCTGATGCCGGCCCGGCCCGGCATCGGCGCGCACCGCGGGTGGGACAGCGCCGTCTTGATTTCAGGGCCGGAAGGCGGTATCCTTCGTAACCCAGTCAGTGAACTCCCCCTCCCCTGGGGGGAGGGCCCTCCGAGGCCGCCACGTCTTTCCCTGTCAATCCATGCGAACGCGACCCGAGCGTGCGCCCGATGCCGCCGTGCGGCCCTGCGACCGGCCGGCCGGCGGGGGCCACGCCGCGAGGAGCCTTGATGGACCTGGACGAGAAACTGCTGGCCCTGCTGGCCTGCCCCCTCTGCCACGGCCCCCTGGAGCGGGAGCGGCAAGCGCCGCGTCTGGTGTGCCCCGCCTGCCGCCGGGCCTGGCTCTTACGCGAGGGCGTGCCGGACCTCCTGCCCGAGAGCGGAACGAGCCTGGAAGCAGCAGGCGACGCGGATGCGTAGGCGCGGCGCGCAGAGGCTGGCGGCCCTGGCCCTGGCCGGCTTGGCGGCGTTCGCTGGCCCGTCCGCGGCGGGTCCGGCCGCCGTCCGCTGGGAGCGCGGCGGCCGCGAGGCCGTGCTGCACGTCACGGCCGGCGCCGCGTCCGACAGCCTGAGCTTCACGGTGGCCCTGCCGCCGGCGGGCGGCTGGCGCCTGGCCGGCCTGAGCCTGGACGGCCGCGAGGCCGATCCGACCGGGCTGGTGCGCCTGTCGGCGCCCGCCCTCTTCCGCCGCGTCCGCATCGGGCGCGTGGCCTTCGCGCCGGGGAGCCGCCCCTGGCGCGAGGCGGCCCTGCGCCTCGCCTTCGACGCCGCCCCCGCGCCGGGGGACGCCGCGGCCGGCGACGCCCTGCTCGCGGCCGCCCTCGTCAATCCCGGCGAGGCGCGGAGGGCGGCGCCCGCGCCGCCGCGACGCGTGCGCGGCGCCCGCGCCGACGAGCTCTTCGACGGCAGCGGCCGCTGGCTGCGGGTCGACGTGGAGGCGAGCGGCCTCTACGCGCTGGACTACGAGACGCTCTCCGGCTGGGGCGTGCCCGCGGGCGCGACGACCTTCCGCCTGCTGGGCACCCACGGCCGCGAGCAGCCTTTCCGCGTGGGCGGCGGCGGCTCCTGGGAGCGCGGCTGGACCCTCACCGAGATTCCCCTGCAGGTCCTGGGCGGTGACAGCTTCGGCCCCGACACCGAGCTGCGCTGCTACCTGACCGGCGCCTGGGGCTTCGCCACGGAACGCGACCCGAGCGCCGCCTCAGAGGATCACTTCCGCCATCCCTACTCGCCCTGGGCCAGCTACTGGCTGACCTGGGGCGGCGCGCCCGGCGCCCGCGTGGACAGTGTCGGCGCGGCGCCCACGGGACTGGACCCCGTGTTGGAGAGCCTGCCGGTGCGCCTGCGGCGCGAGCAGAACCAGATCTACTCGGCCCGCTACCTGCACGAGGACGGCTGGGGCTGGTACCACTTCAACCACAACGACGTGCCCGTGCTGTTCCAGGACACCTTCGCCATGCTCTGGCCGGCGGCGGACCGGCCCTTCCGGCTCCGCGTGGGCTTTGACATGGACACCAGCGTCCAGCACCACGTCCTGGGCTACCTGGACGCCGTCGACGCCGGGCATCTCTTCTTCGACGAGACCTTCGGCTACACCGCGCAGGCGATCCTGGAGGGCAGCCGCAGCCTCCCGGCCGACATGGAGGGGCGCGAGCTGTGCACCTTCCATCTCTCCCTGCCCAAGGACCTGGGCGACGACAGCGGGTACCTGCTCTGGTACGAGGTCTACTACGAGACCCGCCCGCGCACGCGCTTCTCGCGGGCGCTGGACCTCTACGTGCCCGATGACGGCACGTCGGCCGAGCTGCGCGCCAGCGGCTTCGCGCACCGGCCCGATGTCTGGGACGTCACCGATCCCGCCGCGCCCCGGCGCCTGGTCGGCGGCGCCTGGGCCGGCGACAGCCTCGCCTTCCGCCTCGACACGCCATCGCGGCGGCACCTGATCGTCGTCGATCCCCGAGCCAATCCCGGCCTGGGATTCAAGGCGCCCCTGGCGGTGCGTCGGTTCCAGCCGGCGACCCTGCGCAACGACGACGGCGCGCCGCACCTGATCGTGGTGGCCTTCGACGGCTTCCTCGCCGACGCGCAGCGCTACGCTGCCTGGCGCGCGGACCACTACCCCGGCCAGCCGGCGGCCGAGGTGGAAGTGGTGACCACCAGCGACGTCTGGGCCAACTTCGGCGGCGGCATGCAGGACGTGGCGGCCCTGCGCAACTTCCTCAAGTACCGCTACGACGCGGACGGCAGCCGCCTGGAGGCCGTCCTCCTGCTGGGGGACGCCGACAGCGACTACCGCAACCATCTGAATCGGGAAACCCTGGGGGACGGCACCAACAGCCTGGTGCCGGCGCTGAGCGACCGCTTCCGGACCGAGCTACTCTACTACAACGAGTTCTACACCACCGACGATTACGTCTGCAGCCTGGACCTGGCCGACGACGAGACCGATCATGCCGTCCCCGACGTGGCCGCCGGCCGCCTGCCGGCGGCGGACCAGGAGTCGGCCGCCCGCATGGTGGACGCCGTCATCGGCTACGAGAGCGCGCATCCGGCCGATCCCTGGCAGAACCGCGTCGTGCTGGCCGCGGACGACTACTTCTTCCACTGCCAGGAGGACCATCCCGACGGCATCAACCACACGAGCCAGGCCGAGCGCGTGGCGGGCGAGATGCCGCCGGCGCTGGACATCGAGAAGATCTACCTCTGCGAGTACGACTGCGACTACGCCGGGTTCAAGACCCGGGCTCAGCAGCGCCTCTTCACGGCCCTGAACGAGGGCGTGCTCCTGTTCAACTACGTGGGCCACGGCGGCAACGACACCCTGGCCGACGAGCAGCTCCTGCTCACGTCCAGCCTCTTTTCCCTGGCCAACGAGCTGCGCCGCTTCGTCTTCGTTTCGGCGAGCTGCAACGTCGGCGAGTACGACGATCCCGACAATGTCAGCATGACCGAAACCATGCTGGACCTCGACGGCGCCGGGGCCATCGGCACCGTGGCCTCCACGGCGGTCTCCGGGGCCGGCTTCAACAACCTGCTCAACCGCTTCTTCCTGCGGCACCTCTTCCCGGGCCGCCTGATGGCCCCGCGCACGCCCCTGGGGGCGAGCCTGCTGCTGGCCAAGGTGGACACGCAGGCCTACTATGGCGGCGATGAGGGCCACCAGAACGAGCGCTACGCGCTGCTGGGCGATCCGATGCTGGACCCGGCGGCGGCCGACCTGGCCATCGCCTTCGACGCGGTGCCGGATACTCTGCGTGTGGGGGACATGGTCCAGTTGGCCGGCCGCGTGCTGCGCGAGGGGGCGACGGCCACCGACTTCGACGGCGAGCTCTGGCTCAGCGTCCGGGCATCGGCGGACACCAGCGGGCACGACTGGTACACGGGCTACACCTGGAACCACCAAGACTACCACCTGCTCGGCCCCGAGATCTTCCGCGGCCGCCTGCAGGTGAGCGAGGGCGCCTTCGCCTCGCCGCCGCTCTTCGTGCCCGGCCTGCCCGACTCGGCCCTGGGGCCCTACGGGCGCATCCGGGCCTTCGCGGCGGGCGACGGCGAGGAGGCCGTGGGGTGCTGCGACTCCCTGCCGGTCGCCACGGGAACCCTGCCCGGCGACGATACGCCGCCGGCGGTGCGCCTGCGCCTGGCCGGCGGCGCCACGCACGCGACGCCAGGAATGGAACTCGTCTTGCACGTGGAATCGGCGACGGGCGTCAACCTCGTCGGCAACAGCGCGCACAATGCCATCTTCCTGGAGTACGTCGAGGCCGGGGAGGTGGAGAACCTGACGGACCAGTTCGAGTACGACTGGGGCAGCGCCACGGCCGGCGAGGTGCGGACGACTTTGCCGGTCGGGCTGCCGGAGGGCGACAACACCCTGGTGGCTTCCGTCGCCGACAACCTGGGCAACGTGGGTCGCGACACGCTGCGCGTGGCGATCTACGAGGAGGGGCGGGCCGACCTCATGGCCGTGCAGCCCTTTCCCAATCCCTTCGCCGGGCGCTGTCTGATCACCTTCGACGTGACGGCTCCGGCCCGCGTCGAGTGCCTGCTGTTCACCCTGTCCGGCCGGCGCCTGCGGCGCCTGGCCCTGGACTGCCCCGCCGCCGGCCGTTTCGCCCTGGAGTGGGACGGCCGCGACGAGGCCGGGGATGAAGTGGCGAACGGCACCTATCTCTACCGCGTCACGGCCGCTCTGGGCGACGGCGGGGCCCGCAAGCGCGAGGAGACGGGAGCCATCGTGAGGATGAGGGAGTGATCTTGACCGGCCCCCCATGAGGGCCTATATTGCCGAGAATCAAGACTTTCGGAGGATGAAACCGATGAGCCGGACCTCGATACGCCCCGCTGCGATCCTGCTGGCCGGACTGCTGCTACTGACGGGGGCCATGCCGGCCGCGGCGAGCGTCGCGGGCGCCCAGTGCCTCCAGATCCCGCCCGGCGCCCGCGCCAACGGCCTGGGCGAGGCCTCGGTGGCGCTGGCCGATGACGCCACCGCCGCCTGGTGGAATCCCGCCGGGCTGGGCTTCATGCGCGGCAAGACCCTGGGCCTGATGCACAGCAAGCTCCTGGCTGGTTTCGACATCGACGACATCTACTACGAGTACCTCGGCTGGGCGCACCACCTCGAGGGGGTGGGCACCTACGGCATCAGCTTCATCTTCCTCAACTACGGCGAGAGCCCCATCACCTCGGACAGCCCCGACGTGGAGGGCTACTTCAGCTCCTACGAGTTCGCGCCGGTCCTCAGCTACGGCCTCCAGCTGGACGACCACACCGCCGTGGGCGTCAGCATCAAGTACGTGCGCGTCGACCTGGCGCCGGCCCATGCCGTGCACGATCCCGGCGCCGGCGAGGGCGCCGGCTCCTCGGTGGCCGTGGATCTGGGCATCCTGCGCCGCTTCGGCCGGCTGAGCCTGGGCGCCGCCGCCACCAACTGGGGTCCCAACATCAGCTTCATCAACGAGGAGCAGAGCGATCCCATGCCGCGCCACCTCAAGGTGGGCGCCGTCTACTCCTTCTACGAGGGCGATTACGGCGCGGGCATCGTCAACATCGACGTCAACCAGATGGTGGTTTCCGGCGGGCCCTTCACGGCCGGCGGCGGCGTGGAGTTCCAGTACATGAACCTGATGGCCCTGCGCCTGGGCTACGTCTACGATCCCGACGGCTACATCGAAGACTGGACCTTCGGCGGCGGCTTCCATGTGAACCTGGGCGGCCGGGACTTCTACTTCGACTACGCGAGCATCCCGCAGTACGAAGACCTCGACCGGGTCCACCGCTTCTCCTTCGAGATGCACTTCTAGCCCACAAGGATCCGCCCCCTGCCGGCAAACAGGAGGGAGTCCGTCGTCATGCCTCGTGAGCAGCGCGTGCAGCGATCGCTCCTGGCCGCGCTGGCGGCCGGCTTGCTGCTGGCTGCCGCTGGCCCCGCGGGCGCCGGCGCCTGGCGCCCCGTCAAGCCGCCGGCCGGCGAGCGGGCGGCCGGCGACCTCACCGCCCGCCGGGAGCGCCAGCTGACGGTGGACGGTCTGACGGCGCCGCTGCGCCAGGGGCGTCCCCTGCCGCGTGTGGACGCGGCGGCTCCGGCTCGCGCCGGCGCCGACACCGTGCGCGTCATGGTCCTGCGCCTGGCCTTCCGCACCAACCGCGAGCCGGGCAAGACCACGGTGCCGCCCGACGGCCGCTTCATGGCGCCGGCCGACACCCTGCCGGCCTGGATGACACGCGTCGATCCGCCGCCCCACGATCACGCCTACTTCGCCGCTCACCTGCGCGCCCTGGGCGAGTTCTACCGCGTGATGAGCTGCGGGCAGCTCGTCGTGGAGGGAGACGTCTTCCCGGGCCCCGGCGTCGAGCCCTTCCTCCTGTCCGATCCCGCCGACTTCGGTCCCGAGGCCTATGAATCCGAGTACTGGACGGTGGCGATCCTCGAGACCTTCATCCGCACGGCCCTGGACAGCATCGACGCCGCCCTGCAGGCCCAGCCCGACGGACCGCGCTTCGCCGACTACGACTACGTCCTGATCTTCCACGCGGGCAGCGACTACCAGAGCGACATCTACGCCGACAGCCCCAACGACCTGCCCAGCTTCACCATCGACTTCGGAGCGCCCCACCCGGTGGACGGCGGCCTGACCGACCTCTGGCACCTGCTGCTGGTGCCCGAGACCACGAGCCAGGACCTGGACCCCGGCTTCCCCATCTACGGCGCACTCAACGCCGTCGTCGCCCACGAGTTCGGACACCTGCTGGGGCTCATGGACACCTACGACAGCTGGTCCAACTGGCCGGTGGTGGGCTACTGGGACCTCATGGACAGCGGCCACCAGATCCTCTACGGCCTGCAGCCCGAGGGGGAGGATCCGCTCTACGTCATGGGCGCCCTGCCGGCCAGCCTGTCCATCTGGCACCGCATGCTGCTCGGCTGGGTGCGCGAATCCGACGGCAGCCTGCTGCGGCCCGGCGGCGGCGCGCACCGCGCCGAGCTCACGGCCGCCAACCTCCCCGCCGCGGGCGTGAAGGCCCTGCGCCTGGACCTGAGCGACCGCGAGTACTTCCTCCTGGAGAACCGCCAGGAGCTGCTCCAGGAGCTGCCGCCCGACAAGGAGCGCTTCCTCAAGCGGGACGACGCGACGGGCGTCTTCCAGTTCATGGCCGCCGCCGCGGAGGGCGAAGAGGACAGCGCCGTCAACAGCGGCGAGTACGACTTTTTCCTGGAGCAGTCGGGGCTGCTGGTCTGGCACGTGGACGAGCGCGACTTCGAGATTCTCTACCCGTCCAACCAGCTCAATCTCTGGGGCGCCTGGCACGTGACGCTGGTGGAGGCCGACGGCGGCGCGGACCTGGGCAATCCGTATTCCTGGAACTGGCGCGGCAACGATCGCGATCCCTTCTACACGGGCAACAACACCGAGTGGGGGCCGGCCACCACGCCGAACACGCGCCTGTACGACGGCAGCGCCTCGGGCCTCGCCCTGGACAGCCTCGTGACCAGCCCCTACCTGCCCGTCACCGAGGCGGAGGTCTACTTCGATTCCGTGATCGGCTTCCGCTGGTCGCAGGCGGGCCTGCCCCGCGGCCTGCCCCGCGACGACCGGGCCCTGCTGGCCGGCTTCGGCCCGGCGCCGGGCACCCTGATGCCCTTCGCCGATCCCGATCGGGATCTCACCTGGCTCGCCTACGCCAGCGCCGACGGCTGCTGGCTGCGCGCCGGCCTCGACGCCGACGGCGAGGAAGGCGTGACGCCGCTGACGCCCCTGCCCTGCGCGGCGGGCGCCATCGTCTCCTCGGCGCGCGTGGAGGAGCTGCTGCCCGGCCGCCAGGGCTGGTGCTTTCTCACCGACTCCCTCGTCTACGCCTGGCTCGGCCCGGACCAGACCCACGCGGTCCAGACCATCGCCCCCTGGGTGGCGCCGCGCGAGCTGACCGCGCCGCTGATGCGCGGCCCCCTGGCGGGCCTCGGCGACGCGGGTCCCTTCGTGGCCTGGCTGGACTCGGCCGGCGCCCTCAACGCCTGGAACCTGAGGACACCCGACGATCACCGGCCCGCCGCGGACCTCGCCGCCCTCGTCTTCCCGGCCGGCGGCGACACGATCCACTCGGCACCGGTGCTGCAGACGCTGGCGGGCGGCGCGCAGCGGATCTGCGTGGCGGCCGGCGATCGCGTCCTGCGTTTCGATCCGGCGCGCATCGACGAGGCCGGCGCCGCCTGGGCCGATACGCTCCTCGCGCCCGACGGCGCCGCGGGCCATGTCTGGCTGCGGGCTCTGGACACCGACGCCGATGGCGCCGACGAGCTCTTCTGGATCGACGGCGCCGGCCGCGTGGCCCGGCCCGGGCCGGCCGGTTACTACTGGCTGCTGCCCGCGGGACCCGGCGGCGGCCCGCTGGTCCAGGCGCCCGCCGTGGCCGACCTGGATGCCGACGGGCGCCCGGAGCTGCTCCTGGGCGCCGCGGACAGGATCCATCGCGTCTCGGCCCTCACCGGCGAGCCCTTCGCCGGCTGGCCCCTGCGCCTGGCGGAGATCTTCTACGCCGATCCGCCCTTCGCCCTGGGCTCGCCGCTCCTCGCCGCGGACCTGACCGGCGACGGGGCGGGCGAGCTGATCTTCGTCGCCGACACGGGGCACCTGCTGGTGGTGGACAGCGAGGCGCGGCCCGTCCTGGGCACGCCGCGCTCCCTGGCCGCCGCGGCGCCGGTGGACGTCTGGGCCGGCGGCGGCACCGTGCGCGTCGCCACGCGGGACGGCTTCCTGGCGGCCTTCGCCGGCGCGCCGGGCGGCGGCGAGGCCGAGTGGGGACTGGCTGGGGGCGGCCCGAGCCGGCAGGGGCGCTGGGAGCGCCGGCACGCCGTCGCCGCCCTGGCCGCCGTCGGCGAGGAGGGATGGCTGCTCTATCCCAATCCCGCCGGCGAGCGCGCGCGTCTGCACCACGCGGCGCTGCCCGCCGGCACCCGCGTGCGCGCCGAGCTCTACGACATCGAGGGACAGCGCCGCCTGGTCCGGGAGGCCACGAGCGTGGCCGACGGCCCCTTCGAGCTGGAGATGGACCTGCGCGGCCTGGCGCCGGCCGTCTACCTCTGCCGCGTGGAGGTGGCGGGGACCGGACGCCGCGACGCCTTCGTGAAACGACTGGGAGTGCTGCGATGAGACGCGCCGTCCTCGTCCTGTGCGGCCTGCTCCTGGCGGCGCCGTCCGCCGCCATGGACGCCAAGCCCCTGCTCTACAGCCTGCTCCTGCCGGGGCTGGGGGAGTGGAGCCTGGGCTACAGGGGTCGCGCCGTCGCCTTCTGGACGGTGGAGGCGGGCTGCTGGGCGGGCAACTTCTACTACCGCGATCGGGGCTTCGACCTGCGGCACGAGTACGAGGCCTACGCCGACGCCCACTGGCACACGGCACGCTGGGCCTCGGCGTTCAGCGAGGACCAGCCCGGCTGGCTCGCCTGGATGCCGGCGTCCGAGTACGACGCCAACGCCTGGGCGGCCACCTGCCCCGTGGCCGTCGCCTTCGACACGACGCACGTGGGCTACCTGGAGAGCCACTTCGCGCCCTACCACGAGGATCCCCAGCACTACTACGAGAACCTCGGGAAATACGACTGGTACCGCTGGGGCTGGGACGACTATGATTGCGTCGTGGATGACACGGCGCACCGCTGGGTCTACGTGGGCCTGCGCAACGACAGCGAGGACGCCTTCGACACGGCCCGCCTGCTCGTGAACATCCTGGTCGTGGCCCGCGTGGTCTCCCTGGCGGACACCTACCTGCTGCTCCTGCGCCTGGAGCGCGGCGGGGATCCGGCCTCAGTCGAGACCGCCTGGCGCCTGGACTTTGCGCCCACGGGCCGCGGCGCCTCCGGTTTCCGGATCGCCCTGACGAGGAGCTGGTGATGAGATCCGTCGCGACGTTGCTGTGTGCCCTCCTCCTCTGCCCCGTTGTCGCCGCCGCGGACGGGATCGGCGGGCCGCGGCCGCTGCTCCGCCTGGCGCCGGCCATCGGCCCGGGCGCGCCCCTGGCGGGATCGCCGGATGCGGCCTCCGGTCCGTCGGGCGCCATGCTGGCCTGGGGCCGAGAGGCGCCCGGACCGCAGGGAGCCCTGGGCCTCGCCGAGCCGCCCGCGGCGGACCGCAGCCTCGTCAAGGCCCTCTGGCGCAGCGCCGTACTGCCCGGCTGGGGCGAGCGATACCTGGGCGCGGCGAATCGCGGCTGGATCTTCATGGGAGCCGAGGCCGCCACCTGGGGAACCTGGGGCACCTTCAAGACGCAGGAGTGGCTGCGCCGCGAGAACTACATCGAGATGGCCCAGGTGTTCGCCGGCGTGGGCGGCGACGGCTACGAGGACGACTACTGGAAGATCGTCGGCCAGCACGCCTCCTGGCTCGACTACAACGAGTACCTGCGCTACGAGGCCCGCCGGGAGTACGGCTTCGGCACTGCCGCCTACTATGACTACATCGCCGATCACGAGATCGGCGAGGCCGACGCCTGGACCTGGGGCAGCGAGGCGCGCCGCTTCGCCTACGCCGACAAGCGCAAGGCCAGCAAGGACGCCGAGCGCCGCGCCACCTACACCCTCTACGCCCTGCTGGTCAATCGCGTCTTCTCCCTCGTGGACACCTTCCGTCTCTGGCGGACCCACGAGACGGTGCGTGAGCACATCGACCAGGAGCGTGGCGGCCTGGACCTGTCCGCCATGCCCACCGCCGACGGCCTGGGCTGGCGGCTGTCCTGGACGCGCAGCTTCTAGGGTCCGGCACGCGCCGGCCCGCCGGCAGCGGGAGGCCCCGTGCGACGCCTGATCCCGATCCTTCTCCTCTTGGTTCCCACCGCCGCGCTGGCGGCTGACGCCGCCGCCCCGGCGTCTGACACCGCCGCCCCGCGGCCACCGGCGCTCTTCCGCCTGGACGCGCGGGGCCCACGGCCCCTGGCGCCGCCAGCGGGTCCCTGGCGCGTCCCTGCCGCCCGCGGCCTGGCGGCCGGCCCGGCGGGGCGCGTCCTGCTCCTGGACGACGCCGGCGGCCTGCAAGCGCTGCTACCCGCCGACAGCCTGACCACCGGCGGCAGCTTGGCCGCCGGCGGCGCTCTCGCTCCGGGCGACAGCCTCGCTGTCCGGCCCTTCGGTGGCGACCTGCCCGCGGCCGACTGGCCCCTGGCCCTGGCCGCCGACGGCGGCGACTGGCTGCTGCTGCCCGCCGGCGGGAACGTCCTGCGGCGCCTGGGCCGGCGAGGCGAGTCGCTGACCGGCGTGTTCCTGCCCGCAGGCGAGACACCCTGGCGCGAGCTGGGCACCGACGGCTCGGGGCGTATCTGGCTGCTGGCGCCCGACGCGGGTCGCGCGCTGGCCGTGGCCCGCGGGGGTCAGGTCCTCCAGGACTGGAGTCTGGAGCGGCGCTTGCCCGGCTTCCGCGGCCCCCTGGCTGCGTGGTGCCCCGATGGCAGCGGCGGCCTGCTGGTGATTGCGGGCTGGCCGCCGCGGGCCTGGCGCCTCAACGGCGCCGGCAACGTCATCGCGCCGCCGCGGCTTCCCGGGGACCTGCCGTCCGAGCTGGCCCTGGCCGCGGTGGACGGGGACTTCGTCCTGGCCACCTCGTCGGGTCCGCTGTCCCTGGCCCCGCTGCCGGGGAGGCGGCTCCTGGTCCTGGAAGGACCGGTGGGGCGCCTATGGGTCTTCGACAGCGACAGTGGCACCGGCGCACCGTGAGGAACCGGCGCCGCCTGGTCCCGGTCCTGGCCGCCCTGATCCTGGCCGCCACCACGCCCAGCGGCGCAGCGGCCACAGATGCCCATGCAGCGCCGCCCGGCGGCGAGGCGCCGGACGATGCCGCTCCCATGCGTGATGCTCCAACAGATTCTCTGTCAGCATCTTTCGGTGATCTTCTGATCCTACGCATGAAAGTGAAACTGGCGCCGGGCCAGCGACGGGTCGACCTGGGCGTCTCCTTCCTGGTGCCGGGCACGGACTCCCTGGCCCTGGACGGGCTGCCCCTGGCGCCGGACCAGGACTATCGCCTGGACACGAGCCTGGGCCGTGTGGAGCTGTTCCGCGAGCACGCCGGCGCGATCCTGTCCGTAACGGTACGGCGCCAGCCGCTGCCCCTACCGCGCCTGCTGGCCCTGCGGCCCCTCACGGCCTGGCGCGAGATGGCCGCGGCTACCGGCGCGGCAGCTCCGCCACCGGCCGCGGGGGCGCCGCCGGAGGCGCGCCGGCCGGCGGGCGGCGAGCTGAACCTGGGCGGCTCCAAGTCCCTGGTGGTGCGGGTCGGCAGCGGCGAGGACGTAGCCCTCGAGCAGACCCTGCGCCTCCAGCTCGAGGGCCGCCTGAGCGACTCGACGCGGGTGGAGGCCGTGCTGCGCGATGACGACCTGCCCTTCCAGCCCGAGGGCAACACCGAGCGCCTGGAGGAGCTGGACAAGGTCTTCCTGCGCGTGACCGGGCCGGCCGGCCGGGCCCAGGTGGGGGACTTCGTCTTCGCGGCGCGGGAGCGCGAGCTGACGCCCTTCGACCGCGACTTCCAGGGCATCGAGGGCGAGGTGGCGGGCGCGCGGGGCGCCGTGGGCGCCTGGCTGGCGCGCAGCCAGGGCGTCTTCCGCAGCGCGGAGTTCTGGGGGGAGGAGGGACTGCAGGGACCCTACGAGCTGCTCAGCGCGCTGCGCCGCGACGGCGCCGTCATCCTGGCCGGCAGCGAGGCCGTCACGGTCAACGGCCGGCGCCTCGCCCGCGGCCGCGACCAGGACTACACCATCGACTACGGTCAGGGCACCCTCAGCTTCACGCACCGCGTGCCCGTCGGCGCGGGCGATCTCATCCGCGTGGACTTCCGCTACTCGCAGGAGGCCTGGCGCCGCGGCGCCTGGGGCGCCAGCGCCCGCGGCCGGCTCGGCCCCCTGCGCCTGGACTGGCTGCACTTCGACGAGCGCGACGACACGGCGCGCCCCCTGGCCTTCACCCTCACCGACGAGCGACGCGACACCCTGGCCGCGGCCGGCGACGATCCCGAGCGGGCCATCGCCGGCGGCGTCATCGACCGGCCCGGGGAGGGGCGCTACGTGCTCACCCACGAGAATCCGGCCGACCCGGAGCAGGACACCTACGCCTGGGTGGACTCCCTGGGCGACTACGACCTGCGCCTGCGCGAGATGGGGGCGGGCCGGGGCGACTACCGCCTGGCGGGCATCAGCGACGCCGGCGAGCGCATCTATGCCTACGCGGGCCCGGGCGGCGGCAGCTTCGCCCTGGGCGAGGCCCTGCCCCTGCCCGAGGGCTACCGGCTGGAGAGCCTGCGCCTGGACTGGGCGGCCGGCGCCGCCCGCGCCGAGGCCGAGCTGGCCCTCAGCGACCGGGACGCCAACCTGCTCTCGGATCTGGACGACGGGGACAACCGCGGCCTGGCGGGGCTGCTGCGCCTGGCGGCGCCCCTCGCCGCGCCCGGCGGCCGGCCCCTGACCCTGTCCCTGTCGGGGCGCCACCGCGACGAAGACTTCCACTTCCCGGGCGCCAGCCGGGGCGCGGGGCACTACCGCTCCTGGAACCTGCCCGAGAACACGACGCCGGGGCGCGAGACCGACGGCCGCGCCGTCCTGGCGTGGGGCGATCCCGCCGCCCGCGGGCTGGAGATGTCCGGCGAGGGCCTGCGCCTGGGCGGGCGGTTCACCGGCTGGCGCGGGGGCCTGCGGGCTGCCGGCCCCCTGTGCGTCCTCGCGGCGCGTGGGACCTTCCAGGCCACGGCCACGGAGGACAGCCTGCTGGGCGACGGCCACCGCGAGGAGACGGCCCTCGGTCTGGACACGCCCTGGTTCCTGCTGCGGGGTCTGGACCTGACCAGCGAGCGCGCCGGGCGCAGCACGCCCGACAGTCTCGAGGCCCTGCTTCCGCCCGAGCGCCGGACCACCTTCGATCGCGCGCGGGGGCGCCTGCGCCTGGGCTCGCGGGGCGGCGGCCCCGCCTGGCGCCTGGTCTGGAGCGAGGAGCGCATCGCGGCCGGGAGCGGCGAGGACCGCGTCCACGGCCTGGACGGCGGCGTCCGGGGAGGCCTGCCCGGCGACGGCCGCCTGGACCTGGGCGGCAGCTGGCAGAAACGCGCCGGGTACCTGGACAGCGAACGATTCCTGGCCGAGTCGCGCGCCACCTGGTTGCCGCGGGGCCGGGCCTGGAGCGGCGAGACCCTCTATCGGCTGGGCAGCAACCGGCAGCGGCTGCGCCAGACGCAGCTCGTCAACGTGGGTCCGGGCCAGGGCGACCTCAACGAGGACGGCGTCTACGTGGGGGAGGGCGAAGGGGAATGGCGCCGCCTGACCCTGCTGGCCGAGGAGGCCGCGCGCACCAACACGCTGGAGCTGGAGGGTCGCCTGCGCCGGCAGGAGTCGCGCGATGGCGGCGCCTGGGGACGGCTGGGGGGCGAAACCAGCCTGACGCTTCGCGAGGAGACGCGCGACACGGACCTCTGGGGGCTGGCGATCCTGCGGCCGTCGCACCTGTTCCAGCGAGGCGAGACCCTCGTCGGCGAGCTGTCCCTGCGCCAGGAGCTGCGCTGGCGGCCCCGCCCCGGTGGGACGGCGGACCTGCGCTGGACGTGGCACCACCGGGATCGGCTGGACGAGCGCGACTTGCTGGGCCGGCGCGAGGAGAAGGAGAGCGGCCACGCCCTGCGCCTGCGCCGCGCCGGCGCGGACGACGAGATCCAGCTCCAGCTGCGGCGCGAGTGCTTCTGGCGCCGCAGCCAGGAGGGCCTCGGCCGCGGGCGCTACGACGTGCGCGGCCTGGGTGTCGAGCTGGAGTGGACGCGCCACCTGCCGCGCCGCTGGCAGGTCGGCCTGCGCGGCGGTCTGGCGGCCAGGCGCGACCGCGACCGGGTCCTGGCCCTGCGCGAGCTGACCCTGGAGCCGCGCCTGTCGCTGAGTCCGTTCGAGCGCGTGCGCCTGGACGCCGGCTGGGAATTGCGCCGCAGCGACTACACCGAGGGCACGCCCGGCGCCGATCGGCCCTGGTTCTTCGACGCGCCCGGCTGGAGCCGCCGCCTCCTCGTGGAGGCCACGGCCCAGCCGGGCAGCAACCTCAGCCTGGCGGCCACCTACGAGCTGCGGGAGGAGGCGGACTCGCCGCGCCGCCACCGCCTGCGCCTCGAGAGCCGCGCCTACTTCTAGGAGGATGGATGACGGCAAGGCAGGGTACGGCGTGAGACGGTCCGGCCGGATGGCGCTCCTGCTGCTGGCGCTAGCCGCGCCCTGGCCGGGCGGCGCCGCCGGCGCCGTCCACGCGCCGGGTGGAGGCGAGGCCGCCGCGGGCGCGCCGCGCCGCGGCGTTCCGGACGCGCCCCTGCCGCCGCGCCTGCGACGGGAGCTGGATCGCCTTGCCGCGGCAGCGGGCGAACCGCGCCGTCGCCTGGAGAACGCGGCGCTCCTGCTGCTGGCCGAAGGCTGGCAGGCGGATCGTCTCGTTCTGGCCGGGGGCCGCCTGGATCTCCGCGGCGCCCGGCCGCGCCCCCTGCGCCTGGTGTCCCTGCGCGGCGAAGGGCCCGACCCGCCCTGGCGGGCCGGAGAGACGGCGGCCGATCCCGGCGATCTGGTCGAAGCCGGCGCGCGCTGGCTGGACGTCATGGACCGGCGCGGCCATCCCTTCGCCCAGGTCTGGTTCCAGGCCGAGGGGGCCGGCGACAGCCTGGCCGTGACGGCCGTCCTCGTGCCGGGACCCTCGGGTCCCCTGGGCGAGCTGCGCTTCACGGGGACGCGGCGACTCAGCCCCGCCTTTCTCGCCGGCTACGCGGGCCTGGACCGCGACACGCCCGTCAGCGGGGCGGCGGCGCGGCGCGGGCGCGAGCGCCTCGCGGCCACGGGCTGGTTCGAGGCCGTGGACGAGCCGCTCCTGGGCTGGGACGCCGTGGAGGGGACGGTGGGAGTCCTCTACACCGTGCGCGAGCGCGAGCGGTCCAGCCGCGTCACCGGCGTGGTGGGCGGTGGCGGGGGCGAGACCAGCGGCGCCTTGGACCTGGACCTGTTCAGCCCCTTCGGTGGCGGGCGCCGCTGGCGCCTGGCGGGCAGCTGGCAGGGTGGCGACCGCAGCCGTCTCCAGGTGACCCTGCGCGAGCCGCGCCTGCTGGGCTGGAACGTGGACCTGGAACTGGGCTTCGACCGCGTACAGCGCGACTCCACCTATCTCCAGCAGGCCTTCCAGCTCGACGCGCGCCTGCCCCTGCCGGCGGGCTGGGAGGGCGTGGCGGGCGTGGGCTACGAGCGCAGCCTCTTCGAGCAGCTCGAGGCCGAGACGAGCCGGCGCCGCCACCGCTTCGGCGTCGCCTGGCGCAGCCTGGCCATGGGCTACCACGCCGAGCGCCGGCTTGCCCTGACCAGCGACCTCTTGGTCAAGCACTCCTCCCTGCCCGGCGAGGCGCCGCGGGAGCGGCAGGTGGAGCTCAGCGGCGATGCCGGGTGGCTCCAGCCCCTGCGCCCGCCCTGGAAGCTGCGCCTGCGCGGGGGCGGCCGCTTCCTCCTGGCGGGCGCGGGAGGATTCAACGCGGCCGAGCTGTTCGCCCTGGGCGGCGCCCTCAGCCTGCGCGGCTGGGACGAGGAGAGCTTCCGCGGCGACCAGGTGGCCTGGGGTTCCGTGGCCCTGGCGCTGGGCGATCCCCTTGAGCTGTCCGTCTTCCTCGACTATGGTCTGGGCCGCTGGCACCGCCCGGGGGGCGGACGGGTCGACTTCGACGGCCGCGGACTAGGCGTGGAGCTGCTGGCTCCCGGCGCGAGGGGCCGACTCAGCATCGCCGTGGCCGCGGGCGAGGCCTCCGCCCTGAGTGACCTGCGCCTGCATCTCCGCCTGGAGGCGGAGTTCTAGGTCCTGTTAATCGCCATGCTGCAAGAGATTGGCAGGTTGACTTCATGAAGGATCGTAGCATCGAGGCGGCGCGCGAGCGCTGGCGGGAACTGGCCGCGGAGATCCGGCGCCACGACCGGCTCTATTACGAGGAAGCCCACCCGGTCATCACCGACGGCGAGTACGACGCCTTGCTGCGGGAGCTGGCCGAGCTGGAAGCGGCCTTCCCCGCGCTGCGCGCGCCCGACAGTCCCACCCGCCGCGTGGGCGAGCGGCGCGACGAGCGCTTTCCGCCCTTCCGCCACGATACGCCCATGCTCAGCCTGGGCAACACCTACAGCCGCGACGAGCTGGCGGACTTCTTCGCCCGCGCCGCGCGCGGCCTCGCCATCGAGGATCCGGACGCGCTGGGCTGGAGCGTGGAGCCCAAGGTGGACGGCGTGGCCCTGTCCCTGCACTACGCGGCGGGCCGTCTGGCCGCGGCCGCCACGCGCGGCGACGGCGTGCAGGGGGACGACGTCACGGCCAACGCGCGCGGCTTCGCCAACCTGCCGGAGCGCCTGGCGCGTCCCCTGGATCTGGTGGTGCGCGGCGAGGCTTACCTGGACCGCGCGCGCTTCGAGGACCTCAACGCCGAGCGCGCGGTCGCCGGCGAGGAACCCTACGCCAATCCCCGCAACCTGGCGGCAGGCAGCCTCAAGCTCCTGGACGCCGGCGAGGCGGCGCGCCGCGGGCTCTCCTTCGTGGCACACGCCGTTCTGGGCGACGCCCTGTCGCCGTCCCACGCGGGCGCCCTGGACGCCCTGGCCGATCTCGGCCTGCCCGTTGTGCCCGACCGCCGCCTCTGCCGCGGCCCCGCCGCGGTCCTGGCCCGGGTGGAGCAGCTGGAGACGCGGCGCGACGCGTTCCCCTTCCTCATCGACGGGGCCGTCATCAAGCTGGACGACCTCGCGCTGCGCGAGCGCCTGGGCGCCACGGCCAAGAGTCCGCGCTGGTGCATCGCCTACAAGTACGCGGCCGAGCAGGCGGAGACGGTCGTGGAGGACATCCTGCTCAACGTCGGCCGCACCGGAGCCGTGACGCCCGTGGCCGTCCTGGCGCCAGTGGTCCTGTCGGGCAGCACCGTCAGCCGCGCCACCCTGCACAACCGCGAGGAGATCCAGCGCAAGGACATCCGCGTGGGCGATCGCGTCCTCGTGGAGAAGGGCGGCGAGATCATCCCCAAGGTCGTGGCGGTGCTGGCCGACCGTCGCGACGGCAGCCAGAAGCCCTTCGTCTTTCCGGAGCACTGCCCCGCCTGCGGCGCGCCCCTGCGCTTCAGCGAGGAGGAGGTGGCCGTCCGCTGCGAGAACCCCGCCTGCCCGGCCCAGCTCCGGCGGCGCCTGGGGCACTTCGCCTCGCGGGGCGCCCTGGACATCGAGGGCCTGGGCGGCCAGTGGATCGACGTCCTGATCGAGCGCGGCCTCGTCGGGCGCTTCGCCGACCTCTACGACCTGACGGCGGCGGACCTCCTGCAGCTCGAGCGCATGGGGGAGAAGAGCGCCGCCAACCTGGTGGCGGCCATCGCGGCGAGCCGGCGGCGGCCCTGGCGGCGCAAGCTCTTCGCCCTGGGAATCCGCCACGTGGGGGCCGAGACGGCGCGCATCCTGGCCGCGGCCTATCCCGACCGCGAGCGCCTCGCGGCCGCCGGCGAGGAGGAGCTCCAGGAGCTGGACGAGGTGGGCCCCGTCGTGGCGCGGGCGGTGACGGACTTCTTCGCCAGCGACGCGGCGCGGCGCGAGCTGGACGCCCTGGCCGAGCGCGGCTTCTTCGCCGGCGGCGACGAGGCGTCGCCGGAGGCGCCGGACTGGCTCGCCGGCAGGACGGTCGTCGTCACGGGGACGCTCGCGGAGTGGAGCCGCGATGCCGTCAAGGAGTGGCTACAGGCCCGCGGCGCGCGCGTCACGGGCTCCGTTTCCCGGCGGACGGACCTGGTCATCGCGGGCGAGAACGCCGGCAGCAAGCTGGCAAAGGCCCGCGAGCTGGGCGTGGAGGTCTGGGACGAGTCGCGCCTGGCGGCGGAGCGGGCGCGCGCGGAGGGTGCGTGAAGTACCTGCCCCTGGAAGCATGGCTGGCCGGCACCCACCGTCCGATCTGCCTGGACATCCGGCCGCCCGCCGAGTTCGCGGTGGGTCACCTGCCCGCGGCCGGCAACGTGCCCCTGGCCGAGCTGGCCGCGCGCGTCCACGAGCTGCCCCGCAAGGGCGACGTCCTCTACGTGGTGGGCGGGCCGGCGGCCCGCGAGGCGGCCGCGCTCCTGGCGGCGCGCGGTCGCTGGTCCGTGGCCTGGTCCGACGAGGATCCCGCGGCGTGGCCGGCGGCGAGCCTGGTGGCGGGGCCGCCGGCTCCCCTGTGGCGGCCCTCACCCTGGCTCGAGGAGCACTGGCGGCTCATCCCCGCCGGCGGGCGCGTCCTCGACCTGGGCATGGGCAGCGGGCGCAACGCCGTCTGGCTGGCCCTGCGCGGCTTCCGCGTGGCGGGGATGGACATCCTGCCCGACGCCGTCGCCTTCGCGCGACGCCTGGCGGAGCGCCATGGCGCAGCGCTGGACGCCCAGGTGGCCGACCTGCGCGCGCCCGGCCTCCTGCCCCTGGGGACCTGCGATGGGCTGCTGGTCTTCGACTTCCTCGAGCGGGAACTGCTGCCGGCCATGGACCGCGCTCTGGCGCCCGGCGGGGTGCTCCTGTTCGAGACCTTCACCGAGAAGCAGGCCCGCCACGCGGCGCGCCCGCGCAATCCCCGCTGGCTGCTACGGCCCGGCGAGCTCTACGAGGCCTTCGCCCACCTGGACATCGTCGCCTACCGCGAGGAGGAGGCCGAGCCCGGCCGCTGGGTGGCGAGCCTCGCCGCGCGACGGCCGGCCTGAACCAGCGGCGAGGGGCGGATCCCGACGCGAAACGGCGGGGCCGGTGCCCCGCCGTCGTCGCCGGCTGGTGATCGCGTGCCGCGTTCTAGAGCATGGCGTCGAGCTTCTTCACCATGTCGTTCTTGGACTCGATGCCCATCTGGGTGGCGGTGATCCGCCCGCCCTTCATGTAGAGCACCGTGGGCACGGACAGGATGCCGTACTTGATGGCCGTCTGGCGGGCCTGGTCGACGTCCACGTGGGCCACCTTGACGCGGCCGGCGTAGTCATTGGCCAGCTCGGCGATGATGGGATCCAGCTTCTTGCAGGGACCGCACCAGGCGGCGCTGAAGTCGACGAGGACGGGGATGTCACTCTCCATGACCTCGCTCTGGAAGTTCTCGTCGGTCAGGTGCAGGACGTCACTCATGGTTCCTCCTGGTCCGGCCCGTCGGGCCGTGGATCAATCGTCGGGGGTGTCGGCCGCCAGCACGCGCTCCATGACGGGGGCGAGGGTCGCCGCGTCCACGAAGCCGGAGAAGCGCTCGAGTTCCCGGCCGTCGGAATCGAAGAAGATGACCGTGGGCATGCCATGCACCTGGTAGCGGTCGAGCAGGGCCCGGTTGGCGTCGTTGCGCGCGGTCATGTCCATCTTGATGCTCGTGAAACGCGAGGCGAGGGCGAGGACCTCCGGCTGGTTGTAGGTCTCGTGGTCCAGCTCCTTGCAGGCCGCGCACCACTCCGCCCAGAAGTCCATCATCACGGGCGTGCCCGCCTGGCGGGCGCGGGCGAAGCCATCCTCGTCGTTCCAGATCCATTCGGGCTCGGCCGCCGGTGCCACGGCGGCCGAGCCGCCGCCGCGCGGCAGCAGATCGGGCGCGAAGCCCTCGGCCAGGCCGACCAGCAGGTTCAGGGCGCCCACGAGCCAGATGAACAGGAGCAGTCCCTTGAGGATTCCCGGCCGCGCGCCCGCGTCTGCCGGGACGGCGTGGAAGGCGCCCCAGGCGCTGGCGCAGAGCACCAGCGTCGCGCCCGTCAGCACGGCCGTCACCCACTGCGGGACCACGCGCCCGAGGAAGTAGAAGGCCATGATGAAGAGCACCAGGGCGAAGAAGCGCTTGACGCCGATCATCCAGGTGCCGGCGCCCGGCAGGGCGGTGATGGCGCCGCTGAAGGTGCCCAGCACGATGAAGAGCAGCCCGAGGCCCAGGGCGAAGACGAACAGCAGCCAGAAGCCCAGGAAGAGGCTGCCCGTGGTGGCCACCCAGGTCAGCAGCACGATGAGCACCGGGCCTACGCAGGGCGCGGCGATGAGCCCCGTGCCGAATCCCATGAGCAGGGGGCCCAGCCATCCCGTGCGGGCGCCGCCCAGGCGCGAGGCCACGCCGCTGGAGATCTGGATGTCGAAGAGGCCCGCCATGGACAGGCCCATGGCGAAGACGACGGCCGCGACGGCGCCGCTGACCCACGCGTTCTGCACGGCCTGGCCGAAGGCGCCGCCCGTGGCGGCGGCCGCCAGGCCCAGCGCCGAGTAGGTGACGGCGATGCCCAGCACGAACCAGAGGGACATGATGAATCCCTTGACGGGATTCCCGCCGGCGCTGCCGCCGATGTAGCCGATGGTCAGGGGGATCACCGGATAGACGCAGGGCGTGAAGCTGGTGAGGATCCCGCCCAGGAAGACGATGAGGAAGGCCAGCCAGGAGCCGCGGGCCAGGGCGCCCTCCAGGCGTCCGGCCAGGCCGCCGCCCGCCGGCGCGTCGTCCCTGCCGGCAACCCCAGCGTCCGCCGGGGCCGGCGATCCGGCCAGGCGCGCGGGCGGCGTCACGCCGGCGAGCGCCACGCTCCGCCAGGCCGTGCCCGCCGCCGCCGGCGCCAGGCGAAGGGAGGTCTCCGCCTCGCCGGGCGGGAAGCACATCTCCACCTCGCCCTCCTGGCAGACCTGGTACTCGGCGCGGGCGTGGAGGAGCAGCTCGGTCAGGTCCGCCGGCAGGTGCACCGTGGTCCACACGGCCACCTCGCCGCGGAAGACCGTGAAGCCTTCCTCCAGCGTGCCCGCGGGCAGGACGGGCGGCGCGAACTCCAGCGGCGGCTCGCTGGTGAAGGTCACGGCCAGGAAGGCGTCGGTCAGGTGCTGACCCGCGGGCACCGAGTAGACGAGGGCCAGGGGCAGCGCCTCACCGGCCACCGCGGGCTCGATCAGCGGCTGCAGGCGGACCGCGATCGGCGGCGGGCCGAAGCCGCCCGCGTCGAGAGGGGACTCGTCCTCGGCGGCCGCCAGGGCCGCGGCGGGCGCCGCGAGTACCAGGCCGGCGATGAGGACGCGCGCGAGGGCGCGAGGGGGACGGAGCATGGATCACCTCGCTGCGGAGATTCCGAGTCAATCTAGAGGATGTCGGCGGGACGCGCAAACCCTTTGGCCGCGCCGCGGGCGGAGGCTCTTGCCCGCGCTGCGGGGCTGGTCCATACTGGCGGGCCCGGCCCCGGGCCGGGCCGAGGCGCCATGAACCTAGACTTCCGCTTCCGCATCGACGCGGCCCTGGACGACGCCGGGGCCTGGAACCTGGTCCGCGACGGCAGCCGCGGTCCGCAGCGCCTGCCCTTGCCCGAATTCCTCGCCGTCTTCGATCCCGATGACAGCACGGGCGCCGCCGGGGACGCCCGCGATCCCGCCCTGGCGGAGGCGGACGCGGGGCGCCTGGCCGGGGCGCTGGCGGCGCTGCCCTGGGGCGATCTCACCGCCGAGGACTGGGGGCTCGTCCAGACTCTCCTGGACGGCCTCGACGCGGGCGCATGGGCGGCCTTCGCCGCGGCCGGCGGGCGCGCGGCCGCCGAGGCGCGCCTGGCGGGCGAGGCGCCGGCCGGGCCGATCCCCGAGCCGCCGCCGGCCCCGTCGCCCTACGGCGAGACGGACCTCGCGCGCGGCGAGGCGCTCCTGGCCGACATCTTCGGCGCGGGCGGCCGCCTGGCCGCCCTGCGCGGCGGCGACTGGGAGGCCCGGCCGGGACAGCTCCAGATGGCCCTGGCCGTCTGGCAGAGCCTGACCGGCGGCAGCGACCTCGTCGTCGAGGCGCCCACGGGCGTCGGCAAGAGCCTGGCCTACCTCGTGCCGGCCGGCCTGTTCGCCCTCATGGCGGGCGAGCGGGTGATCCTGTCCACCCACACGCGCAACCTCCAGGACCAGCTCCTGGGGCGCGACCTCCCGCTCCTGCAGGGAACGAACTGGTATCCCGTGCGCGCGGCCCTCCTCAAGGGGCGCGAGAACTACGCCTGCCGCCGCCGCCTGGACCGCGCGCTGAGCGAGGCGGGGCCGGGGCGCGGCGAGCGCCTGGCCGCCGCGGCCCTGGCCGTCTGGCGCCGCCGCACGCGGGAGGGCCTTCTCGAGGAGCTCGACGGCAATCCGCTCCTGCCCTACGCCCGCCTGCGCGAGCTGGCGGTTCCCGCCGACGGCCTGGACGAGGCCCGCTGCCGCGTGCGCGGGATCTGCTGGCTGCAGCGGGCGCGGGAGCGGGCCCGCGACCGGCCGCTGGTGGTGGTCAACCACTCCCTGCTGCTGGCCGACCGTGCCGTGGGGCGCGGCGTGCTGGGGGACTACGCCTACCTCGTCATCGACGAGGCGCAGCGCCTGGACGAGGTGGCCACGCGCGCCCTGGGCGTGAGCCTCTCGCGCCGCATCCTCGAGGAGGCGCTGGCCGTGGCCGCCCCGCCCGACCGGCTGCCCCGCTGGAGCGCCGCCGCCCTGTCCGCCTGGCTGCCGGCGTCCGCGCGCCTGGGCCGGCGCGGGGACGACGCGGCGGGCGGCCCGGCGGCGCGCCGCGAGCGTCTGCTCGCCTCCCTGGCCGAGCTGCGCCGGGACCTGGGTGACCTGCTGGACACACTCGGCCGCCAGCCGGGACTCGGCGAGGCCCTGGCCCGCGCCGGCCGCTTGCGCTACCGGGAGGCGCAGGATCTGGCGGGCCACCTGGCCGGACCGCGCGAGGCCCTGCAACGGCGCGCCCTGGAGGTGGAGCAGGACGCCGGCCGCCTGGCGGCGGCCCTGCGCGACGCCGGCGACACGGCGGCGCGGGACGAGGCCGAGCGCCTGACGCGCCTGGCCGCCGCCCTGGGCGAGCTACGCCGGCGCGTGGACTTCCTCCTGGCCGCGGCGGACGAGGACTTCGTCTTCTACCTGGAGGGCACGCCGCGCGGCGAGCCGCGCGAGCTGGTGGCCAGCCCGGTGGAGGTGCGCGCCGAGCTGGGGGATTTCTTCCGGGAGGGGCTGGCGGCGGCTGTGCTGACCAGCGCCACGCTGGCCGTGGAGGGCGGCTTCGACTACTTCGCGGGCAAGGTGGGGCTGGACCGCAGCGGTCGCGAGCTCCACGCCCTGGCCCTGGACAGCCCCTTCGACTACGAGGAGCAGACGCGCCTGGTGCTGCCGGCCTTCCTGCCGGCGCCGGGCGCTCCGGGTCGCATGGAGGCCATGGTCGCCCTCCTGGCCGAGACCCTGGAGCGCTACCCGCTCTCGGCCCTGCTGCTCTTCACCAGCTACCGCGATCTGACGCGGGTCCACGCCGGCCTGGTGGAGGCGGGCTTCAGCGAGCGGCGGCTGCTGGTGCAGCGGCCCGACGCCGGCCGCGACGCCCTGGCGCGCCGCTTCCGCACGCAGCCGGGCGCGGTGCTCCTGGGCACCGCCAGCTTCTGGGAGGGCGTGGATTTCCCCGGCGAGAGCCTGAAGATCCTGGCCATCAGCCGCCTGCCCTTCGCCGTGCCCACCGAGCCCCTGGTGGAGGCGCGCTGCGAGCGCATCCAGGCCGGCGGCGGCGAGCCCTTCCTCGACTACATGATCCCGGAGGCCATGCTGCGCTTCAAGCAGGGCTTCGGCCGCCTGATCCGGAGCCGGCGCGACGAGGGCCTGGTGCTCCTGCTCGACAGCCGCCTGGCGCACAAGGGCTACGGGCAGCGCTTTTTGAGTTCCCTTCCCGTCGCGGCTCGCCTATCCTTCGATCTCGATTCCTACCGGAGCGAGCTCCACGACTGGTATGTCTCCCGACCACGGCCGCCGCTGGACCGAGCCCAGGCGTGACCCGTCCGCGCCGCCGGGCCGGAGACTGACAGGGGGTTGACCATGGACCTGAGTCCCGGCAAGGTGCGCGCCCCGCGCGGCACCGCGCTGAACTGCCGCGGGTGGCTGCAGGAGGCGGCCCTGCGCATGCTGATGAACAACCTCGACCCCGAGGTGGCCGAGATCCCCGAGGAGCTGGTGGTCTACGGCGGCCGCGGCAAGGCCGCCCGCGACTGGGACAGCTTCCGGGCCATCGTCGCCGCCCTGCAAGAGCTGGCGGACGACGAGACGCTGCTGGTGCAGTCCGGCAAGCCCGTGGGCATCTTCCGCACCCACGCGGACGCGCCGCGCGTGCTCATCGTCAACAGCCAGCTCGTGCCCGCCTGGGCGACCTGGGAGCACTTCTGGGAGCTGGAGAAGCGCGGCCTGATGATGTACGGGCAGATGACGGCCGGCTCCTGGATCTACATCGGCACGCAGGGCATTCTCCAGGGTACCTACGAGACCCTCGCCGAGGCGGCGCGCCAGCACTTCGGCGGCAGTCTCAAGGGCACGCTGACCCTCACCGGCGGCCTGGGCGGCATGGGCGGCGCCCAGCCCCTGGCCGTCACCATGAACGAGGGCGTGGCCCTCGTCGTCGAGGTGGACGAGGCGCGCATCGACCGCCGCCTGGAGCACCGCTACCTGGACGTCAAGAGCGCGGACCTGGACGAGGCCCTGCGGCGGTGCGGGGAGGCCAAGGCCAAGGGCGAGCCCCTGTCGGTGGGCCTGCTGGGCAATGCCGCCGATGTCTTCCCGGCCGTCCTCGCGGCCGGTGTGGTGCCCGACCTGGTCACCGATCAGACCAGCGCCCATGATCCCCTCGAGGGCTACGTGCCGGCGGGCCTGAGCCTCGCGGAAGCCCGCGCCCTGCGCAAGAGCGATCCCGACGAGCACGTGCGCCGCGCCTATGCCTCCATGGCCGTGCACGTGCGGGCCATGCTGGCCCTGCGGAAGGCCGGCGCCGTGGTCTTCGACTACGGCAACAACATCCGCGGCGGGGCGGTCAAGGGCGGCGAGCCCCACGCCTTCGACTTCCCCGGCTTCGTGCCCGCCTTCATCCGGCCGCTGTTCTGCGAGGGCAAGGGCCCCTTCCGCTGGGCGGCCCTGTCGGGTGATCCGGCGGACATCGCGCGCACGGACGCGGCGATCCTGGAGCTGTTCCCCGCGGACGAGGCGCTGGCCCGGTGGATCCGCCTGGCGGCGGAGCGCGTCCGCTTCCAGGGGCTGCCCAGTCGCATCTGCTGGCTGGGCTACGGCGAGCGGGCGCGGGCCGGCCTGGCCTTCAACGAGCTGGTGCGCAGCGGCGCCGTCAGCGCGCCCATCGTCATCGGCCGCGACCACCTGGACAGCGGCTCCGTGGCGAGTCCCTACCGCGAAACCGAGGGTATGCGCGACGGCAGCGACGCCGTGGCCGACTGGCCCCTGCTCAACGCCCTGCTCAACGCCGTGAGCGGCGCCACCTGGGTGTCCATCCACCACGGCGGGGGCGTGGGCATCGGCAATTCCATCCACGCCGGCATGGTCATCGTGGCCGACGGCACCGACGCCGCCGCCACGCGCCTGGAGCGGGTGCTCACCTGCGATCCCGGCACGGGCATCATGCGCCACGCCGACGCCGGCTACGAAAAGGCCCTGGCCACGGCCGCCGCGCGGGGCGTGAGGACCCCGCTGGTGAAATGAAGGCCGACCTCCTCGTCGGGAACATCGGCCAGCTGGCCACGCTGCGGGGGCCCGCGGGTCCCCGGCGGGGCCCGGACCTGGCCGACGCCGGGCTGGTGGCGGGCGCCGCCCTGGCCGCGGCGGCCGGGCGCGTGGTAGCGGCCGGCCCGGCCGATGCCGTGCGCCGCCAGGTGGACCTGGCGGCCGGCGCCCGCGTCATCGACGCCGGCGGCGCCCTGGTGACGCCCGGCTACGTGGATCCCCACACCCACGCCCTGTTCGGCCGCTACCGGGCCGACGAGTACGCCCTGCGCGTGGCGGGGACGCCCTACGTGGAGATCGCCGCCTCGGGCGGCGGCATCCACGCCAGCGTCTCGGACTTCCGGGAGCGCAGCGACGGCGAGATCGCGGCCCTGAGCCTGCCGCGCCTGCGGCGGATGATCCGTAACGGCAGCACAACGATCGAGTTGAAAAGCGGTTATGGCCTGAACCTCGAGCAGGAGCTGAGGGCCCTGCGCCTGATCCGCGACCTCGACGGGTCCCTGCCGGCGACCCTGGTGCCCACCTTCCTCGGCGCCCACGAGATCCCGGCCGAGCGGCGGGAGGACCGCGAGGCCTACGTGGACGAGCTCTGCGACGTCTGGCTGCCGGCCGTGGCGAAGCAGGGCATCGCCCGCTTCTGCGACGTCTTCTGCGAGCCCACGGTCTTCACCCTGGACGAGAGCGAGCGCATCCTGCGCTCCGCCCGCGGCCTGGGCCTCGGTCTCAAGATCCACGCCGACGAGATCGCGCCCGGCTACGGCGGCGCCGCCCTGGCGGCCCGCCTCGAGGCCACCAGCGCCGAGCACCTCATCGTCATCGCCGAGGGCGACCTGGACGCCCTGGCGGCGAGCGGCACGGTGGCCGTCCTGCTGCCGGCCACCAGCCTGGGGCTGGCCAGCACCACCTTCGCGCCGGCGCGGAAGATGGTGGCGGCCGGCGTCGCCGTGGCCCTCGCCACGGACTTCAATCCCGGCAGCGCCTGCTGCGAGTCCATGGGTCTGGTCCTGTCCCTGGCCTGCAGCGCCCTGCGCCTGGATCCCGCCGAGGCCCTCGTCGCCGCCACCCACAACGCGGCGTGGGCCTGCGGGGAGGGCGAACAGGCCGGCAGTCTCGTCCCGGGCAAGCGGGCGGACCTGCTCGTCCACGACGCTGCGGACCTGCGGGAGCTGCCCTATCACATGGGCTTCGCCTCGGTGGACCGGGTGCTCATCGCCGGGCGCGAAATCTGCTTCACCGAGTCGGAGCTGCGCGACCGGCCCCGGCCCGTCTAGACGACCCGACCACGGGGACCGTCCGGATCCCGCTCTCCATTTTGCAACGCGGCCTGGAATTCTGCGCTTCCGAGCCCCACGTCGGAGCGCCGGGCCGCGTGTCCGGCCGTCCGGCCAAGTGCCGTCCGGGCAAGGCGCTTGGTGGTGGTCAGCAGGCCCGTCCCGCTGGAATGACCCTTGCAGCCGGGCGGGCGGCTCCACCCTCTGGGTGGTACGTGGGAAGGAGTGTCCTTGAGCCGCATCCAGGAGATGAAGCGCCAGCTCAGCCTGGCCATGCAGCAGTCGGACTGGGAAGAAGCGCTCAGCATACTGGGCAAAATGGTCAGCCAGGACGCTCAACCGGCCTATTTCAACCAGCTCGGGGACATCTACCTCAAGACGGGGCGGCGGGACGAGGCCATCGCCAGCTTCATGGAGGGTGTCAAGGGATACCGGAACCTGGGCATGTACCCCAACGGCGCCGCCCTGTGCAAGAAGGTGCTGCGGCTCGAGCCCGAACTCCGCGAGGCGGTCTGGCTCCTGGGGGAGCTGAAATCGCGCCAGGGCTTCCTGGCTGACGGCGCCGAGGGGATGCTCGAGGCCCTGCATTACTACGCGGATGATCCCAACACCGACCGGAACGAGTTCGCCCGGATGCTGGCCGAGGCCGAGCAGCTCCACGCGGCCAACCTGAAGGTCCTGGAATTCGCTGCCACGGCCTACGCCCAGGCGGGCGACATGGATCAGGCCCGCATCGTGACCCTGCGCATCGCCGACCTGGTGGAGGATCGCGAGGGCGACGCCGGCAAGGCCCGCCAGCTGCGGGAGGCCGCCGAGCACCTCACGCCCGGCGTCTCGCCCGCGGCGGGGCTGGCCACGCCCGCGCCGGAGGACGCGGCCGCCGCGGAGGCCGGACCCGGGATCGACGCGGACCCGGCGAATGTCGCGGGGGAAGCCGAAGCCCTCGCGCCGGAGCCGGAGACGGCACCCGAGACGCCGGCCGCCAGTGGAACGTCCCGGCAACGGGCTCTGGAGGACACGGGGCCCTACATGGGCGGCATGCCCGGCATCCCGGAGGCGGGCGCCGGCGGCCTGTCCCTGGCCGGGGGGATTCCCGGACTGACCGATGGAATGGGAAGCGGGCCGCAGATCTGGGACATCACGGAGACGCCGCCGGCGCGCGACGAGGCGCCCGAGACGCGGGCATCGGATACGCAGGCGCCGGAAACGGCCGGCCCCGACGCGGCCAGCGGCGAACCGGATGGCGTCGCGATGGACGCCGCGGATGCGACGGATCCCGGCTTCGAGGCAGGGCGGGACGAAGGCCACGACGAAGGCCACGACGAGGAAACCGGAGGCCTCCCGGTCGCCGACGAGGCCGCCCCTGACGCCGGCGAGGAGGCTCCCGCGCCCGGGGACGAGGGGCGGGGCGAGACGATCGAGGCGGCCAGCGACGGCGCGATGGAGGAGGCCCCGGGCGATGGCGGGCCTTCCGATGGCGACGACGACTTCCTGCTTCGGCCCGCCGGCGTCGCGGCGCCGCCGGACGCCGCCGACCACGTCGGCGCGGCAATGGACGGCGGCGCCGATGTGGACGCCGGGGCTTCCATCGACGCGGCCGCGGAAGGCGGCGACGGCCAGCCCGCGGACGAGGATTTCGTCGCGGACGGTTTCGCCGAGGCGCCCGCCGTGGCGGATCTCGCGGACGGCGCGGAGGCCGGCGAGCCGGACGAGGACGGAAGCAAGGTCTGGGAGATCGGCGAGGTGGAGGCCAAGCTCTCGGAGATCGAGGCCCTGGACCTGAGCAACCTGGATGTGGCCGCGGACAACGACGAGGTCGTGCCCGACGACGCGGGCGATTCGCCCCGGCAGGTGGAGCGCGTCCTCGGCGAGTTCCGCGAGCGCATGGAGGAGCAGCTCGGCCCCATGGCGCTCGAGGAGCGCTACCAGCTTGGCGTGGCCTACATGGAGATGGGCCTCCACGAGGAGGCCCTGGTGGAGTTCGACCAGATCCTCAAGCACAGCTTCATCAGCCCCAAGACACGCGAGCTGATGGCGCGCTGCCTGCTCGCGCTGGGACGCGCCGACGAGGTGCTGCCGCTGCTCGAGAGCGTCCTCAATGACGAGCCCCATCCGCGGCGCACATCCATCGAGCTGTACTATCTGCTGGGGGAGGCCTACGATCGCATGGGCCAGAAGGACCACGCCCTCGACTCCTTCAACAAGGTCTATCAGCTCGAGCCCGACTTCCGGGATGTGCAGCGCAAGCTTGAAAACCTGACGCTCTCCCGCTAACGTGTCCTGACGCCTTCAAGGGACACGCCGGTGCGCTACGATCTTCATGTCCACAGCACGGCCTCGGACGGCGCCTACGCGCCGGCCGCCGTGGTGCGCATGGCCGCCGCGGCGGGGCTCAGCGGCATGGCCCTCACCGACCACGACACGGTGGCGGGTGTCGCGGAGGCCGTGGCCGAGGGCCGGCGTCTCGGCGTGGAGGTGGTGCCCGGCATCGAGCTGAGCCTCCAGGCCGGGGACGAGGACATCCACCTGCTCGGCTACTGGATCGAGTACGAGGACCCCGCCCTGCTCGCCGTCCTCGACGAGCTGTTCGCCATGCGCGTGGAGCGTGCCCGCGGCATGGCGGCGAGGCTCGGCGATCACGGCCGCGACCTGGACCTCGACGCCATCCTCGACGAGGCCGGCGGCGGCGCGCCGGGCCGGCCCCACGTGGCCAGGGCCATGATGCGGCGCGGCCTCGTCGGCAGCATGGAGGAGGCCTTCGCCGACTGGATCGGCAACGACGGCCCCGCCTTCGTGCCCAAGTCCCTGATGGACCCCCGGCGCGGCTTCGCGCTGCTCCGCCGCTTCGGCGCCGTGCCCGTCTATGCCCACCCGGGCCTGACCGCATGGCGGAACCACCTGGCGGGCTTCACGGTCCTGGGCCTCCAGGGCCTCGAGGTGGACCATCCCAAGCAGGGCCTGGCCGTCCGGGCCGAGCTGCGCGAGGTCTGCCGCACGCAGGGGCTCGTGGCCACCGGCGGCAGCGACTATCACGAGGCGGCCTCGGCCGCGCGCGCCCTGGGCGCCGAGGGCGTGTCCGGCGCGACCGTGGCCGAGCTGCGAGCACGCCGCGTCAGCGGCGCGTCTTGACCCCCCGCGGGCACGTGGGCTAACGTCGCCGCGTCCGGAAGGAGATGGGATGCGTCGAACCGTCCGCGTCGCCCTGTTCGCGTCCCTGGCCGCGGCCCTGGGTTTCCTGCTGGCCCCCGTCCCCAACATCGAGCTATTCACCTTCTGCCTCTTCCTGGCCGGGCACGCCCTGGGCCTCGCCGGCGGCGTCCAGGCCGCCCTCCTGGCCGTGCTGCTCTTCTACGGACTCAACCCCTACGGCTCGTCCCTGCTCCTGCCGCCCCTGCTGCTCTCCCAGCTCACCGCCAGCGCTCTCATCGCAGGCCTGGGCGCCGCCCACGCGCGCCTGCTCGGCGGACGGACTCCCGGCCGCTGGCCCGCCCGCCTGCTGCTGCTGCCCTTCGCCGTGGCGGCGGCCCTGGCCCTGCCCCTGCTGCCGGCGGCGGCCCTGGCCCTGGCCACCGGCGGCGACCTGCGCGGCTGGCTCGCGCTGGGCCTGCTGATGACCGGCTGGGGCCTGGCCTTCAACCTTCTCGTCTTCCTGGGCAGCTTCGCGCCCCTCGCCCGCCAGCTGCGCCGCCTGGCGGCGGCCGGGGAGGCGGTCTGATGGCCGCGCGCCGTCTGCCAGGTTTCCTTGCCGCCCTGTTCCTGGCCAGCAGCGCGCTGGCCGAACCCTTCGTCCTCGAGGGGCAGGCCCTGCGCCTGCGCCACGCCGACACGCTCGAGGATCTCCTGCGCACGCTGCCCCTGCTGCGCGTGGAGCGAGTCGGCGCGGCGGGACTGCCCTGGCACGCGATGCCCGCCGCCGCCGCCCCCGAGGACTTCCTGCTCGTGGTGGACGGCCTGCCCTGGCGCGACGCGTGGACCGGCGCCAATCTCGCCGAGGAGCTGCCCCTGGCCCTCATCGCGCGCGTGGTCGTCGACCTGGCGCCGGCCCAGGCGGCCTATGGCGCCGATGCGCGCGCCGGGGTCATCCGCGTGACCACGCGCCGCCACGAGGCGCCGCGCGTGGAGACGCGGATCCATCTGTCGCGCGGTCCCTGGAGCGAGCGCGCGCGCCGCCTCTCCTTCGAGACCCCGCCCGGCCCGGTGCGCGTGGCCGTGGGCCTCGACGAGTTCCGGGGCGAGGGCTACGCCTTCAGCGCCGTCCAGGGGACGAGCGGGCTCTTCCCCGACACCCGGCCCGAGGTGGCGCTGTCCCGGCGCCGGGTCCTCTGCCTGCGGGCGGACGTCGCCGGCGGCGCCGCCGGTCCCGTGGAGCTGCAGCTCGTCCAGTCCACCTGGCACCTGGATCTGGGCGAGCCGGCGGGCACGCCGCTCTACCGCGACGGCTACCAGGTGTCCCTGGCCCTGCCCACCTCGCCCCTGGGCGCCCTGCGCATCGCGCAGCGCTTCCTGGAGAGCCGCAGCCGCGCATGGACGGGCACCGACGCCGGCCTGAGCGCACGCTGGGACGCACCGCGCTGGCGCCTGGGGCGCGCCGGGCTGGACCTGCGCGCCGGCGCCGAGCGGCACCAGCTCGGCCTGGCGGTGGCGGCGGCACCGGACCTGCCGCGGCCCAGCCGCCTCTGGGCCTCGGCCTCGGCGACCGGCGACCTGCCTGCCGGCTTCGACCTGGCGGCCGGTTTGCGAGCCGAGCGCGAGATCGACCATGCCGACTACCTGCTCTGGGAAGCGACCCTGGACTGGCCGCGGGAGACCGCGCCCTTCCGCCTCGGTTTCTTCGCGGCCGGCGGCGAGGGCGCCGAGCCCTGGCAGCGCGACCGCGTGCCGGGCCTTTCCCGCTGGCCCTTCGGGCCGACAACGCCGTCGGCGCCGCCCGGCGCGGCGCCCCTGCGCGCGGGGCTGCGCCTGCGCCTGCGCAGCCGCTACGCCTGGGCGGATCTCGAACTCGTCGAGTCGCGGGATCGGCGCGACTGGGCGCTCGTGGACGACGGCGCCGGCGGCCTCGCCTGGCAGGGCGCCGTCGCGCCCGAGCGGCAGGCAGCCGGCCTGGCCGTGGGGGGGGAACTGGACGGACCGCTCGGGCGCGTGGAGAGCGCCCTCTCCCTCCAGGGGGAGTTCGGCGACGAGGTCGACGAGCCCGTCACCGGCCGCGGCTATCCCCTGGCGGGCCGCTGGCGGCTGGACCTGTCCCGTTCCCTCTTCGGCGGGGACGCCGCCCTGCGGCTCGGCGGAACCCTGAGCTGCCGGGCCGGCCTGGCGGGCCGCGACCCGCTCTGGCGCGTGGACCTCTCGGTGGAGTACCGCGTCCTGGACGCCTGCTTCTGGCTGCTCGTGGAGAACGCCCTCGACGCCGCCGGCGAGGAGGTCGTCGGCTACCCCGTGCCGCCCCTCTCGCTGCGCCTCGGCCTCGACTGGCACCTTCGGCACTGAGGCGGGCAAAATCGCATCCCCTGCCGACACTTTCCTGCATTTCGACCGGCGAGCCCTGAAAGGATGAGGAGCGTTGGCGACCCCTCCGTCCCTGGCGGGAAGGCGTCCGCGCGGCTGGGGCTGGCATGTCCGTTGCCTACCGTCAACCGGTGAAATCCGCCACGCTCATCCCTTTCCCGGAGGACCCGTGACTCCCGAGAAGATCGCAGAGGCGCTGGTCGAGCGTCAGGTCATCACGCAGGAGCAGCTCGACCAGATCCAGGAGGCCCACGAGAAGCAGGGCGGCAGCCTGTCCAAGCATATCCTGGAGAGCGGCTTCATTACCGAGGATGCCTTCCGGGAGTTCCTCGCGAGCTGCTTCCGCGTCCGGGCAGTGGACCTGAGCAGTGCCGAGATCGAGGCCGAGGTCATCAAGCTGGTGCCGGTGGAGATCGCCACGCGCTTCCAGCTCGTGCCCGTCGCGCGGCAGGGACGGATCCTCCAGGTCGCGATGGTCAATCCCGAGAATCTCTTCGCCATCGACGACCTCAAGTTCTACACGGGGCTGGAGGTCTCGCCCCTCGTGGCGCCGGAGCCCGAGGTCAAGGCCGCGATCGACAAGTACTACGACCGCGCCGACACCCTCGCCTCCGTGATGCAGGAGATGGACGACGACGTCGACGTGCTCGAGGACGACGAGGAGATCCTCCGCACCCAAGACATGGAGGCGGAGAGCCAGGCGGCCCCGGTGGTCAAGCTGGTTAACAGCCTCCTGGCCGACGCCGTGCAGCGCAACGCCAGCGACATCCACGTCGAGCCCTACGAGAAGCACATGCGCGTGCGCTATCGCATCGACGGCGTCCTGCACGACATGATGAGCCCGCCCACGCGCCTCAAGAGCGCCATCCTCAGCCGCCTGAAGATCATGGCCGAGATGGACATCGCCGAGCGCCGCGTGCCCCAAGACGGGCGCATCAAGCTGCGCGTGGGCAGCCGCACGGTGGACATGCGCGTCAGCAGCCTGCCGACCCTTTTCGACGAGAAGATCGTGCTGCGCATCCTGGACAAGGACAACCTCCAGGTGGACCTCAACCGCCTCGGCTTCCAGCCGCAGCCCCTGGACGAGTTCACCAAGGCCATCAAGAGCCCCTACGGCATGGTCCTGGTCACGGGCCCCACGGGCAGCGGCAAGACGACGACGCTCTACTCGGCCCTGACCAAGATCAACACGCCCGAGGTGAACGTCATCACCGTCGAGGATCCGGTGGAGTACAACCTCGACGGCATCAACCAGGTCCAGGTCAACGACGAGGTGGGCCTGAGCTTCGCCAGCGCGCTCAAGTCCATCCTGCGCCAGGACCCGAACATCGTCATGATCGGCGAGATCCGCGACCTGGAGACGGCCAGCATCGCCGTCAAGGCGGCTCTCACGGGCCATCTCGTCCTGTCCACCCTGCATACCAACGACGCGCCGAGCAGCGTCGGTCGCATGATCGACATGGGCATCGAGCCCTTCCTGGTCTCCAGCTCCGTGCGCCTGATCCTGGCCCAGCGCCTCGTGCGGCGCATCTGCGACCGCTGCAAGCAGGAGGATCCGGTGCCGCCGGAGGTGCTGGTGGAGGCCGGCCTCAGCGAGGAGGAGGCCGGCAAGGCGAAGATCTACCGCGGCGCCGGCTGCCCGAATTGCAACGGCAGCGGCTACGCGGGGCGCCTCGGCCTCTACGAGGTGATGGTTCTCTCGCCTGTCGTGCGGGAGATGATCCTCGATCGCGCTTCGACGGCGGAGCTTCGCGAGCGCTCCACGTCCGAGGGCATGATATCGCTGCGCAAGGACGGCCTCTGGAAGCTGCTCCAGGGCGTCACCAGTCTCGAGGAAGTCCTGCGCGAAACCAACCTGGAATGAGGAAGCGATGAACCTGCGAGAACTCCTGGGCGAGATGATCGAGAAGGGGGCCAGCGACCTCCATCTCTCGGCCGGCGTGCCGCCCGTCATCCGCATCGACGGGCAGATCCACCACGTCGGCGAGGATCGCATCACGCCGGAACTGGCGCGGCAGATGGCCTACAGCGTCATGAACGAGGACCAGCGCTCGCGCTTCGAGAAGACCAAGGAGCTGGACTTCTCCTTCGGCATTCCGAACCTGTCGCGCTTCCGCTGCAACGCCTTCATGCAGCGCGGCGTGGTGAGCATCGCCATCCGCCAGATCCCGTTCCAGATCCTCAGCTTCCAGGAGTTGCATCTGCCGGAAGCCATTCCCGACCTGGCCAAGCGCCACCAGGGCCTGGTCCTGATCACCGGACCCACCGGTTCGGGCAAGAGCACGACCCTAGCGAGCATGGTGGACTGGATCAACGAGAATCGCGCCGGGCACATCATCACCATCGAGGATCCCATCGAGTACCTGCACCAGCACAAGCGCTGCATCGTCAACCAGCGCGAGGTGCGGGCCGACACGGAGAGCTTCGCCGTCGCCCTCAAGCACGTACTGCGCCAGGACCCGGACGTCATCCTCGTGGGTGAGATGCGCGACCTCGAGACGGTGCAGGCGGCGCTGACCATCGCCGAGACCGGCCACCTCTGCCTGGCGACGCTGCACACCAACAGCACCTACGAGACGATCCACCGCATCATCGACATCTTCCCGGCCCAGCGGCAGCCCCAGGTGCGGGCCCAGCTCGCCTTCGTGATGCAGGGCGTGATCACGCAGGAGCTGGTCCCCGCGGCGCGCGGCACGGGGCGGGTCATGGCCTGCGAAGTGATGATGTGCACGCCGGCGATTCGCGCGGCCATCCGCGAGGCGAAGGTCCACCAGATCTACGGCATGATGCAGGCCGGCACCAAGTACGGCATGAAGACCATGAACCAGAGCCTCTACGAACTCTACGTCAACCGGCAGATCCGTCTCGAGGACGCGATCGGCCGGAGCCGCGATCCCCAGGAGCTGCAGCAGATGATCGGCGACCTGGTGGGAGCGGACATCTAGCCCGGCAGAGGAGACGACGTCATGGCGACTTACGTCTGGCAGGGAGTGAGCCTCAGCGGCAAGAAGGTCACCGGGGAGCTGGAGGCCAAGAGCAAGGGCGAGGTGCTCAAGGACCTGCGCCGGCAGCGCATCCGCATCACCCTGATCCGCGAGAAGGCGGCGAAGGCCAGCAGCCTGGCGCGCCGGAAGAAGGTCACCGTCAAGACCATCGCGCTGTTCACGCGGCAGTTCGCCACGATGATCAGCGCCGGCCTGCCGCTGATCCAGTGCCTGGAGATCCTGGCCCAGCAGATGGAGAATCCGACGATGCGGGCGGCGGTCAACAACATCATGCAGCGCATCGAGGGAGGCGCCACCCTCGCCGAGTCCCTGCACGAGTACCCGGACATCTTCAGCGACCTGTACGTGGCCATGGTCGAGGCCGGCGAAGCGGGCGGCATCCTGGACACGATCCTCGAGCGGCTGGCCGTGCATCTCGAGAAGATGGACGCGCTGCAGCGGAAGGTGAAGAGCGCCATGACCTACCCGCTGGTCGTCCTCTTCGTCAGCCTCGGCGCCTCTGCCTTCATGCTGCTCTTCCTCATCCCGCGCTTCGCGGCGATGTTCACGGACTTCGGCGGCGACCTGCCGCTGCCCACGAAGATGGTCATGGGGGCGAGCGACCTGCTCAAGCACTGGGGCTGGCTGATCCTCCTCATCGGCATCGCGCTGGGCGTTCTCTTCAAGCGGTACCGCGCCACGGACGCCGGGCGCCTGGTTACCGACCGCCTCTTCCTGCGCGTGCCGGTGCTGGGCAACGTACTCCGCAAGAGCGCCGTCAGCCGCTTCTCGCGGACGCTCGGCACCCTGCTCTCCAGCGGTGTGCCTCTGCTGGACGGGCTGTCCGTCACCGCCCGCGCCGCGGGCAACCGCGTCGTCCAGCTCGCCGTCAGCGACGTGCGGACCGCCGTCACGGGCGGTCGCACCCTCGCCGATCCCATGCGCGCGTGCGGCGTCTTCCCGCCCATGGTCACGCAGATGGTCAGCGTCGGCGAGGAAACGGGCCGGCTGGACGAGATGCTCGGCAAGGTGGCCAACTTCTACGACGACGAGGTGGACTCGGCGGTGGATTCGCTGACCTCCATCATCGAGCCGGTCATGATCGTCGTGATGGGTGTCGTGGTGGGCGGCATGCTCATCGCCATGTACCTGCCCATGTTCAAGCTCATCTCGGTCGTCTCCGGCGGCTAGGCGAAGCGGAGGATGTGCGCGTGCTGATGCAACTCGGAGTTACCGCCCGCCTGCTCATGGGCGCCGGCCTGGCGCTGGCCGCCATCCTGCTGGCGCTGCTCGCGCCGCCGGCCTGGGCCGTGCTGACGGCCCTGCCGGCGGTCGCCATCCTGGCCTGGGCCCTTCACGGCCATCACCGCGACGAGGTGCTCTGGCGCGATCGGGAAGCCGAACTCAAGGACAGCGCGCGACATGCCGATGAGATGATCGCGGCGATTCCCAGCGGGCTGATCGGCCTCGATCGGCAGGGACGGGTCTGCCGTTGGAACGAGGGCGCGACGCGCATCCTCGGCATGGGCCGGGGCGGCATCGTCGGCAGGCACGTCAGGGAATGGCCGGTGGCGGGCCAGCGGGAGCTGGCAGCGCGCCTCGCGGACGCCCTGGCGGGTCGGACCATCAGCCGCGGCAGCCTGGAAGTGACGCGCACGGACGGACACATCATCCCGTTGGGCATCTCCACGAGCCAGCTCTGCTGCGAGAACGGCACCGCGAGCGGCGCCGTGGCGGTCTTCCAGGATCTGACCGAGGTCAACCGCATCCGCGACCGCATGAAGCAGCAGGAGCGGCTGGCGGCCGTCGGCACGCTGGCCGCGTCCATCGCCCACGAGATCCGCAATCCCCTCGCCTCCATCGCGGGCAGCGTGGAGATGCTGGCCGGCGAGCTGGATTTGCAGGGGGAGCTGGGGGAGTTGCTGGCGCTCATTCTCAAGGAGAGCGACCGCCTCAACGACCTGATCGACAACTTTCTCGAGTTCACGCGGGATCGACGGCCCCAGGTCGCTGCCTTCGCTCCCGCCCGGCTTCTGGAGGAAGTCATGACCGCCCTGCGGCAGCGCGGGGAGGCGGGCAGCGCGCTGGAGCTGGCCCTGGACGCGGCGGCGGCGCCAGCGCGCCTCGAGGCCGACGCGGCCATGCTCAAGCAGGTCTTCCTCAACCTGCTGATCAACGCCGGGCAGGCCATGGACTGGCGCGGCCGCATCACGGTGACCCTGCGCGAGGTGGAGGAGGCGGGAGTGCGCTGGACTGACTTCGTCGTCCGCGACGGGGGACCGGGAGTGCCGCCCGAGGAACGCCCGCACCTCTTCGAGCCGTTCTTCACGACGCGGGCGCGGGGCACGGGCCTGGGCCTGGCCATCGCGCACCGCATCGCCGAGCAACACGGCGGCAGCCTGGAGCTGCTCGCCGAGCCGGACGCCGGCGCCGCGTTCCGCTTCCGGTTGCCGACGCTGGCCGCCGGTCACTGCGTGAACGAGAGCCCCTGCCCCGCCGAATCGCCGGTGGGCTAGACGAGGACAGGAGCCGCATCCATGCCTGAGCCCAGGATACTGCTGGTCGACGACGAAGAGAGCATGATCCGCTTCCTCTCCATCATGCTGGGGAAGGAAGGCTACGAGATCCGTGCGGTCACCTCGGGCAAGGAGGCGCTCCGGGAGATGCAGCAGTGGCGGCCGGACGTCGTCATCTCGGACATCAAGATGCCCGAGATGGACGGCCTGCAGTTGCTCACGGGCATGAAGGCCATCGATCCCGGCATCCCCGTCATCCTGCTCACGGCCTACGCCAGCCAGGAGACGGCCATCGAGGCCGTCAACAAGGGGGCCTTCCACTACCTGATCAAGCAGGCGCGCAACGACGAGATCAAGATGGTGGTGCGCAACGCCCTGTCCATGCGGCGCGTGCGCTCGGAGAACCAGAAGCTGCGGCGCCAGCTGAAGGACGACTCCTCCCTGGAGTCCATCATCGGCACCAGCGAGGCCATGCAGATGATCTTCGGCATCGTCCGCAAGATCGCCTGCAGCGACAGCACGGTGCTCATCAGCGGCGAGAGCGGCACCGGCAAGGAACTCGTCGCCCGCGCCATCCACTACACCAGCAACCGCGCCGACAAGCCCTTCGTGGGCATCAACTGCGGCGCGCTGCCCGAGAACCTGCTGGAGAGCGAGCTCTTCGGGCATGTCAAGGGGAGCTTCACGGGGGCCGTGCGCGACAAGGACGGGCTCTTCCGGGTCGCCGAGGAGGGCACCATCTTCCTCGACGAGGTGGGGGAGGTCAGCCCCGCCCTGCAGGTCAAGCTGCTGCGCGCCCTGCAGGAGCGGGAGTTCCTGCCCGTGGGCGGCACGTCGCCGGTCAAGGTGGACGTGCGCGTGCTGGCGGCCACCAATCGCGACCTCGAGGAGGAGGTGGCGCGTGGCACTTTCCGTCCAGACCTCTACTACCGCCTCAACGTGATCCCCGTGGCCGTGCCGCCCCTGCGGGAGCGCCGCGACGACATCCCCCTGCTGGTCAAGCACACCCTCGACAAGCTGGCCGAGCGCCATGGCATGCCGGCCAAGTCCATCAGCAAGGAGGCGATGGAGGTCCTCTGCGACTACGACTGGCCGGGGAACGTCCGCGAGCTGGAGAACGTCCTCGAGCGGACCGTGCTGCTGGAGGACCGGGAGGTCCTGACCGCCGACTCCTTCCCCGACAAGCTCCTTATGCGCCAGCGCAGCGCCGCCGCCTCCCTCTTCGAGGGAACGCCGCGCGCGACCCTGGAGGACCTGGAGAAGGAATACCTCATCAAGGTGCTGGACTCCGTCAGCTGGCAGAAGAAGAAAGCCAGCAACATCCTGGGGATCAACGCCTCCACCCTCTACCGCAAGATCCAGCGTTACGGGCTCGAGCCGGCACGCGAGCCGTCGCACTCCCGATAAGGCAGCATGCTGGCGCCATCCTCATTCTGCAAGATGCCCCGGGTCCACCGCCGGCGACGCCAACAGTCAATCCATTGCCGGGCAACGCGTTGCACACCCGATGTTCGCGGCGGGCCTTGGCATCGCGCTTGCGTGCCCGGGCGCAGCCAGTGGGAGACACCGGGAGCCAGAACAGCGAGCCAACTAGGAGGTAACGAGGAATGATGTCCAACAAGGGTTTCACCCTTATCGAGTTGATGATCGTGGTCGTGATCATCGGCATTCTCGCGGCGATCGCCATCCCGAACTTCATCAGCATGCAGGACCGAGCCCGCGAGGCCGCGGTCAAGTCCAACGGTCATACCGCCCAGTTGGCCGTTGAGGACTACGGTGTCCAGAATAACGGTTCCTATCCGCCGGCCGCCACGGCGCTTGCCGACATCACGGCGTGCCTGCCCGGCGGTGCGGTCTTTTCCAATCCCTTCACGGGCGCGGCCGGTCTGAGCATCGGCGCGGGCGCCGCGCAGGGCATGGTCGACTATCTGGACCCGGCCGCGACCGGCGTGGCCAACCAGTACCAGCTCAACTGCTACGGCCAGAACGCCGCGGGCGGCGCCATCCTGACGCTGTCCAACGGCTAGCCGCAAGAGCCCAGCTGGGGGCGCGGGGATCGGCCGATCCCCGCGCCGCTTCTTTCGCCGCGAATGGAACGGCTTGTGCGAGGTCCGGTTCCGGAACCCCTGTCAGGGAATCCGGGGCCGGATTTCGGCAATGCCGGGAGGGGGCGGACATTCTCCGACCATGGAAGCGGGAAGATGCAAGAGTCTGTGGCGCTACGGATTGAGGGCCTGCGCAAGGGCTACCGCGTCGGCCTGCGGCGCCGTGTCGAGGTGCTCCGGGGACTGAGCCTCTGCGTGGGCCAGGGCGAGGTCTACGGCCTGCTGGGAAGAAATGGCGCGGGCAAGAGCACGACCTTCCGCATCCTGATGGGGCTCTGCCGGCCCGAGGCCGGGAGCATCCGGCTGCTGGGCGAGCGCCCCGGCGCGCGCAGCGCCCAGCTGCGCGTGGGCTACTGCCCGGAGAATCCCCAGTTCCCGCTCGGCCTGACGGTGCTCGAGGTGCTGCGATTCCACCGGGCCCTGGTGGGCGAGCGCGTGCACTCGCCGCGCACGCGCATCGACTGGCTCCTGGAGGAGTTCGACCTCGAGGAGTACCGCCGGCGGCCGGTGCGCGCCCTCTCGCGGGGCACCATCCAGCGCCTGGCCCTGGCCCTGGCCCTGCTGGCCAGGCCCGAGCTCCTCATCCTCGACGAACCCCTGACGGCCCTGGATCCCGTCGCCCGGCACCGCGTCAACGAGATCCTCCTGGACCAGAAGCGTCAGGGCGCCAGCATGATCGTCGCCAGCCACATCCTCAGCGAGCTGGAGAGCATCTCCGACCGCCTCGGCGTCCTCTCGGGCGGCGTGATCCAGCGCGAGATCGACCTGCGCGTCGAGGCCGCCGAGGCCGTGCGCGCCCTGGAGATCCGCGTGCCGAGCGAGCGCGAGGCCGAGATCCGCGCCGGCAGCCCCGACCTGGTGGGCGTGGCCGAGGGCCGGACCGTCTGCTACCGCGAGCTCGCCTTCGACCAGGCCCAGGAACTCGTGCGCCGCTGGAGCGCCGCCGGGATCCCGGTGCTCGCCATGGGCCCCAGCCGGCGCGCCATGGAAGCAGAGATCCTCGCCATCATCGACCATCCGGCCGCGCCGCCGGCGGCCCGCCCCCCGGAGGCGGCGACGGCCGGGCAGCGGCCCGAGCCCCGGCCCGCGCCCGAGAAGGAGACGGTATGAAGCGCGTCGGCGTGCTCGTCCTCTACAGCGTGCAGGAGACGCTGCGCGACCGCCTGCTCCTCGGCCTGCTCGCGGCGGGGGCGATCCTGCTCCTGCTCGTGGGCCTGCTGGCGCCCATGACCCTGGGCGCGCGCGAGAAGACCTTCCACGACCTGGGGCTGGCCTGGATCCACCTGTCCGGCGTCCTCATCCTGCTGGTCCTGGGCGCCTGGACCCTGCACCGCGAGCGCGAACGCGGCATCTGGCTGACCATCCTGACGCGGCCGGTCACGCGCGCCGAGTACGTGCTCGGGCGCCTGCTCGGCCTGCTGTGCACCCTGGCCCTGGCGCTCCTGGGCTCCGCCCTGGTCTACAGCCTCGTGGGCTGGATCACCGGCCTCGGGCCCACAGCGGGCCTGGGGATCTCGCTGGCCTACAACTTCCTGGAGATGAGCATCCTGGCGGGGCTGATCCTCCTGTTCTCGACCTTCAGCGGCTTCGCCCTGACGGTGTTCCTGGCCATGGCTGTCTTCTTCGCCGGGCACCTGTCGGCGGACCTGCTGCGCCTGGCGGCCCTGACGGACAACTCCCTAGCCCGGAGCCTGGCCACCGCCTTCCACTGGCTGCTGCCGCACCTGGAGCTCTTCCGAGTGCGCAACGCCCTCGTCGCCGGGACGGCGCCCGCGCCCCTGGAGGCGCTGCGCGACCTCGGCTACGCCCTGGCCTACCTGGGCGCCCTGGCGGGCATCGCGATCACCGTCTTCCTGCGGCGGGAGATACGATGAGGACCAGCGCGCTCGGCATCGGCGTGGCGCTCCTGCTGCTGGCCTCTGCCCAGTTGCTGGGGCCGAATCGCGCCGCGCGCCTGGCGCGGGAGGAGCCGCCCCTGTCCGGCTGGCTCATGGGCAGCCAGGACATCCTCGTCGACTACTTCTGGTTCGACCTCCTCCAGTACTACGGGGCCTACGCCCTGGGCGAGGGCGATCTGGCGGAGTTCGTCCCTCGCACGGAGCGGCTCCTGCGCCTGGCTCCCTCGTTCCACCGCGCCTACAGCTTCGCGGCGGCGGTGCGGGCGAGCAACATGGCGGATCCGCAGGGCGCGCTGGCCTGGCTGGAACTGGGCGAGGCGCGCAACCCGGAGCAATGGCTCTATCCCTACGAGCAGGGCTTCATCAACTACCTCCAGCTGGAGCGCTACGAGGACGCGGAGGACGACTTCCGCCGCGCCGGCAGCCTGCCCGGCGCCCCGCCGGCCTGGCGGCGCTTCGTGGCGCACATCCGCGAGCACGGCGGGGATCCCCGGCTGGCCATGGAGCTCTGGCAGCAGGTCGCCGATCTGGCCGAGCACCCCATGGTGCGGGAAGCGGCCCTGGAGAACGTGCGTCGCCTGGAGGCCCTGATCCGGGCTCAGGGGGGCGCGATGCGGAGAAACGGTGATGTCTAGGAACGGGCCGTCCCGGTGGCATGTGCCTTGCTGCAATGAGCTGGTTTGCGCCGCCAGCGGCGCCTTCGTGCCATCCGGGAGAAGCCTAGGGTCCGGGAGGGTAATGTGAAGCTGCCATTCCGCAAGGAACCGCCGACTATCATCGCAATCGACGTCGGCAGCCGCCTGATCAAGGTGGTGGAACTGGCGGCGGGCGAAGAGCGGCCGCAGCTGCTGCGCTATGGCATCAGCCAGCTCTCGCCCGACGCGGTGGTGGGCGGTGAGATCATGGACCGCGACCTCCTGCTCGAGGGGATCCTGTCGGCCTTCGAGCGGGCCGGGATCGAGCCGGGACAGGTGGTCTCGGCCGTGTCCAGCCGTTCGGTCATCGTCAAGCGCCTGCTCATGGATCAGATGGCCGCGGACGTGGCCCGCGAGCTCATCGAGTCCGAGGCCAGCAACCACATCCCCTTCGACGTGGAGGACGTGTGCCTGGACTTCCAGGTCCTCGAGCCGGACGCGGGCGAGGGCAAGATGGAGGTCCTCCTGGTGGCCGCCAAGCGCGAGGTGATCTACGAGCACCTCCAGCTGCTGCGCGAGGCCCAGATGACGCCCAAGGTCATCGACGTGGACGCCTTCGCCATCCAGAACCTGCACGAGGCCCTCGGCATCGACCAGTCCCTCTACACGCTGGTCAACGTGGGCTCGGAGGTCACCAGCATCAACATCGTCCGCGAGGGGATCCCGGTCTTCACGCGGGACTTCGCGGCCGGCTGCAACTCCTACCTGGAGACCCTGCAGCGCGACCTGCAGATCCCCTACGAGGAGGCCCTCAACCTGCTGGGCAAGGGCGCCGAGGCCATCGAGGCCGAGGAGGCCGGCCAGGAGTCCCTGGCCCAGCTCGTGGAGGAGATCGCCATCGGCCTCGAGCGCAGCCTGGCCTACCTGCGTTCCTCCGGCGAGCTGGAGGATCTGGGCACCATTTACCTGAGCGGCGGCGGCGGCAACCTGCCGCACCTCAAGGAGAAGATGGAGGAGCGCCTGCGGATGCCGGTCAAGGCCGTCGATCCCACGGAGGCCCTAACGGTGGGCGAGGAGCTCGAAGCGAGGATCCGCGATGATGGGAGCGCGACACTGCTCAGCGTAGCCATCGGTCTCGGCCTGAGGGAGGTGGCGGTATGATCCGCGTCAACCTGCTTCCCGTGGAGGAGCGGCCCCGGCCGCGCCAGCTTCCCCTGCCGAGCCTGGGCACGGCGATCACCTTCGGCGCGCTGTTCATCGTCACCCTGGCGGCGGGGCTGAGCTGGACCCTGCAGGGACGCCAGCTGACCTCCCTGAACGAGCGCCTGGCCAGGGCCGTGCAGGAGGAGCAGCGGCTGGTGGCCCAGACCCAGGCCATCGAGCAGCTCGAGACGCGCGAGGCCATGCTGGCCGAGCGCCTGCAGCTCGTGCGCCAGCTCGAGAGCGGCCGCTTCGACAACATCGAATGGCTCAACGCGCTCAACGGCGTGATGCCGGGGCGCCTGTGGCTCCAGCAGGCCACGCGCAACCAGACCGGCACGCAGACGACCCTGGAGGGCATCGCCGAGGGCTACCGGCCCATAGCGGAGCTCATGCGCGCCATGGAGGCGAGCGGGCGCTTCGGGACCGTTCAGCTGGTCCGCGCCGAGCGCCATAGCGCGGCTGCGGGCGCGATGATCCACTTCACGGTGGCGGCGAGCTGGCGCACGCCCCACTTCGCCAGCACGGAGGGCACGCCATGAACCTGAGTGACCCCGTCCTCCAGAAGCGGATCCTCATCGTCCTCCTGGCGGCGGTGATCGGCTACTTCTACTTCGGCGCTAACTTCTTCCCCTTCTGCCACCGCGTCAAGAAGGCCGAAATCACGCAGCTGCGCCAGCAGGTGGAGGAGAAGGAGCGCAAGCTCGCCCTCGCCCGCAGCAACGCCGGACGCCTCGAGGTGCTGCAGCAGCGCCTGGCCGAGCTGGAGGGCGACTGGCGGCGCATGGAGCAGTTGCTGCCGCGCCAGGACGACATTCCCGAGTACATCCGCCAGATCGCCCGCTTCGCCGCCCGCGCGGGCGTCAAGGTGGACTTCGTCCAGCCGGGCCAGCCCATGCCGGGCCAGGGCATCGATGCGCGCAGCATCGAGATGCGGATGCACGGCGACTACCACAAGGTCGGCGACTTCCTGAGCCTCGTGGCCAACGCCGACCGCCTCATTCGCACCGAGGGGCTCGTACTGAAGGGTCTCAACGAGACGGCGGCACGCAAGAACGTCGAGGGCGGCGTCAAGGAAGGCAGCGTCGAGGCGAGCTTCAAGGCGACGCTGTTCATGCTGGGAGGCGGCTATGAGGGCAAGTAAGCGACGCGTCCTCGTCCCGCTGTTGCTCGCGCTGGTGCTGGCTCTGCCGGCGGCGACCGGCGCCGAGGGTGACGAGGGCAACCGGTTGAAGTTGAAGGAGGTCCGCTACAGCCCCGGCGGGGCGCGCGATCCCTTCGCCATTCCCGATTTCGAGGCGGCGGAGGCGGGCGCGAGCCGCACGACCGTCGACCTCCAGCAGATACGCTATGTGGGCCTGCTCCGCACCAGCGAGGGCCTGGTGGCCCTGGTCGAGGATGCAGCCGGCGAGGGCTACGCCCTGCACAGCGGGGACCCGATCCGCGGCGGCCGGGTGACCCGGATCAGCAACTCGGCCATCGAGGCCTGGATCAGCTTGGACGGCGTCCGACGCGCGCTGCGCGTGCCGATCGTCAAGGAAGGAGACTGACATGCGCTGGAAGAGCCTGGGGATCCTGGGGTTGCTCACTGCGGCCCTGCTCCTTTCGGCGGCGACCCCCGGGGAGACGGTGACGCGCCTGCAGGCGCTGGACTGGGAGGGCGAGACCCTGGTCCTGCGACTGGACGGTCCCTACGAGAGCCGGTCGTTCTCCATGGAGGAGCCTGACCGTCTCGTCATCGACTTCCCCGGAGTGCGTTCGGCACTGCGTTCGCACCAGCTGCCGGGCCGCGGCGCGGTGGCCGCGATCCGCGTCGGGCAGAACGAGGCCGACACGGACAGCGGCCTGCGCTGCCGGATCGTTCTCGATCTGAGCACCCCGCAGCATTTCGAGCTCGACCGCGAGGAGAGCGTCCTGCGCGTCATGCCGCGCACGGAGCGCGCGACGGTGCCTGCGACTCGATCCGCTCGCGCGCACGTCGAGCTGACGGCCAGCCCGGAACCCGCGGCGGATGTCGCGGCACCGACGCCGTCGCCGGCCGGCACGCGACAGGAGTTCGTCGAAACGCCCACGCCGGCTGCGCGCGCGGACCACGAGACGGCGCCCGCGACGCCGCCGGCACCGCTGCTCGCGGCGGGGGCGACGGTGACCGCCACGCCGGCGCCCGGTGACGCCATGAGCACGCCGCCCTGGGAGCGCGACGGCGAAGAGCCGCGCGCTGATGGCGCGCCGGAGCCGGATGCGCCCGCGGCGACGCCCGCGGCGGCGCCAGACGCGGTGTCCGAGGCGACGAGCGCCGCCGCGCCCGTGCCGGACTCGAACGAGCCCGTGTTCATGATGACCCAGTACGGTCCCGTGCCGGTGTCGATCGCGGAAACGCCCGCGCCCGCGCTGAAGCACGCAGCGTCCGCGCCGGTCGACGAGGCGCCCGCGCCCGCGTTGAAGCACGCAGCGCCCGTGCCCGCGGCGGAGCATGCCGCGCCGTTGCCGGTCGACGAGGCGCCCGCGGCAAAGCACGACGAACCCGCGCCGACCGACGCAGCACCCACGGCCGAGGCGGCATCCGACGCGCCGGCGCCGGTCGACGAGGTGCCCGCGGCGAAGCCCGCCGCGCCCGCGCCGGTCGATGAGATTCCCGCGGCAGCGAAGACAGCGAAGGTGACGAAGGCGACGCCGGCCGTCCGGCAGGGCCCGCCGCTTCCGCCCGCCGTGGACGTGGCGAGCGCCGAGCCGGCCGGGACGGGGAGCGAGACGACCCCGCGCCTGAAGGTGACGAGCGAGACGGTCCGCGCCGAGCCGGTCCAGGACACCGCGCCGCCCGAGATGGAGGCCGCCGTGCAGGCGCCCCCGGCGAAGGCGCGGCAGGCCAACCGCGCCGCGCCCGCGCCGGACGCCACGGCGCCCGCCGCCGCGCGGCAGGCGGTGACGGCGACGACCGCCGCCGCGAAGACTCCGGCCGCGCCGGCTCGCTACGCCGCGACGCCGGCCGCCGCGACGCCGCCGGCCGCCATCAGTCTGGGTCCGGGCGCCAAGACGCCCGAGGCGCCCATCACGCTGGACATCCGCGGCGCCGAGTTCCGCACGCTGCTCGCGGCCTTCTCCGAGTTCTCGGGCCAGAACATCATCACGGGCCGCGACGTCAAGGGGAAGGTCTCCGTGCAGCTCAAGGGCGTGCCGTGGAAGCAGGCGCTCTACGCCATCTGCGAGGCGCACGGCTTCGGCGTCGTGGAGGAGTACGGCGTCATCCGCGTCGCGTCGCGCCAGTCCATCATCCAGGAGGAGATGGAGCGCCTGACCAACGAGAAGAAGCGCGTCGAGTACCAGCCCCTGGAGACCGGCGTCGTCAAGCTGCACTACGCGATGGCCGCGGAGCTCACCGATCCCCTGGGCAAGATGCTCAGCGAGCGCGGCAAGGTGGACGTGGACGAGCGCACCAACAGCCTGCTGGTGACGGACCTCACGGAGAACGTCGCCAGGGTCATCCAGATGGCGCACGAGCTCGACCACATCATGCCGCAGGTGGAGATCAAGGCGCGCATCGTCGATGTGGACTACCGCGCCAGCCGCGACCTGGGCGTCCACTGGCTGGCCGAGAACCTGGTCAGCGATCCCCTGGACGCGGTCGGCAGCATCGAGGTCAACGGCGAGTTCCCGGATCCTGTGGCGCAGGTCAAGCTGGGCACCGTCCAGGACTGGGGCCAGCTCAGCGTCACTCTCCAGGCCCTGGAGCGCGACAACAAGGCGAACATCATCAGCAACCCGCACGTGATGACCATGGACAACCGCGAGGCCAGCATCCTCGTCGGCAAGAAGATCCCGCTCATCGTGGCCGATGAGGCGGGCAACGCCATCACCCAGCTGACGACCATCGGCATCAAGCTGCAGGTGACGCCGCACATCAATCCCGAGGGCAAGATCATGATGAACCTGCACACCGAGGTCAGCGACCTGGCCAGCGAGGCCACCGTGCAGGGCGGTGTGATCATCACCACCAGCGAGAGCACCAACGAGGTCATGGTCACCAACGGCGAGACGGCCGTCATCGGCGGGCTCATCAAGAGCAGCGACAGCAAACTCCGGGACGGCGTGCCGGTGCTGTCGAAGATCCCGATCATGGGCCGCCTGTTCAGCTACCAGAACGATTCCGAGAGCAAGCGCGAGCTGTTCATCTTCATCACGCCGACGATCATCCAGCCGCAGAGCGCAAGCTCGGCCGCCCTGCCCAGCGAGTTCATCGAAGATCCGGCGAGCTTCTAGGCGCAACCGGTACCTGCCAGCCGGTGCCCGGCCCCTCTGGGGCCGGGCATTTTGTTTGCGGTGAGCGGGGCGAGCGGCTAGGCTCTCTCCGTTCCGAGGGAGGTCCTCCGTGCGCCGACTGCAGCTGACCACGGCCGGGGAGTCCCACGGGCCGGGCCTGACCGCCATTCTGGCCGGCCTGCCCATGGGCTTGCGCCTGAGCGCGGCCGCCATCGACCGCGAGCTGGTCCGCCGCCAGGAAGGGGCGGGGCGGGGTGAGCGAATGGCCATCGAGCGCGACCGCGTGCGCATCACGGGCGGCCTGCGCCGCGGCCGTACCCTGGGCGGCCCGCTCTGCCTCCACGTCGACAACCGGGATTACGCCAACTGGGAGCGCAGCATGAGCCCGCTGCCCCGGCGGGGGCCGGCGCCGGCGCCGGTCACCCTGCCCCGGCCGGGCCACGCCGATCTGGCCGGCGTCCTCAAGACGGGGGCCGGCGACATCCGCGCCATCTCCGAGCGGGCCAGCGCGCGCGAGACGGCGGCCCGCGTGGCGGCCGGCGCCGCCTGCAAGGTCCTGCTGGCGGAGCTGGGCGTCACGGTCTTCAGCCACGTTCTGGCCATCGGCGGCGTCACCGCGCAGCCGGAGTACGGCGACCTGGCGGTCCTGGCGGCAGCCGCCGCGGGCAACGATCTGCACGTCGCCGATCCCGAGGCCGAGCGGCGCATGCGGCGCACCATCAAGAGCGTCTGCGGTGACGGCGACACCCTCGGGGGCATCGCCGAGGTCGTGGCGACGGGCCTGCCGCCGGGCCTGGGGCACTACGCCGCCTGGGAGCAGCGCCTCGACGGCCGCCTGGCCCAGGCGGCCCTGTCCATCCCCGGGGTCAAGGGTGTCGAGATCGGCGATGCCTTCGCGGGCGCGCGCATGCGGGGCAGCCGCGTGCACGACGAGATCCTGCCCAATCCCCGCGCCGGGCGCGCGGGCGAGCTGCGCACGCGGCGGCCGAGCAACCGCGCCGGAGGCCTGGAAGGGGGCATGACCAACGGGCAGCCCCTGCTGCTGCGCGCCGCCATGAAGCCCATCGCCAGCCTCACCCGCCCCCTGCGCAGCGTGGACCTGGCCACGGGACGGCCGGCGCGGGCGGCCCGCGAGCGGGGCGACTGCGTGGCCGTGCCCGCCATGGGCGTGGTGCTGGAGGCCATGACCGCCCTGGTCCTGGCCGATGCCGTCCTCGAGCAGTTCGGCGCCGACACGCTGCGCGACCTCAAGGCCGCCTGGCGCCGCTACCGTAACCGGCAGGCGAAGCAATGAGAATCACGCTGCTCGGATTCATGGCCGCCGGCAAGAGCACCCTGGGCCCCATCCTGGCCGGGCGCGCCGGCCTGGAGTTCGTGGACCTCGACGAGGCCGTCGCCGCCACACGCGGCCGCTCGGTGGCCGAGCTCTTCGCGCGGGACGGCGAGGCCGTCTTCCGCCGCCTCGAGGCCGAGGCCCTGGCGGCTCTCGCCGCGCGCGAGGATCTCGTGCTGGCCCTAGGCGGGGGCGCCGTGGAAGTGGAGCAGAACCACGCGTACATCCGGTCGTCCCACGGCGTCTACCTGCGCTGGCCGTGGCCGGTGCTGTCACGCCGGCTCGTCGGCCCCGGCGGCGACGGACGGCCCTTGGTCGAGGAGGGCGAGGCGGCCCTGCGGCGCCGTTTCAAGGCGCGCGAGCCGCTCTACATCGCCCTGTCCCGGCAAGTACTGGCCATGGAGGAGGCGGGCCCTGGCCCGGGCGCCCAGCGCCGCGTCCTGCTGCGTCTGGCGGACCGGATCCTCGCGGCCGCCGGCTGGCGGCGCGGCACGTGAGGATCATCGCCGGGCGCTTCAAGGGCCGCCGGCTGGTGGCGCCGCCGGCCGGCGTGCGGCCCACCAGCGATCGCGTGCGCGAGCGGCTGTTCGCCGTGCTGGAATCCGCCTGCGGCGCGCCGCTGCCCGGCGGCCTCGGCGTGGACCTCTTCTGCGGCGCCGGGACCCTCGGCATCGAGGCCCTCAGCCGCGGCGCCGCGGCGCTGCACTTCGTGGACCGCGCGGCGCGCAGCCTGGCGGCCCTGGAGCGCAACCTGGCGCCCCTGCGCGAGGCGGGGGCGGCCGCCACCACGCACCGCGGCGACGCGCGCCGCTTCGTGGAGCGGAGCTGGCCCGCGGGGGCCGTGGCCTGGGTCTTCCTGGACCCGCCCTACGACGACCCGGCGGGGCCGGCCTGCCTCGCGGCCCTGGCCGCGCGCCACGCGGACCGCATCGGCTGGGTGGCCTACGAGGGCCGCGACGCCGGCCTGGCCGCGCCGCCGGGCCTCACCCGCGAGCGGGTCCTGCGCTGCGGCGGGACCGTGGTCATCCTGATGAGAGGAGGCGTGACGCCATGAAACGATGGCTCTACCCCGGCACCTTCGATCCGCCGACGAACGGCCACATGGACCTGATACACCGCGCGCGGCGCCTGTGCGACGAGCTCATCATTGCGGTGGCGGAAAACCGGGAAAAGGCTACCTTCTTCAATCTGGAGGAGCGCCTCCATCTGATGCAGCAGGCGGTGGCCGACCTGGCGGACGTGCGCGTCGTCAGCTTCGACATCCTGCTCACGGAGCAGGTGGAGCGGGAGCGGGTGGACGCCGTCCTGCGCGGTGTGCGGGCCGTGAGCGACTTCGAGTACGAGCTGCAGATGGCCCTGGTCAACCGCAAGCTCCTGGAGCGCTTCGAGACCATCTTCATGATGCCGAGCGAGCAGCACATCTACCTGAGCAGCTCGCTCGTCAAGGAGATCATGCGCTACGGCGGCGACATCAGCGCCTTCGTTCCAGCCGGGGTGGTGGAGGCCATGAAGCGCATGGTGAAAAGGCCCTCCCCGCCGGGAGGTGCATCATAGATCGGAGTGTGATGGAACGCTTCCGCGACAAGCTCAGCAAGGTGGGGGCCGGCGTCGAGCCCTCCAAGACCCTCGCCGTCACGGCCCTGGCCAAGCGTCTCCAGGCCGAGGGCCGCGACATCATCTCGCTGACGGCCGGCGAGCCCGACTTCCGCACACCGGACGTGGTGGCGGCGGCCGGCATCGCGGCCATCCGCGAGGGCGCCACCCGCTACACCGCCGCCGCCGGTGAGCCGGCGCTGCGCGAGACGGTGGCCCGCGTCTACGCCGAACGCTGGGGCGTCCCCCTGGCGCCCGCGCAGGTCTGCGTCTCGGCCGGCGCCAAGCCGCTGCTCTACTACCTCATCGCCATCCTCGCCGACCCGGGGGACGAGGTGCTGTTCCCCGTGCCCTTCTGGGTCAGCTACGAGGCCATGGTCAAGATGCGCGGCGCCGTGCCCGTGCCGGTGGGCACGCGCCGCGAGGACGACCTCAAGCTGAGCGCGGCGGGCCTGGACGCGGCCCTGACGCCGCGCAGCAAGGTGCTGCTGCTCAACAACCCGACGAATCCCACCGGCGCCGTCTACACGCGGGACGAGCTCGCGGCCATCGCCGAGGTGGCGCGGGCGCGGGACCTGGTCATCCTCAGCGACGAGATCTACGAGGATCTGGTCTTCAACGGCCACCGCCACCAGTCCCTCTACAACCTGGCGGACTGGCTGCCCGAGCGGACCATCGTGGTGTCCGGCGTCTCCAAGAGCTTCGCCATGACGGGCTGGCGCCTGGGCTACGCCATCGGCGACGCGGCGGTCATCGAGGCCCTGGCCAGCTACCAGAGCCAGGCCCTGTCCAGCCCCTCCCAGATCAGCCAGCGCGCGGCCCTGGCGGGCCTCGGCGACGGCTGGGGAGCGGTGGCCGCGATGCGCGAGGCCTTCGAGCGGCGGCTCAACTACTGCCTGGGGCGCATGCCCGCCCTGGGCCTGCCCTACATCGAGCCCAGCGGCGCCTTCTACATCTTCTTCGACACCAGCCCGGCCTGCGTGAAGCGGGGCTGGGCGGACGGACAGGAGTTCTGCGCCCGCCTCCTGGAGGAGACGGGCGTGGCGCTGATCCCCGGCGACGCCTTCGGGATGCCCGGCTGGGCGCGCCTCTCCTTCGCCGCGTCCGACGAGGACCTGGCGCGGGCCTTCGATCGCCTGGAAGGTTTCCTGGCCTGACATGCTCGTCGACCTTGTACGGATCCGAGTCGCCAGCGGGAAGGGAGGCGACGGCTGCGTCGCCTTCCGCCGCGAGAAGTTCGTGCCCCGCGGCGGCCCGTCCGGCGGCGACGGCGGGCGGGGCGGCGACGTCGTGCTCGTGGTCGACGGCCAGATGGGCACCCTCCTCGACCTGCGCTACCGCCAGCGCTACCAGGCCGAGGCCGGCCAGGCCGGCTCGAGCTCCGAGAAGACGGGACGGAGCGGCCGCGACGCGGAGCTGCGCGTGCCGCCGGGGACGGTGGTGCGCGACCGGGCGACGGGGGAGATCCTGGGCGACCTGACCGAGAGCGGCCAGCGCCTGGTGGTGGTCCGCGGCGGCCGCGGCGGCCACGGCAACGCCCGCTTCAAGAGCGCGACGCGCCAGGCCCCGGATTTCGCCACGCCCGGCGGCGCCGCCGAGGAGCGGGAGCTGGAGCTCACCCTCAAGCTCATCGCCGACGTGGGGCTGGTAGGCTTCCCCAACGCCGGCAAATCCACCCTGCTGGCGACCCTGTCCGAGGCGCGGCCCAAGATCGCCGACTATCCCTTCACCACCCTGGAGCCCCACCTGGGCATCGTGCGCACGGGGGAGTTCCGCAGCCTGGTCATGGCCGACATCCCCGGCCTCATCGAGGGCGCCAGCCAGGGCAAGGGCCTGGGTAAGGAGTTCCTGCGCCACATCGAGCGCACGCGCGTACTGCTCTTCCTGGTGGACGCCAGCGCCGAGGACCCCCTGGACCAGTACCTGACCCTCCTGGCCGAGCTCGAGGAGCACGACCCGGCGCTCATGGACAAGCCGCGCGTCCTGTGCCTGAGCAAGCTCGACCTCGTGGCGAAGACGCCCGCCCGTCCCGGCGGGCTGGAAGCGGAGATCCCCTTCCTGGCTGTCAGCGCCGTGGCGCGGCGCGGCCTGGAAGAGCTCCTGCGCATTCTGGACGGCTACATCCGGCCGCCCGAGGAGCTCCGCGCGAGTCCCATCCCCACCCTCTAGACGCAGCGCCCGCTCGCGGGCCGGCGCCGCGGCTAGTGAGCGGTGCGGACCGCGCGAGGACCGCCGCGACCGGAGCCGGCAACGGCGGCGACGCCGGCCGGCCGCGGGGAGCTACGCGTTGACGGCCGCCGCGCGCCCGCGTCCGCAAGGCCATGGGGCGCAACGCGCGCGGCGCGGCGCGCCGCCTGCACGCGGGGACGCGCACGAAGGAGGCGCGCCCTGCATCCCGACGTCACGCTGCTGGAGATCGCCCACCGCCTGCTCTACCGGCCCGACCTCGCCGGCCGATGGGAGCAGGCCCGCGGCGGACCCGCCGCCTGGCTGGCCACACTGCGCGCCCTGCCCGAAAGGGACCTCGACCTGCCGCTTCCCGACCAGCTCGCGGCCCAGGCCGGCGCCTGCCGCCGCCGGGGCATCGGCGCCACCTGGACCGGCGCGCCCGACTACCCGCGCGAGCTGCGGGACCTGGACCAGCCGCCGCCCGTGCTCTTCTACCGCGGCCGCCTGCCGGCGCCGGGCCAGCCGCGCGTGGCCATCGTGGGCAGCCGGCGGGCCAGCCTGCCGGGGCGCGACTTCGCCCGGGACCTGGGCGCCGGCGCGGCGGCGGCGGGCGTGCCCGTGGTGAGCGGACTGGCCCGCGGCGTGGACCAGGCGGCGCACCGCGGCTGCCTGGAGCACGGCCCCACCTGGGCCGTCATGGGGGGCGGCCTGGATGCCGTCTACCCGCCCGAGGCGGCGCGCCTGGCCGAGGCCGTCGTCGAGCACGGCGGGCTGCTCAGCGAGTTTCCGCCGGGGGTGCCGCCGCTGCCCTTCCACTTCCCCCGACGCAACCGCATCATCGCCGCCCTGGCCCGGGCCCTGGTCGTGGTGGAGGCCGGCGCCCAGAGCGGCGCGCTCTCCACGGCCCGGGAGGCCCTGGCCCTTGGCCGCGAGCTGGGCGTCGCGCCGGCGAGCCCCCTCAATCCCATGGCCGCGGGCAGCAACCGCCTGCTGGCGGAGGGAGCGGCGGTGATCCTCGCGCCCGCCGACCTGCTGGGCCTGCTGGGCGTCGCCGGGCCGGTCGCCGAGCCCGGCGAGCCCTGGACGGCCCACCGCTGCGCCCGCGAGAATGTCACCGACCTGGAGACCCTGGCGGCGCGGGCCGGCTGGCTGCTCACCGAGGCCTTGGAGGCCCTGGCCGCCTGGGAGCGCGAGGGGCTGGCCCTGCGCCTGCCCGGCGGGCGCTTCCAGCCCCTGCCGGACGCGGAGGCCGATCCGGTCGCGGGAGCGGCGTGCGGCGCACCGGCCGCTGCGGCACCGCCCGGCGAGGCGACGTAGGGCGGCGCCCGGGCCGCCGCTTGCCAGGCCCGCGCGCGGGGACTAGACTGCGCGGGCCATGCGCCTGAAGCACCGCATCGAGGCTGCTCTCGTCTCCGCCGGCCTGCGCCTGGGGGGCCTGTTTCCCTGGAGCTGGATCAGCGCCAAGGGCGCCGTCCTGGGGAGCCTCGCCTTCCACGTGCTGCGCGTGAGGCGGCGTGTCGTCATGGAGAACCTCGCCGTCGCCTTCGGGGACGAGCTGGACGAGGCGGGACGCCGTCGCATCGCCGCCGCATGCTACGCCCAGTTCGGCCGCAGCTACCTCGAGTACTTCGCCCTGCCGGCCTTCCGCCGCCGCCGCGTCCTGGAGCGCGTGGACTTCACGGGCCTGGAGCACCTGGAGGCCGCGCGGGCGCGCGGCAGGGGCATCCTGTTCGTGGCCGCCCACTTCGGCAACTGGGAGCTCCTGGCCCTGGCCACGCAGAGCCTCGGCGTCTCCGTGCACCTGCTGGTGGGGGACCTTGCCAACCCGGCCGTGGACGCGGCCATGAACGACCTGCGCCGCCGGCTTGGTTTTCCCATCGAGCACCGCAGCATGGGCCTGCGGTCCGTGCTCAGGGCCCTACGGGCCGGGCACGGCGTCGGCGTCCAGGGGGACCAGGAGGCGAGATGGCACGGGATCCTCGTGCCGTTTTTCGGCCGCGAGACGCTGACCCACCCCGGCGCGGCCTACCTGGGCCTGCGCACGGGCGCGGCCCTGCTGCCCAGCTTCCTCCTGCGCGAGGGCGGGCGCTTCCGCGTCGTCTACAAGGAGCCCATCTGGCCTGCGGGCGAGCCCACGGACGAGAACGTCCGCGCACTGACGGCGGCCCACACGCGCGTGCTGGAGGGGATGATCCGCGAGCACCCGGAGCACTGGTTCTGGCTGCACCGCCGCTGGAAGCGCGCGCCGAAGGGGCCCGACGGCCTGCCGCGACGCGTCGCGGGATGAGCGCGGGCCTACTCGCCGCCCATGCCGGACTGGAAGCCGATGTTCGTCTTGGAGCCGGGCTCGCCGATGGCCCCGTGCAGATCCTCGAAGCGCTTGAGGTTCTGCTCCAGGCCGCGCAGGAGGGCCTTGACGTTGGGCGGCGCCATGACGACGCGCGCGTAGACCTTGGCCTTGGGGCGGCCCGGCATGACGCGCGCGAAGTCGATGACGAACTCGCTGCCCGACTGGCTGATCATGGTCAGGTTGGCGTAGAGGCCCTCGGCCTCGGCCTCGCCCAGTTCGATCTGTATGCGCTGGGGCACCTGAGGCGGCTGTGTCGGCTGGCTCATGGACGGCTCCCGCGTTGGGGTACGCCCCCTTCTACCACGGCGGCACCCGGTTCGCCAAGCCCTTTTATTGCAACCCGGTACACCCGATCAGTAGAGCGATTTCACGCCGCCCCAGGACGCGCCGGCCGCCGGGGTGACGAGGGGCAGGTCCTGGTAGCAATACGTGGCGCCAAGATCGCTGAAGAGGCCGATGTAGTCCTCCCTGGGCAGACCGCAATTGGGGACGCACATGCAGTCCTCGGGGACGGAGCAGTTGAACCAGTGCCAGCCGCCTGAGACCGGGATCGTGTTCAACTCCGCGTCCACCACCACCAGGTTCCCGCTGTCGTTCGTCTCCGCGACATGCATCGCATAGTCGGGCCCCACGTCCTCGTAGGCCAGGAAGCGCACCGTGCCCAGATAAACGATCGGCCACGCCTGGGGCTCCATGAAGGCGATGGAGAAGCCCCAGTCGAGGTTGCCGAGGTAGAGGGGCGAGGCCCAGTCCTCGGTGATGTAGCACTGCTCGACGGGCAGGTTGTCGACGCGGAACTCGGCGGCGACGATGCTGGGGATGTC
>JAFGBK010000069.1 GCA_016933175.1 Candidatus Krumholzibacteriota bacterium | reverse complement strand
GGCCGCGCTCGTGTCGGCGCGCGCCGCGCCGGCGGGCGCGGCGGCCGCGCTGTCGGCGGTCGCGAGCGCGGGCGGTGCGGCGGCCGCGCTGTCGGCGGGCGCGGACGCTGGCGTTGCGGCGAGTGCAAGCGCAGGCGTCGAGGCAGGCGGGGACACGGGTGCCGCAGCGGGCGCAAGCGCGGGCGCGCCGCTCGGCGCGTCGGCGGCGGGAGCGGGCATCGCCGCATCGGCGGCGGGCATCGCCGCGGCGGCGAGCAGAGCCTGCGCCTCGTCGGACGCGGCCAGGTCGCGCAGGCCACCGCGCTGCTCAGCCAGGAAGGCGTCCACCGCCGACGCGGCCTGGCGGGCCGCCGGCAGCGGCTGGGCGGTCTCGCCCCGCGCCGCCGGCGTCTCTGCCGGCGCAGCCGGTTCCGGCTCGACCCAGAGGGCGGCGGCTCCCGCCAGACAGGCCAGGAAGGCCAGGAGCAGAGTGTAGAGCAGGATACCGCGTCGGCTCTCGGGCGCGAATCGTTCCAGGAATCTGGGCATCGTTCACCATCGCGATGGTTGGCGGGATCTGTCGATCCCATTCCGGGACAGAGCTTTCCTGGTCCGGGAATGCAAGTCCGCCACCAATCCCCGCCGGCGGGAGCCAGCGCGCCGGTGCGCACGGGAAGGCAAGGACGGGAAGCGACCGAGCCCTATCGGCCGCGACGGGGAGCGGGCTCGCGCCGCGGCGCGCCGCGGCGCCGCTCAGGACGCCCGCGCCGGGCGTGCAAAACGCGGCGCGGCCTCAGCAGGGACTGGACGCGGGATCGGTGCAGGGCCGCTCGCCGGTCGCGAAGGCGGGCAGGAGGGCGTCGATGGTCTCGAAGAGGACCTGGGCCTTCACGGGCTTGGCGATGTAGTCATCCATGCCGGCCTCCAGGCAGCGCTCCCGGTCGCCCGGCAGGGCGCGGGCCGTCAGCGCGACGATGGGCAGCCGCCGGCCCGCCGGCCCCTCGCGGGCGCGCACCGACCGCGCCACGGCGAGGCCGTCCATCTCCGGCATCTGCACGTCCAGCAGCAGCAGGTCGAAGGTCCCGCGGGACAGGGCGGCCAGCGCCTCGCGGCCGTCGGCGGCCACGCGGACACGGTGCCCGCGGCTCTCCAGCAGCTTGACGGTGACCTTCTGGTTGATGGGATTGTCCTCGGCCAGGAGGATCAACAGCGAGCGGCGCTGCTCGCGCAGGGTGTGCTGGGTGATGAGGGAGGGCCGCCGCCCCTCGCGGTCCCCGCCCAGGGCGCTGGTGAGGGCGGCGCAGAGGTCCGCGCGCGTGACGGGCTTGGTCAGGTAGGCGGCGATGCCCAGGGCCTGGCAGCGCGCCGCGTCGCCGCGCAGGCCGAGGGTCGTCGAGAGCATGACGACGGTCAGGCCGGGATCCTCCTCCCGCGCCCGGGCGGCCAGGTCGAAGCTGTCCGCGCTGGCCAGGTTCGTGTCGAGGATGGCCAGGCGCCAGGGCCGGCCCGCCTCCCGCGCCGCGGCCAGCTCCGCGAGCAGACCGGCGGCGGTGACGGCCCGCGGCCGCAGGCCCAGGCTGCGCAGGATCTCGGCGAGACCCTCGCGAACGCCGGCGCAGTCCTCCACGATGAGCGCCGGCAGGTCCCGCAGGAAGCCCGGGCCGAGCAGGGCGGCCGGCGGCGGCGCCAGGGCCCGGCGGAAGGGCAGGCCGAAGTGGAAGGTGCTGCCCCGGCCCGGCGTGCTCTCCAGGTTCAGATCGCCCCCCATCAGGCTCAGCACCTGCGTGGTGATGGTCAGGCCCAGGCCCGTGCCCCCGAAGCGGCGCGCCGTCTCCGGCCCGGCCTGGGCGTAGGGATCGAAGATCTCCCGCTGCCGGTCGAGCGGGATGCCGATGCCCGTGTCGCTGACGGCGAAGTGCAGGCGCACCTCTTCCGCGCTCTCCGCCAGCAGGTCGACGCGCACGGCCACCTCGCCCGTCTCGGTGAACTTGATGGCGTTGCTCACCAGGTTGACGATGATCTGCCGCAGGCGACCGGGATCGCCGCGCAGCACCGGCGGCACCTCGTTCTGCACGTGGCAGATCAGCTCCAGGCCCTTGCCGTGCGCGGTGACGGCCAGGGACTTGACGGCGTTGGTCACGCAGTCGGCCACGCAGAAATCCGCGCTCTCCAGGACGAGCTTGCCCGCCTCGATCTTGGACAGGTCGAGAATGTCGTTGATGATGGACAGCAGCGCGTCGGCGCTCAGGCGCAGGGTGCCCAGGCAGTCGCGCTGCTCGGGACTGAGGTCGGTCTCGAGCACCAGGTCGGTCATGCCCATGACGCCGCTCATGGGCGTGCGGATCTCGTGGCTCATGCTGGCCAGGAACTCGCTCTTGGCGCGGGCGGTGTCCTCGGCCGCCTCCTTGGCGGCGACGAGGTCGCGCAGGGCGGCCTCCCGGTCCGACACGTCGTGGAAGGCCATGATCAGGCCCCGCGGCGGGCCGCCCTCGCCCACCAGGGCGGCGCTGACGGCGACGGGCGTCTCCTTCCCGCCGCGCGCCACGAGGCGCGCGTCCAGGCGCAGAACGGCCGCCCGCCGGCGCACGTCGTCCAGCAGACCGCCGGCAGCGTCCGGTCCCGGGCCGCGCAGCCGGAAGACCTCGGTGACGTTGCGCCCGCGCGCGTCGGCCGCCGTCCAGCCGGTCAGCGCCTCGGCGGCCGGGTTGAGGAAGGTCACCGCGCCGCCCGCGTCCGCCATGAGCACGGCCTCGCCGATGCTGCGCAGCGCGTCGGTGAGCCAGCGCGCCCGCCGGCGCGACGCGGCGTCGCGGGGGTGACGGTGCAGGGCCACCTGGATGGACGCGTGCAGCTCCTTCTCCGTGAACGGCTTGACCAGGTAGCCGGCCGGCTCCGTCCGCTTGGCGCGGTCCAGCGTGGCCTCGTCTGCATAGGCGGTCAGGTAGATGACGGGCACGTCGCACTGCTGACGGATGGCCGCCGTCGCGCCGATGCCGTCCAGCCGGCCCGCCAGCATGATGTCCATCAGGACGAGGTCGGGCCCCGTCGCCGCGGCCTGGGCGACGGCATCCTCGCCGGTGAAGGCCAGTCCGGCGATGCCGTAGCCCTTCTCGCGCAGGCGGCGCTCGAGGTCCATGGCCACGATGCCCTCGTCCTCGACCACGAGGATGCGCTCATTCGCCATGGCGCCCTCCGCGGCCGGGCGGCGGCCACGGGATGCGCACGCGCGCGGTGGTGCCGTCGCCGGGAAGGTAGTCGATGCGGCCGCCGAGCTGCCGCGTCAGGGTCTGCACGAGCTGGAGGCCCAGGGTGGCCGGCGCCGCCGGGTCCGCGCCGGCGGGCAGCCCCACGCCGTCGTCGGCCACGACGAGCTCGGCCTCGCCGCCGGGCAGGCGGCGGAAGGCCACGCGGATCCGCCCGGCCCGGCCCGCCGGGAAGGCGTGCCGGATCGCGTTGGTGATGAGCTCGTTGAGCAGGAGCCCGAGCGGGACGCCGGTGTCCAGGTCGCACCGCGCCGGCGCCAGGTCCGCGTCCAGAACCGGGGCGGCATCGCCGCCGTGCATGCGCAGCAGGCCCGCCGCCAGGTCGCGGACGTACTCCGCCAGATCCACGCGCCCGCCAGCGCCGTCCTGGTGCAGCTTCTCGTGGACCAGCGCCATGGACCGGATGCGGCCCTGGCACTCGGCGAAGGCGAGCCGGTCCGCATCCCGGGAGAGCTCGCGCTGCTGCAGCGCGAGCAGGCTGGAGACCACCTGGAGGTTGTTCTTCACGCGGTGGTGCACCTCGCGCAGCAGGGTCTCCTTCTCGGCCAGGGAGCGGCGGAGCTGGTTCTCGGCGCGCAGGCGCTGGATGGCGGCGCCCAGGGTGGCGGCCGCGGCCCGCAGCGCATCCACCTCCCCGGGCAGCCAGCGGCGGACCGCCACGCAGTCGGCGACGCCGAGCAGTCCCCAGAGCCCACCCGCAACGAGGATCGGCGCCACCAGCAGGGACCGCACGCCGCGCGGCGCCAGCAACTCGGCATCCTGCGGCGGCAGATCCTCGACGGCGCCGAAGACGGCTTCGCCGCGGCGCAGGCGCTCGCCCCAGCGCGCCTCGACGCGGGCGGCGTCCAGGGGCAGGCCGCGGTCGGCGGCCGTGGCCGGCACCGCCTCTCCGCGCCACTCCCGCAGGAGGCCCAGGCGCGGGCGCGTTCCGTCGTGAAGCTGGAGGACGCCGACGCGGCTGGTCTGGGCGGCGCGGCCCAGGTCGGCGAGCACCTCGTCGAGGCAGGCCATCCAGTCGGCGCTGCCCAGGAAGCGCGCGGCGGCCCGACTCACGGCCTCGAAGACGGCGCGGCCGCCGCCCTCGCCGCCGGCCGCGGCGGGCGCCACGCCCGCGCCGGGCGTGTCGCGATCCTGGCTTCGTGTGGCGTACAGAGGCGTTTCCATGCTTGCGCGAGGTTCCGTCGCGAATGCGGTCTTGACGAAAAGTTGAGACAGTTTAGCCTTGGCGGCGATTTCTTGCCTAGCAAATTGTAATGTTTTTGCAAAAGCCCCTCGGCGGCTTTCCACCTCCTGCCAGCGAGGCGATTCCATGCGCCGTACCAAGATCGTCGCCACCATCGGCCCCGCCTGCGACGCGCCCGAGCGCCTGGCCGAGCTGCTCGCGGCGGGCGTGGATGTCGCCCGCCTGAACTTCTCCCACGAGGACCAGGCGGCCCACGGCGCCCGGATCCGGCGCCTGCGCGAGGCCGCCGCCGCGGCCGGCCGCCACCTGGCCATCCTCCAGGACCTGGCCGGGCCCAAGGTCCGCGTGGGGCTCCTGGCGGACGGACCCATCACCCTGCAGCCGGGCCGGCCGTTCATCATCACGAGCCGTCCGGTGCCGGGCGATGCCACCCGCGTGTCCACCAACACGCCCCAGCTGCCCGCGGCCGTGCGGCCCGGCGATCACCTGCTCCTGGCCGACGGCGCCCTGGAGCTGGAAGTGGAGTCCGCCGACGCCGAGGAGATCCGCACGCGGGTCCTGGTGGGTGGGCGCCTCGGCGCCGGCAAGGGCATCAACCTGCCGTCGCGCTCCCTGGACGTGCCCAGCCTCACGGCCAAGGACGAGGCCGACCTGGCCTTCGGCGTCGCCCAGGGCGTGGACCTGGTGGCCGTCTCCTTCGTGCGCAGTGCCGCCGACGTGGAGGCGGCGCGAACGCTGCTGCGCGCGGCCGGCGGCGACCAGCCGCTCATCGCCAAGATCGAGAAGCACGAGGCCCTGGCCGATCTGGACGCCATCGTCGCCGCCGCCGACGGCGTGATGGTGGCCCGCGGCGACCTGGGCGTGGAAACGCCCCTGGCCAGCGTGCCTCGCGTGCAGAAGCGGATCATCGCGACCTGCAACCGCGCCGGCAAGCCGGTGATCACGGCGACGCAGATGCTGCTGTCCATGGTGGAGAGCCGGCGCCCGACGCGGGCCGAGGTGGCCGACGTGGCCAACGCGGTGCTGGACGGCAGCGACGCGCTGATGCTGTCGGAGGAGACGGCCGTGGGCGCCCAGCCCGCGGAAGCGGTGGCGGTGATGGCGCGCGCGGCGGCCGACGCCGAGATCGCCTTCCCCCACGACCACTGGCTGCAGCGCGGCGAGGCCGGTGGCTGCCCACCGCCCGAGGCCACGGCCCGCAGCGCCTGCGAGCTGGCGCGGGAGCTGGACGCCGCCGCCCTGGTGGCCTTCACCTACTCGGGCAGCACCGCCCGGCTGGTGGCGCGCTGCCGGCCGCGCCAGCCGGTGCTCGCCATGACGCCGCGCGAGACGACCTGCCGCCGCCTGGCGATGGTCTGGGGCGTGCGCCCCGCACTCTGCGAGGACCTGACCGACACCGACGCCATGCTGGCCCGCGCCGCGTCAGCCGCGGCCGAGGAGGGCCTGGCGCGCGCCGGCCAGCGGCTGGTGGTCATCGCCGGGCTGCCCCTGGGCGAGCCGGGCCTCACGAACCTGATCAAGGTGGAGACGCTGCCGGGCTAGGCGTCCAGGTGCGGGACGAGGGCGCGCCAGATGCCGGCCAGGGCCGCGGCCAGGCGCGGCGCCGCGGCGTCCGTGACGGGTCGGCCCGCGCGCACGGCGTCCACGGCCGCCTCGTCGTAGGGAATGTCCCCCAGCAGGGCCACCCCCCGCGCCGCGCACTCCGCACGGATCTCCTCGCGGCGCTCGGCGTTGAGGTCGGCCTTGTTGACGCAGGCCAGGGCGGGAATCCCGAAGTGCTCCAAGGTGCCGAGGATGCGCCGGAAGTCGTGGACGGCGGCCGGCGTGGGCTCGGTGACCAGCAGGGCCAGGTCGGCGCCGCTGGCGGCGGCGATCACGGGGCAGCCGATGCCCGGCGGGCCGTCCACCAGCATCACGTCGGGCCGCTCCCGCTCGGCCCAGGCCTCGGCGTCGCGGCGCAGCGCCGTCACCAGCTTGCCGGAGTTCTCCTGGCCCGGCAGCAGGTGGGCGTGGAAGAGAGGCCCCAGGCGCGTGTCGGAGCGGTAGCGCCGGCCGCTGAGCTGGGGTGCCATGGCGATGGCCGCCTCCGGACACACGTAGAGGCAGGCGCGGCAACCCTCGCAGGCGACGGGATCCACGCGGTAGGCCCCGCCGGACACGGCGATGGCCTCGAAGCGGCAGGCCTCGGCGCAGAGGCCGCAGGCCGTGCAGGCGCCGGCGTCGATCGCGGCCGTCTCGGCGCCCACGAAGTCGGTCACCTCGCGCTCTCGGGGATCGAGGAGCAGGCCCAGGTTGGCGGCGTCCACGTCGGCGTCCACCAGCACCAGGCGCCGCTCGCCGGCGGCGAGCTGGGCCAGGGCCGCGGCGACGGTGGTCTTGCCCGTGCCGCCCTTGCCGCTGAGCACCACCAGCCGCTTCATGTCGTCACCGCCGCCTCGATGCGCGCCAGCAGCGCGGCGAACCGGTCGGGGCCGTCGGGCAGGGCGTCGTGGAGCGGGCGACCCGCCGCGTAGGCCTCGGCCACGCGCCGGTCCAGGGGGATGCGCGCCAGGACGGGCAGGTCCGCCTCGCGGCAGTAGGCGTCCACGGTGTCGTCACCGGGGAGGTCGCGGTTGACGACGACGCCGGCCGGCAGGCCAAGGATCTCGCGGGCCAGGCGGTCCGCCTGCTCCAGGTCATGCCGGCCGAAGGGCGTGGGCTCGGTGACCAGGAGCACGAAGTCGGCGCCGCGCAGGGTCTCGATGACGGGACAGGCCGCGCCGGGCGGGGCGTCGAGGATGACGAGCGTCTCCGGCGGCGCCGCCAGTCGCCAGGCCTTGAGCTGGCTGATGATCGGCGTGGCCATGGCCTCGCCCAGTGTCAGGCGGCCCTGGGCGAACTCGATGGCGCCGGCGCGTCCCGCCTCGACGCTGCCGATCACGCGCAGGCGCTCGGTGATGGCGCCCGCGGGGCACTGGCGCGTGCAGCTGCCGCAGCCGTGGCAGAGCTCGGAGAACAGCAGCACCTGCTTGCCGGCCACGCTGATGGCGCCGTAGGCGCAGACCTCGGCGCAGCGACCACAGAGTGTGCAGGCCGCCATGTCCACCTCGGGCACGAGGAGGCCGGCCGCGCGGGATTCCGTCAACTCGACGGGCAGGAAGAGGGCCGCGTTGGGCGCCTCCACGTCGCAGTCCAGAAGCCGCACCGGCCGGCCGGCGCCGGCCGCCGCCAGGGCGAGGCTGACGGCAACGCTGGTCTTGCCCGTGCCGCCCTTGCCGCTGGCCACCGCGAGGATCATCGCGCTCCCCGCATCATCGCCGGCCGCCCGCGCCACCACCACCGCGTCCGCCGCCCATGCCGCCGCCGCGTCCGCCGCCGCGTCCGCCACCCATGCCGCCGCCGATGTGGCCCGGCGAGGCGCCGCCGATGAGCTCCAGCTTGTCCGCGCGGTACAGCTCGACCGCCTCCGCGACCGTCTCCCCGGCGACCATGTAGACGGGGATGTCCGCCGCGCCGAGGACGCGCCAGGCGTTGGGGCCGATGCGGCCGGTGAGCACGACGGCGGCGCCCTGGTCCACCACGTTCTGGGCGGCCTGGATGCCGGCCCCCGAGGCCGAGTCCGCCGCTGCGTTGGGCAGCGCCGTGAGGGATCCGTCCTCGTCGACGACGAGGAAGTAGGGGCAGCGCCCGAAATGCGCGCTGGGCCGGGACTGGAGGTCCGGTCCTTCGCTGGTGACGGCGATCTTCATGGCGGCCTCCCGGCGAGCGGCCGGGGCGCCCGTCACCACGGCGAGCGCCGGTCCCCGCCAGGCACATACTACTCACTCGGCGGCAGACTGCAAAGCGGCTTTCCGGCGGCGCGGCGGCGCGGATTTTTACGCGGCGGGCGCATCGCCGCTTTGCAGGCCGCGCCCGTTTCCGTAACATGGAGGGGTGGGCGCGCGAGGACGCCCCCGGCCAAGGAGGACCGCATGATCCGCACCACCCGACGCAGCTTCCTCAAGCAGACCGCGGCCCTGGGCGGCGCCGCCCTGCTGCCTCCGGGCCTGGCGCTGGGCCAGGACGCCGCGCCGCCGGCCCTGGCCATCGCCCGCGCCGGCGGCGAGAGGTCGGCCGACGCCGAGCTGGGCCCCCTCGCCCGCCGCCTCACCCGCGAGGCCCTGGCCGCCCTGGGCGGCATGGAGCGCTTCGTGAGCAAGGGCGACGTGGTCTGGATCAAACCCAACATCGGCTGGAACCGGGCCCCCGAGCTGGCGGCCTGCACCAATCCCGACGTGGTGGCGGAGCTGGTGACGCTCTGCCTGGCGGCCGGCGCCAAGACGGTGAAGGTGGGCGACCATCCCTGCCACCAGGCCGCGCAGACCTACCGCACCAGCGGCATCGCGGCCGCGGCCGCGGCGGCCGGCGCCGAGGTGGTCTTCCTCGACGCGAGCCGATTCCGCACGGTGGCCCTGGGCGGCGAGCGCCTGAAGGAGTGGGCCCTCTATCCGGAGATCATCGAGGCGGACCTGGTCATCAACGTCCCCGTGGCCAAGCACCACGGCCTGGCCCGGGCCACCCTGGCCATGAAGAACTACATGGGCGTCATCGGCGGCCGGCGCAACGCCTGGCACCAGGACCTGGACCAGTGCCTCGTGGACATCACCGCCTACATGAAGCCACGCCTGTGCGTGCTGGACGCCGTGCGCGTCCTGACCGCCCACGGCCCCGTCGGCGGCAACCCGGACGACGTCAAGCGCCTGGACACCGTCGCCGCGGCCACGGACATCGTCGCCCTGGACGCCCTGGGCGCCGAGCTGCTGGGGCACCGCCCCGTGGACATCGCCTCCATTCGGGCGGCCGAGGCGGCGGCGCTGGGGACCGCCGACTGGCGCTCGCTGCCCCACGCGGAGCGGGAGGTCTCGTGACGGCGGCCGGCCGCGCCCGCCGTATCGTCTGGCTGCGCCGCGCCGTGCAGACGGCGGGGCTGCTCCTGTTCCTGGGCCTCCTGATCGCCACCCGCCCGCGCGAGGGCGCCGAGGCCAGCCCCTGGCTGCAGGTCTGGTTCGACCTCGATCCCCTGGTGCTCACCGGCACCTGGCTGGCCACGCACAGCGTGGCCGGCCTGTCCTTGCTGGCCCTGATCACCGTCGCCGCCACGCTCATCCTCGGCCGCGTCTTCTGCGGCTGGCTCTGCCCCCTGGGCACCCTGCACAACGCGATCTCGGCCTTGCGCCGCCGCGGCGCCGCGCGGCGCGACATGGGACGCTTCTCGCCCTGGCAACGCCTGAAGCTCGGCCTGCTGGCGGCTTTGCTGGTGATGGCCCTGTTCGGCGTGCACTGGCTGGGCGTCCTCGATCCCTTCGGCCTGCTGACGCGCAGCATGACCACGGCCGTCCTGCCCGCCGTCGACGTCATCGTCGGCGACAGCGCCACGGCCATCTACGCGGCGGACCCGCGCCTGGGCTCCTTCCCCCTGACGCGGATCAGCGAGCCGGTCTACCGCTTCTTCCGCGACCGCGTCTTCTCCGGCCAGCGGCCCGCCTTCGACGGCGCGATGCTCGTCGCCCTGATCTTCGCAGCTGCCCTGGTCCTCAACCTGGTGCGCCCGCGCTTCTGGTGCCGCTACGTCTGCCCCCTCGGCGCCCTGCTGGGCCTCTTCTCGCGGCGCGCCCCCCTGCGCCTGCGTCAGACCGACGCCTGCACGCACTGCGGCAGGTGCGCCATGAGCTGCCCGGCCGCCGCCCAGCCCGAGAAGCCCGGCGAGTGGCTGCCCGGCGAGTGCTTCGGCTGCTGGAACTGCGTGGCCGCCTGCCCCGTCGATGCCGTGGACTTCGCCTGGGAGCCCTTCTGGCGCCGGCCGCGGGCCGGCAGCGACGGCGTCACGCGCCGCGGCGCCATCAAGGCCCTGGCCGCGGGCGTCGCCGGCCTGCTCGTCCTGCGGCTGCCGCCCCAGGCCCGGGCGCGGGCCTACCACCCGGCCCTCATCCGCCCGCCGGGCGCCCGGCCCGAGCGGGAGTTCCTCCAGCGCTGCGTCCAGTGCGGCCTGTGCATGAAGGCCTGCCCCACCAACGCCCTCCAGCCGACCCTGCTCGAGGCGGGCCTGGAGGGGCTGTGGACGCCGATGCTGGTGCCGCGCCTGGGCTACTGCGAGTACGAGTGCAAGCTCTGCGGGGAGGTCTGCCCCACGGAGGCCATCCAGCGCCTGACCCTGGCCGCCAAGAAGGAGACCCGCATCGGCCTGGCCGTCATCGACACCACGCGCTGCCTGCCCTACGCCTACGGGCGCAGCTGCATCGTCTGCGAGGAGCACTGCCCGGTGCCCGACAAGGCCATCTACTTCGTGGAGACGGAGGTGCCCCTGCGCGGCGGCGGGACGCGGACGCTCAAGCAGCCGAAGGTGGACGCCGACCGCTGCATCGGCTGCGGCATCTGCGAGGCCAAGTGCCCCTTCCGGGATCGGGCGGCCATCCGCGTCACCAGCGCCGGCGAGAGCCGGCACCCCGACAACCAGCCCATCCTGCCCGGCGCCGAGCCTCTGGACGCCGGCGGCGCCGATCCCGCCGCCGACTCCTATGGAGATCCCTACGGCGGCTAGTCCTCGCGATCAGTCCAGATCGGGCTGCGCGGCCAGGTCGGCCAGGATGGTCAGGGTGTCCCCGTCCAGGGCGGCGCGCCCGAAGCGACCATGGTAATCGCGGAAGACGAAGGCCCGCCGCCGCGCGGCCACCATCTCGAGGAAGGGATCGAGGCCGCGGCGCAGGCCGCGGAAGGCGTGCGCGGCGCGGCGCCTGTCGCCGTAGGGCACGACGATGCGCAGGTGGCCCTCCGCGCCTTCGCCGTAGCGCGCGGCCACGGCGTAGGTCTCGCCCCCCAGCCCGAGGACGTCGCCCGGGCCCAGCGTGAACAGGGGCGCCAGGGCGATGGGCCCCCGCAGCAGGCGCTCGCTGCCCGGCACGCGGCCCGCCGCCGGCAGCCGGTCCAGCAGGGGCGCCGGCGCGTCGGCGGACACGTCCGCCAGCGCCGCTGACGCCAGGCGCAGCATGTCGGGCAGCAGCGCCTCGTCGCCGGCGGGGTTGTTCACCAAAAGAAAGACGTCGCCGCGCAGGGCCGTCACCTGCCAGCGGCTGGCCGTGTGGCGCGCGGCCAGGCCCGGCCGCGGCGTCTCGCGGCCGCACTTGGCGAGGTAGATGCCGAGGGCCGCCTCGGGCGCGGTCATGCGGTAGGTCTCGACGGTGAGCGTCGCCTCGCCGCGCGCGTAGTCCTGGACCGTCAGGTCGCGGAAGCCGAACTCGTGGAACAGCTCGGCGCCGCCGTCGATGTGGCCGTAGAGATCCTGGCCGACGAAGCGGCGCGGCGCGCCCGCGGCCGCCCAGTCCGCGGGCGCCTCCGCCGCGATGCCGGCGGCCCCGCCGGGGGACGCCGTGCCCGCCAGGAGCAGGATTCCGGCGACGGCCGGCAGCCGCCTTGCGCGGCGCGCGAGCGCGGACCCCGCCACTTCAGACCCGCTGGTGATCGATGCGGGACGGGTCGGCCACGCCGAGGCCCAGGCGCTCGCCGTAGCGCAGGTACTCGGTGAAGATGGGGTGCTCGTTGACGGCGATGCCCATCTCCTTGCGCTTGGCCACCAGCAGGTCATGGCAGACGCGGTCCAGGGCGAAGGGATCCGTGGCTACGAAGAGCGCGGCCAGGGGCCAGGTGAACGCCGCGTTGGGCATGGGGCCGCCCTCGTACTGGGCGACGAGGCCGTCGGCGACATTGAGCACCAGCTTCTCGCGCAGGCAGGGGAAGGCCAGCACCTCGGTGTTGACCTCGAAGGAGATCGGCTGGTGCAGGCGGCCCGTGTTGCAGATGGCGCCGTAGCCGAGGTTCTTGGTGGCGACGGAGATGCCATTGCCCGTGTTCTTGACCACGGGCAGGTTGATGATCTTGGTCAAGCGCCTGGTCAGCAGCTTGCCGAAGTAGGAGTGCTCGCCGTTGAAGACGTGCTGGTTGAGGTACTGGCAGGCCGCCGCGTCCTTCTCGGGATCGGCGGGATCGCGCTGCGGACCCGTCACCTCCACCCAGTAGTAGGCGTCGGGATCGAAGCTGCCGGCGCTCACGTGCGTGCCGTCGGGGCACAGCCAGCCGCTCTGGTCGCCGCCGGGATCCATGTAGGCGGCGTCGTCCATGGTCTGCAGGGCCGCGCAGTCGATGCCGGGAAAGCGCTCGGGCGTGAAGCCGGCGTCGCGCAGCATGTCGTCGAAGCGGTCCCAGATGACGATGTTCCCCCGCGGCAGGCCGCCGGCCTCCAGCCAGGCGACGACGGCGTCCACCAGCTCCAGGCGGGTGCTGATGAGGCCGGCGCCCACGGGATTGACCTTGATGCCCACCACGTCGTCCGGCGTGAAGAAGCGGCGCCAGGCCGCGCCCGGCGTCTCGCCGGTCAGTGCGGCGAGGCCGCGCTCGAACATGGCGCGGACCGCGGCCGCGTCCGGCGTGCCGTCGGGCGCCAGGGCCGCTGCGTCGCGGACCTCCGCCACGCGGCCGGGGAAGGGCCCGGGCAGGGCGTGGGGCCCCCGCGGCGCGGCTAGGGCCTCGTCGATGTTGGTCAGCGGCCGGACGGGCGCCGGACCGCGCTTGCTCACGTGCTTGGCCGCCCAGGCGGCCGGATTGCCCATGACCATGCCGGCGCCCACGGCGCCCCCGAGCTTGAGGAAGCTGCGGCGGCTGGTCTCCAGGCCCTCGGCCATGGAGCGGTAGCCTCGTTTCGTCATGACGGGAACCTCCAGGCAGGCGGGGAGCGGCTGCGGTCCCGACACTATCGCCCGGATGGGCGCGCCGTGCAAGCCCTGTCCGCCGCATCCCGGCGGACCGAATAGAGGCGGCGGGCGCCGGTACTGGCCGCGTACCAGGAGGACGACCATGAACACCCTGAACTACCGCTGCCCCAAGTGCGGGAATACCCGCTGCGAGACGGGCGAAATGCGCGCCACGGGCGGCTTCGTCAGCAAGATCTTCGATGTCCAGAACCGGCGCTACAGCACGGTCACCTGCACGCGCTGCCGCTACACGGAGATGTACCAGGCCGACAGCAGCATGCTCGGCAACATCTTCGACCTGTTCACGCACTGAGTCCGGGAATCTTCACGCGCCGTTCATCACCGGTTCTCGCGCGTTTTGCATGCTTGGGGCGGGTAGCCACCAAGGAGACGCGATGACCGGATCCGCCCTGCGCACCCTGCGCCGCGACCGCGGCTGGAGCCGCTGGCAGCTCGCCCTCATGCTGGACTGGCACGCCTGCCGCATCGTGGACGCGGACACCATCGCGGCGTGGGAGAGCGGGCGCCTGCCGCTCACGCCCGCCGTCATCCGCGATCTGGCCCTCTGCTTCCTGGGCGATCCCGTCGCCAGCAAGCCCTGGCCGGGCTCCGCGCTGCCACGCCCCTCCCGGCTGGCCCGCGAGGCCGATCTGCCGCGCGGACTCCACGCAGCGCCCAGGTCGACGGCGACGAGCGCGCCGAATTCGGCCGCGCGGCCGCCGGACACCGTCCCGGGCGACCCGCACCGCCAGGCATCACCGCGCCGGGTTCCCCGAAACAGCGGCCGCGCCCCCGGTCCGTCTCAGCGGCGCCGCAGGCGGTAGCAGATCACATCGAGAGGATCGGGCTCCTCGATGTCGCCCCCCTCGCCGATGCTGCCGCGCCCGCCGCCGTAGTGGTCGCGCATGGCGTCCACGAAGCCGACGACCCGGATCATCCGATCCGCGCCAGCGAGGAAGAAGCCGTCGCCCTCGCCGTCGCCCTCGCCGGCCAAGACCGCCTGCCTGACGAAGTTGCCCCCAGCGTCGAAGACGTCGAAGGCGAGGACGACGCCGGAGGGCTGGTCCACGGCGCTGCGGGCGTGGCGCACCCACAGCTCACCGTTGGGCGCCACCTGCAGGCCGCGGTGGAACCAGGCCACCACCGCCGCGGTCTCCTCGATGTGGTAGTCCACGTCGAAGGGCGCCGTGCGGAAGCGCCGCTCGGCCAGGCGGCGGGCGCGGGCGCGCTCCGCGTCCGTGCGGCGGCGCGGCGCGAAGTCGCGCTCGATGACGCGCTCCAGCGAGCCGTCGGGCGCGAAGACGTGGATCGCGTAGCGCTCGCGGTCGGGCAGGGCGAAGACGCGGCCGCCGGCGTCCACGGCGAAGCTCCAGGCGAACTCCTGGAAGTGCTCCGCCTCGCGGAAGACCATGGCGTGGTAGTTGAACTCGCGCCGCCGCTCCAGGAAGCGGACGGCCTGCTCGCCGGCCTCGTCGTAGGCCGCCAGCAAGGTGGTGCGCGTGCCCGTGCCGGGGATCTGGCCTTCGACGGCCTCCTCGCCGGCCACCAGGAAGCGCCCGGCGGCCCAGGCCGCGCTGACGGGCGACAGGCGCGCCACCTCGGGATGCGCGAGCTGCGTCACCGCGCTCGGCGTGCCGTCGCGCCGCACCCGCTCGATGCTGCGTGGGCCGAACTGGGCGACGCCCACCTCATCCTCGCCGACGAGGCACATGTCCCGTGGCAGGCGGCTTAACTCTCCGGGCCCCTCGCCCTCGCGGAACAGGGTGCGCCGGTGCTGGCCGTCCGGGCCGTAGACCTGGACGCAGTGCTGCCGGGGATCGAAGAGGTAGACGTCGCCGTTCGCGGCGGACGCGACGCGGGTCACGAGGCCGAAGAAGATCTCGTCGTCCTCATCGCCGGCCCGCCAGAGCTCCTCCAGGTCGTACACGACGACGCCCTCGCTGGGCGCGGCGCCGTTGCGAACATGGCTGATGCCGTCCACGACGACGGTCTCGCCGGCAGCGGCACCGGCGGCCCCCACGAGGAACAATACCGCGAGACAGCACCGTATCGGACGCACCGGTATCCTGCAGGTTTCCATCATCGGATTCCCGTCCTTTCGTTGCGTGTCGGGCTGGCCGCGGGCCTAGGCGCCCGCGGCACGAGGCGCCGCGGCGTCCGACGGCGGCCTCAGGCTGAAGGGATCCGGCGCCGGCGTGGCGGCGTCCGGGTCATGGGTGAAGACGATGCGGCACTTGACGGGCACGGCGCGGCCGTTCCTGCGCGCCGGCACGAAGCGCCAGCTCGCGGCAGCCCGCTCGGCGGCGCGCAGAAAGTCCTCGCTTCCAGCAATTCCCCGCGCCCAGGCGCGCCCGGGAACGAAACGCCCGTCGCGCTCGATGATTCCCTTGACCTCGACATCGACGGCCGGCGTACCCGGCGCCGGCGGCGCGGGCAGCCGGGCCGCCACTGGCGCGGGCGGTACGTCCACCCACTCGGCGCGGACCAGCGCGTAGGATGCGCGCACGGGCGCGGGCCTGACGAAGCGCTCCGCCTCGCCGGACTCCCCGGGCTCGGACGGCGCGGGATCCCAGAGCCGGTCCAGGCGCGCGAGGGCGCCGGCACCGCCGGGACCGGGCGACAGGACGGCCCGCGTGGCAGCGGGCAGGGGCAGCAGCGAGGCGAGCGCCACGAGGGCCAGGCCCGCGACGGCGGCCAGCCGGTGGCCTGGAGCGAGGCGGCAGCGCCCGGTGCGGAGGCGGGCGAGGCGCCGCTCGAGCAGGGACCGCTCCGCGTCGCCAGCGCCCACGGCCAGGGCATGCGGTGCCAGGCCGAGGCCGACCGTCCGGGCGATGGCGCGGCCGTACTCGCCCGCCTCTACGCCGGCGTCCAGCGCCGCCTCGTCGGCCGCCAGCTCCGCACTCTCGCGCAGACGGCGGATCAAGAGCCCCATCAGGGGATGGAAGCAGAAGACGGCCGCGGCCACCCGGGCCAGGACGGCGCGCAGCGGATCGCGCCGGCGGCGGTGCGCATCCTCGTGGAGCAGGACGGCGGCGAGCGCGCGGTCGCTGAGGGCGTCCAGGAGACGGAGCGGCAGCAGGATGCGCGGCCGCAGCAGACCCGTCACGGCCGGCATGAGGGCCTCGCTGGACACGTGCAGGCATCCCACCGGGATCCCGGTCCGGGCCAGGACCGCGGCCAGGCGTCGGCGCCGTGAGGCCTGCAGCGATGCCGCGGGAAGGCCGGCGACGCGGGCGATCCCCCTCAGCTCGCGGACCAGGACGGCCAGGCGGCCCAGCACGCACGCTGCCCAGGCAAGGGTCGCCGCGGCCAGGAGCAGCGCCGCCAGCGACGGCGACGCAGCGAAGTCCACCGCGTGGGGCGCGGTCAGCAGCCCGGCCGCCGCGCCCAGGGCCGGTTCGGCCCCCGGCACCGCGGCCGGCGCCGGCAGCAGGCGGCCGGCCAGGCCGCCGAGCATTGCCAGGGGAAGGAACAGCTTGGCCAGGGCGGCCGACCAGAGCAGGTCCGCAACGCGGGCCGGCGCCCGCCGCAGCGTCCGGCCCAGGGCGAGCAGGGCGACCAGCACCAGGGTGGACTGCCAGAGGTGCTCCAGGACTGCCAGCCAGAACCCGGCGAGCATGCCGGCGGCGGCGCTCATCGCTCGCCTTGCCGCCGGCGCCGGGCCGGTGTCGCGTCGGAGTCCGGCAGCAGCTCCTCCAGGCGCCTCAGGTCGCGGGCCGAGAGAGCCTTCATGTCCGCCAGGTGGGAGACCAGCGGCAGGGCGGAGCCGTCGAAGAGGACATCCAGCAGGCGCCCGATCTCCTTGCGGATCATGGCCCGCGACGGCACCGCGGAGCGGTAGATCCACGCGCCGCCGTCCTGGCGGACGCGCGCGATGGCTCCCTTGCCCTCCAGCCGCTCGAAGATCTTGCGCACCGTGGAGTAGCTGGGCGCGTCGGGCAGGTCCGCGTGGACCTGCCGGACGGTGGCCTCGCCGCGCGCCCAGAGCAGGCGCAGGCATTGCAGCTCGAAGCGTGACAGCTCGGGCAACTCGCGTCCCATTGCCATCCCCCTCGCGCGCCGCGGGGCCCATCCCTGCGACAATCGTCGCATGCAATATGCGACATGTGTCGCACTATGTCAAGGCGAACGTGTCAGGGCGAGGGATTCGGCGCGGCGGGGATGGACGCGCGCTCCTCCATGCGGCGCCGGCCCAGGCCGGTCATGCGCGTGAGCATCTCCGTCGAGGCGCGCGAGATGCCGGGCAGGATGCCGCGCTCCCCCTCGCGGTCGGTGCCGTGGAGCCAGCCTTCCAGGCCGCGGATCTCGCGAGGGTCCAGGGGCTCCAGCTCGGCGCTCACCTGGAGCGTGTAATGTCCCGCGGGCGAGAGACGCGGCCGGGGTCGGATCACCAGCCGCCGCCGGTCGCAGAGCGTCGCCGCGACCTCCGCCACGTCCGCGCAGTGGGCGACCTGCCGGCCGGCGTCGTCGAAGACGTCGTAGCGCTCCTCGAGCACGTCGAAGAAGACGCGGAAGCGCAGGAGCTCTGCGTCGACGAGGCGGTCGGGCCAGAGGGCGCGCTCCTGCCAGAGCCGCCACTCCACGGCGAGGGTGGCGGGCAGCCCCGCCGAAAGGGCCGCCGCCACCTCCTCGTCGAAGAATCCCGCCAGCGTGACGTCCACCAGGAGGCTGTCGCCCTGCCAGGCGGGCGCGCCCAGGGTCAGGCTCGGCGACGCGAAAGCCGGGCCGGCCGCGGCCAGGAGCGCGGCCAGCCCGGCGGCAAGGAGGTGCCGGACAGCAGGGGCGATGCCTCGTGGCGCAGGGACCATGGAACCTCAGAACATCCGTTGTAGGCGGACGGCGACGACGGGGTCGCGCTCGCTGCCATCAAGGGCCTTGGCGATGGTGACGCGCAGCCCCGCGTCCTCGATCTCGACGCCGAGGCCGGCGCCGCCCTTGAGCTGGTCCAGCTCCACGTCGGCCTTGCGGTCCTCCCAGGCCATGCCCGCGTCATAGAAGAGGAAGACGTCGAAGTCGCGATCGATGGCGAACGTGTACTCGGCGTTGGCCAGGACCATCTTCTGCCCGCCGTAGGGCGCGGCGGCGCCGCCGCTCGCCGCGGGCACCAGCAGGGACTGGTAGTCGTAGCCGCGCACGGTGCCCAGCCCGCCGACGACGAACTGGCGCTGGACGGGCAGCGCCCCCGTCAGGGCGCCGCCGCCCGCGAGGCGGACGTCCAGGTGCTGGCGGCGACCCAGCCGCAGGCGGCCGCGCAGCGTGCCTGCCAGGCGCTCGTAGTCGAAGTCGCCCTCCATCACATCGTCGCCGCAGCGCTCGTAGGCCAGCTCGAGATAGCTGAAGCGAGTGCCGAGGCGGGCGTTGCCGAAGACGGCGCGCAGGCTGCCCTCGTCCACCGGCGGATTGGGCCGGAAGACGCCGCTGTGAAGCGACCAGTTGACCGTGCGCTCCAGGGAGGTGAAGTCGTCGCTGCGCGCGCCGCCCTCCAGGCGCAGCCAGCGCCAGGCACCGAAGACCAGGCTCGCGGTCACGCCCTCGCGGCGGTGGTAGTCGCGGTAGTCCTCGCGGAAGAGGATGGCCGCGAGGCTGTTCTCGGGATCCGAGATGCCCGTCTGGTCCGTGAAGTCCGTGCCGGCGAAGCCGTCGAGCCTGAGCCAGAGCCGGTTGCCGGCGAGCAGGGGCTGCAGGACGGTGACGCCCCCGGACCAGCGCTCGCTCTTGAGGCCGTAGCTGACGCGGCCCCAGGCCGAGGGCTCGAAGCCGCGGCCCGTGAGGAAGCTGGGCACCAGGCCGAGGGTCCAGCCGTCCACGCGCTGGTAGCCCACGAAGACCTCGTGGAACTCGTTGCTCCGCTCGAACTCGCGGCGCGCGCGGCGCAGGCTCTCCCAGCGCGGCCGCCGGGGGCGGCGATTCTCGCTCAGGTCGAGGATGGAGACCCAGCCGCGCCCGCGCAGCTTGCGGGCGTCCGGATTGCTGGGATCGATGGCCTTCCAGTCGTCGCGGCCCGCCTCGACGCGGAAGCGGTAGTGGTGCCGGCCGGGATCCAGGTCGACGCGCAGGCTCCAGACCTCGCCCTGCTCGTCGAAGTCCATGCGGTCGCCGAGCCAGTCGTTGAAGTCGCCCTCGAGCAGGACGCGCTCGTAGTCGGCGTCGGCGAAGCGGAACTCGATGCGGCCGCCGCGCCGTCGCGGGTAGAAGCGGCCGCGACCGCCGTGGTCGTCGTCCCACTCATCGTCCCACTC
>JAFGBK010000068.1 GCA_016933175.1 Candidatus Krumholzibacteriota bacterium | reverse complement strand
GTAGAGGCCGTGGAGGTAGGCCTGGATGGAGGCGGTCGTGGTGCCCACCTCGGGCGTGCCGGTGATGGCGAGGATGGTCTTGAAGCCGCGCTCGGTCTTCCAGGCCACGTAGTCCGCGAGGGTGGCCTCGAACATGGGCGGCGCCACGACGACCATCGTCACCACGTTGCCGAACAGGTCGGGGTGATCCTCGTGGGGCGTGCGCAGGCCGGCGATCTGCTCGTGGAGTCCGGCGAAGAAGGGGCTCCAGGTGGCCGCCTTCAGCTCGGCCTCGCGGGCGGGATCGCCGCCCGCAAAGACGACCGCGAACTCGACGGATTCCACCACGCGGATGCGGTTCTCGCTGGGGTAATACTCGACGGGCGAGATCTCCAGCCGGCCGATGCGAACGGCGCGCAGGCTGCCCTGGTCGACGACGCGCACGAGCTCCTGGGCCACCGGCTCGGCCCGGTAGGCGTCCGGGTCGTAGACGAAGGGCCAGGTCGCGGGGTCGGCGTTCTTGGGCATGCTCGGCTGGGCCGGCATGAGCCGGTGCTGGATGCCCAGGGCGCCCAGGTCGATGATGCGGCTGCGCGTCTCGAGGATCTCGATGCGCGTCGCGGCGCCGTAGGGGATCTCCACGAGGCGGTTGAGCATGGGCAGCTCGGGAGCGCCCACGGTCATCGAGTGGTGGAAGCCCGGGATCAGGAGCCGCGTGAAGGGCCCCTCCGGGGTCTGGACGTCGAGTGTCTGGAGCTCGCCCACCTCCACGCGGAAGCGGAGAGCGCTCGCGTCCTGCGCGAGCAGGTCGACGCGGGAGCTCGAGGGGGCGAGAGGGATGATCTGGTCGGCAGCCAGGGCGGGCCCCGCCACGACGAGGGCCAGGCACAGCCCGGACAGGAGTCCCTTCACCATCTTCATCATGTGTCCTTTCGAGAGAAGGCCCGAGTGGGGCCGGGAACCGGCCGCTGGGATGCGATCGGCTCCATTATACCGGAAACCGCCTTCCGCCTACCAGTACGGGCTTTCGACTGCGGGCTTTCGACGGTGCGGCGGCGCCCCGCGGGAGTCCGGACGGTGCTACAATTGTGATATAATCGAGGCGTCCGAAAGCCCGCGACCGCATCCGCAGACAGCCGCAGGAGGTTTCGCATGACCCGTCCCCTTCCCCTCATCCTGGCCGCCCTGCTGGCGGCCGCCGGCCCCGCCGCGGCAGGCAGCGGCCTCGTCGCCTGCAGCACCACCGACAACGCCTATGCCTTCGACCTGGCCACGTACGCCGTCGGGCCCGTCATCGATCTGCTCCCCGAGGGCAACTACCCCTACGACGCCACCATCAACCCCGCCGGCACGGAGGTCTGGGTCTGCGGCGCCGCGGGCGACGGCGTGGTCGTGCTCGACCGCGCCAGCGGCGCCGTGCTCCATCGGATCACCACCGGCGAGTATCCCGTCTCCATCGCCTTCAGCGACGACGGCGCCCTGGCGCTCGTCGCCTGCCGGGACAGCGACCGCGTGGACATCATCGACACGGCCGCCTACGCCGTCACGGGCAGCCTGCCGGTGCCCAGCAACTACCTCGGGCCGGGCAACCTGGCCCTGGATCCGGTGAGCAAGCGCTTCTACCTGGTGGAGTGGTACGACGACCTGCTGTACGAGATCGCCCCGGACGGCAGCGCCATCCTGCGCCAGGTCTCCCTGGGCAGCGATTTCTGGCAGCTCGTCGTCGCGCCCGACGGCTCCCGTGTCTACGTGACCGATCGCGGCACGGACCAGGTGCGGGTCGTGGAGACGGCGGGCCTGACGCAGGTCAACACCCTGCCCGTGGGCGACGATCCCTGGGGCATCGACGTCACCGCGGACGGCATGACGCTGGTCGTCGCCTGCGAGGACGACGGCACCATCCACGCCTTCGACACCGCCACCTGGTCATCCGTGCCCCTCGCGCCGCTGCCCGCCGGCGCCACCCCCCGCGACGTGGACATCGACGACGCGGCCGGCCTCGCCTACATCCCCGGCGGGCAGGCTGCGGGCGACGATCCCGTCTTCTACCGGGATCTCACGGGCGGCGGGGGCGACGGCTCCTTCACCGTCCCCGGCAGCAACACCAACGTGGTGGCCGTCCAGGCCCAGATGAACTCGGGCGGCACGGACGCGCCCGGCAGCGCGCCGGCCGCGCCGGCCCTGGCCTGTTGGCCCAATCCCTTCAATCCGAAGGTCACGGTGCGTTTCCGCCTGCCGGCGCCCGCGACGGTCGATCTGGCCGCCTACGACTGCCGGGGCCGCCGCCTGGCCATCCTGGCTTCCGGGCCCCGCATCGCCGGCGAGCACGTCCTGACCTGGGACGGCCGCGACGCCGAGGGCCGCCCCCTGGCCAGCGGCGTCTACCTGCTGCGCCTCCGGGCCGGCGGCCACGAGCGCTGCCTGCGGGCGGTGCTCCTCAAGTGAACCGCGCCCAGCGGGTCCCGCGGGACCCGGCGCGCGCGCCCCAGCGAACGGCGGCCCGGCTCCGGCCGGGCCGCCGCCGTTTTTACCCGCGCCGTGCCGCATCTCTGTAACCCGATGCCGCCACACTCGTAGAACTGGTCATGACTCCCCGTTCCCGCACCCGCGTCACCCATGGCGGCACCTGGCCGGTCGCCCCCGCCGGCTCCGGTTCCTGGAGGCAAGCATGCGAGATCCCCAACGCCCACCCGTCCGGCTCGCGCTCGCGGCGACCATCCTGATCCTGCTGGGCCTGGCCCTCCTGCTCGGGGCCTGCGGTCGGAGCCGCACCGGCAACGGCGGCGGCACCGCCCGCGCCGACAGCGTCCATGCCAGCGACAGCACGGCGGTGGCCGACAGCGCCGCGGCCGACAGCCTGGCCGACCGCGGCCGGCGCCGCGGCGGCCTGCTGGGCTTCCTCGGCCGGGGCGCGTCCGAGGAGTCGGGCGAGGATGAGGAGGAGGACGCGGTCCCGGTCCGGCTCGCCACCGTCGAGCGGCAGGACGTGCCCCTCTACCTCAGCGCCACCGCCACGCTGGAGCCCGAGAAGGCCATCGAGATCATGGCCAAGGGCTCCGGGCAGATCCGCGAGATCCGCGTCGAGGAGGGCGACTACGTCCAGGCCGGCCAGCTGCTGGCCCTGCTCGACGGCGAGGCCGAGCGCGTGGCGCTGGAGGAGGCCACCGTGCGCGCCGACGGCCTCAAGCGCGAGCTGGAGCGCAGCCGCGCCATGTACACGCAGCAGGGCATCAGCGACCGGGAGATGCAGGACATCCAGACGCGCTGGGAGGAGGCCGACGCCCAGCGTCAGGCGGCCGAGCTGCGCTGGCAGTACACCCGCATCCTGGCGCCCTTCGCCGGCACCATCTCCGAGCGCTACGTCGACCCCGGCCAGCACGTCACGGCGGGCATCCGGGTCTTCGGCCTCGTGGACGCCGATCCCCTGCTGGCCCGCATCTACCTGCCCGAGCGCGAGGCCGTGAGCATCGCGCCGCTGCAGGAGACCATGGTGACCCCCGACACCCACCCCGACCTCGAGCTGCCGGGACGGGTGCTGCGCGTGGCGCCCATCGTGGACACCCGCACGGGAACGGTGAAGGTCACCTGCCAGGTTCGCGACACGAGCGAGCGCGTGCGGCCGGGATCCTTCGTCCGCATCCGCGTCCAGACCGACCTCCACTCACAGGTGCCGGTGATTCCCAAGCGGGCCCTCGTGCCCGAGGGCGGCGAGAACTACGTGTTCAAGGTCATGGCCGACAGCGTGATCAAGGTCGGCATCGAGACCGGCTTCGTGAACGGCCGCTACGTGGAGATCTGCGGCGGCCTCGAGCTGGGCGACCGCGTCGTCACGGTAGGCCAGGGCAGCCTGAAGACGGGCACGAAGATCCAGGATCTCGAAGCGCCCACGACCCTGGCCGACTCCACCACCGGCAAGGATGAGACGCCGTGAAGATCGTTCCCGCCTCCATGCGGCGGCCGGTCACCGTCAGCATGATCACCCTGGCGGCCCTGATCTTCGGCGCCGTGTCCCTGTCGCGGCTGCCGCTGAACCTGCTGCCGGACATCTCCTACCCGACGCTGACCATCCAGACCGAGTACCCCGACGCGGCCCCGGCCGAGGTGGAGAAGCTCATCACCGAACCCCTCGAGGAGGCCGTCTCGGTGGTGCCCGGGTTGCGCAACCTGCGCTCCGTGTCCCGCGCCGGCGTGTCGGAGATAACCCTCGAGTTCGCCTGGAAGACAGCCATGGACTACGCGTCCCTGGACGTCCGCGAGAAGCTGGACCTCGTCAACCTGCCCGACGACGCCGGCAGCCCCGTCCTGCTGCGCTTCGACCCCGCCATGGATCCCATCCTCCGCGTGGGCCTCTATGGCGACCGCGAGCTGTCAGCGCAACGCCACCTGGCCGAGCGCATCGTCAAGAAGGACCTGGAGAGCCTCGAGGGCGTGGCCTCGGTGCGCGTGCAGGGCGGCCTGGAGGAGGAGATCCACGTCGAGGTGGACGAGGCCCGCCTCAGCGCCCTCGGCGTGCCCATGAGCGCCGTCTCCCAGTTCCTGAGCAGCCAGAACATCAACGCCGCCGGCGGGCGCCTGCGCGACCGGGACGCCGACTTCCTCGTGCGCACCCTCAACGAGTTCGAGTCCATCGACGACATTCGCCAGACGATCGTCTACGAGGGCGCCGGCCGCCGCGTGAAGCTGGAGGACGTGGCCACCATCACGCGCGGCTTCAAGGAGCGCGAGATCGTCTCCCGCGTCCACGGCAAGGAGTCCGTCGAACTGGCGCTCTACAAGGAGGGCAACGCCAACACGGTCCAGGTGGCGCGCACCGTCAAGCGCCGCCTGAACCAGCTCGACGAGATCCTGCCCGACGACGTGGACACGGAGATCCTCTTCGACCAGTCCACCTTCATCGAGCACTCCCTGGCCGAGGTGCGCAGCAACGCCCTCGTCGGCGGCCTGCTGGCCGTCTTCATCCTCTTTCTCTTCCTGAAGGACCGGCGCAGCACGGCCATCGTCGCCACGGTGATCCCCGTGTCGATCCTGGCGACCTTCTTCGTCATGCAGCAGCTCGACGTGACGCTGAACATCATGTCCCTGGGCGGCCTGGCGCTCGGCGTGGGCATGCTCGTGGACAACGCCATCGTCGTGCTGGAGGCCATCAGTCGACACCGCGCCCAGGGCGCGGGCGTATGGGAGGCCACCTGCGAGGGCGCCAGCGAGGTGTCCCAGGCCGTGACCGCCTCCACCCTGACGACGGTGGCCGTCTTCCTGCCCATCATCTTCGTGGAGGGCATCGCCGGCCAGATCTTCCGCGACCAGGCCCTCACCGTGACGGCCTCGCTCATGGTCTCCCTCGTGGCGGCCCTGACGCTGATCCCCGTCCTGGCCAGCCTCGGCAGCCGCCGCCGCGAGGCGGCAGCGGCACCCGCCGTGCCGGGAACGACCGAGCGGGAAACGGCCGCGCCCGGGCCGCCGGCCGCCAGGCGCCGCCGCGAACCCGGCCGCCTGCGCCGCCGCCTGGCCCCTGTCGGGCGGGTCCTGGGCCGGCCCCTCCGACTCCTGGGCTGGCCCCTTCGATTCCTGGGCCGCGGCGTGTCCTGGCTGCTGCGCTGGGCGGGGCGCAGCCTCTTCATCCTGCTGCCCGGCGGCCTGCTGCGCGTCCTGCGCTTCGCCTGGCGCGCCCTGATCTGGATCAGCGACCTGCTCATGCGCCCTCTGCACGCCGTCTTCGACCGCGGGTGGTCGGCCCTGGCCAGCACCTACCCGCGTCTGCTGCGCAGCGCCCTGCGCCACCGCGCCGCCACCGTCGTCCTGGCCTTCATCCTGGCGGCGGCGGCCGCCCTGCTGGTGCCCGGACTCGGCGTCGAGCTGGTGCCGCCCTTCAGCCAGGGCCAGTTCGCCTTCGAGCTGGAGCTGCCGCCGGGCACGCCCCTGTCCGCCTGCGAGGAGCACGTGGCGGCGATCGAGCGGGAGCTGGCCGGCGATCCGCGCATCGGCCTCCTGTTCACCAGCGTCGGCGAGAGCCCGGAGCTGGGCAGCGCCTCCGCGCAGCGGCGCGAGAACGTCGCCCGCCTGAACGTGACCATCACCGACCCCGCCGACCACGTCATGGAGGCGGCGGTCATCGCGAAGGTCCGCCGCCTGCTGGCCCGGCGCCCCGAGATCCGCTACAACTTCCGGCGCCCGAGTTACTTCAGCTTCCAGACGCCGGTGGAAGTCCAGGTCTACGGCTACGACATCGATCAGACCCGCCTCACCGCCGACGCGCTGGCCGCCGCCATGGCCCGCATTCCCGGCCTGCGCGACGTGAGCAACAGCCTCGAAGCCGGCAGCCCCGAACTGCAGGTGGAGTTCTCGCGCGACCGCATGGCGGCCATGGGCCTGGACATCGAAACGGTGGCCCGCCTGCTGCGCGGCAAGATCCACGGCGACGTGGCCACGCGCCTCAAGGAGCAGGACCGGCAGATCGACATCCGCGTCCGCTCGGCCCAGGCGTCCGAGATGGACGCCGAGCAGGTGCGCAGCCTCGTGGTGAACCAGGTGGACGGCATTCCCGTTCCCCTGTCCACCGTCGCCGACGTCACCCTGGGGCGCGGCCCGGCCCAGATCACGCACATCGGCCAGCAGCGCGCCGCCGTCGTCAGCGCCAACCTCGTCGGCCGCGATCTGGGCAGCGCCACGCACGACATCGAGACCATGCTGGCCGCCTTCCCCATCCCGGCCACCATGGCCGTGACCCTGGGCGGGCAGAACCTGGAGGTCTCCACCTCCTTCCGCAGCCTCCTGCTGGCCGTCTGCCTGGCCATCTTCATGGTCTACCTGGTCATGGCCAGCCAGTTCGAGAGCTTCCTCCATCCCTTCGTCATCCTGATGACGGTGCCCCTGGGGCTGGTGGGCACCATCTTCGCGCTCGCCGTCACCGGCACGGTCATCAGCGTGGTGGTCCTCATCGGCGCCGTGATGCTGACGGGCATCGTCGTCAACAACGCCATCGTCCTCGTGGACTTCGTCAACCAGCGGCGCCGCGCCGGTTTGCCTAAGCGGGAGGCCATCCTGGACGCCGCCCAGGCGCGCCTGCGACCCATCTTCATGACGACCTTGACGACGGTCCTGGGCCTGCTACCCATGGCTATCGGCCTGGGCGAGGGCGCCGAGATCCGCGCCCCCATGGCCATCGCCGTCATCGGTGGCCTGATCCTGGCCACCCTGCTGACCCTGGTCGTCATCCCGGTGGTCTACGACCTCCTGGACCGGCGGGAGTAGGTCGCCATGGCCCTGTCGGACTTCTCGCTGCGCCGCCCCGTGACCGTCCTGGTCGTCACGGCCGCCCTGCTGGTGCTCGGCGTCGTGAGCGCGACCCGCCTCAAGCTGGACTTCCTGCCGCCGACCAATGCGCCCTTCCTGGGCGTCTGGGTGGACTACCCCAACGCCGTGCCCAAGCAGGCCGAGCGGGAGATCGCCCGCCCCATCGAGGAGGCCATGGCCACCCTCGGCGACCTGCACGAGCTGGAGTCCCAGTCCTTCGAGGACGGCGTCTGGGTGGGCATGGAGTTCGCCCTGAGCCGCGACGTGAACATCCTGCACGTCGAGGTCCGCGAGAAGATGGAGCAGATCCGGCCCCTGCTCCCCGACGACGTCCGCGACTACTACATCTTCAGCTTCAACTCCAGCGACATCCCCGTGATGGTGGGCCGCATCAGCGCCAAGGGGCGGGATCTGGCGAGCTCCTACGACCTGCTCGAGCGGCGCGTCATCAATCCCCTGCGCCGCGTGGAGGGCGTCGGCCGCGTCCTGGTGGACGGGATCAATCCCAAGGACATCACCATCTACCTGCTGCTCGACCGCATCATCGAGCACGGCATCGACGTCGGCGGCCTCTTCGAACGGCTCAACGGCAGCAACCTGGACCTGACGCTGGGCCGCGTGCAGTACGGCCGCGAGCGCATCAGCGTGCGCGCCATGGGCCAGTTCCGCTCCCTCGACGACATCGAGAACCTGCAGGTGAGCGACGCGGGCCTCCGCCTCAAGGACATCGCCGAGATTGTCTACGCCGAACCCGCGCCCAACTACTACCGCCGCATCAACGGCGAGCCCGCCATCGCCTTCGAGATCCAGAAGGCCTCCGACGCCAACATCGTCGACGTCTCGCGCCGCGTGCACGGCGTGCTCGCCGAGATCGAGAAGGATTCCTCCCTGCAGGGCATCGACGTCGTGATCTTCTTCGACCAGGCCGACGACATCCTCGAGTCCCTGCGCGGCCTGCTGCAGGCGGGCCTCATCGGCTCGCTGCTGGCCGTGGCCGTGCTGCTGCTCTTCCTGCGCCGGCTGCGCAGCACACTGGTGGCCGCCTCGGCCATCCCCATCTCCGTGATCGCCACCAGCGTCTTCCTGTTCCTGACCGGCCGCACCCTCAACGTCATCACGATGATGGGACTGATGCTCGCCGTGGGCATGCTGGTGGACAACGCCATCGTCGTGCTGGAGTCCATCTACCGGCGCCAGGAGAAGGGCGAGGACTCCCACACCGCGGCGCGCCTGGGCGCGCGCGAGGTGGCCATGGCCGTGACGGCCTCCACCCTCACCTCGATCATCGTCTACGCGCCCATCATCCTCAGCAAGACCGACCTCACGTCCGTCTGGCTCGGCGAGGTGGGCGTCACCATCTCGGTGACCCTCATCTTCTCCCTGCTGATCTGCCTGACCCTCGTGCCGCTGCTCGCCTCGCGCACGCGCATCAACGGCGGTCTCAAGGAACTGGGCTTCCTGACGCGGCTGCGCGAGCGCTACTTGCGCGTCCTGCGCTGGACGGCCCTGCGCCACCCCAAGCGCACCGGGCTGCTCTTCCTGCCTCTCGTGCTGGTGGTCACCATCGTGGCCATGAAGGTGGCCGAGTTCGGGCCCGAGGACTTCGACGAGCGCAGCGTCCAGCTCAACAACCTGTACCTCTGGCTGGAGTTCGCCGACAACACCAACGTCTACCGCGTCGTCGAGTACGTGGAGGAGGTGGAGGATTTCCTCCTCGCGCGGCGGGACTCCCTGGGCTTCGCGTCCGTCTACACCTTCTATCGCGACAACAGCGCCGCCTTCAGCCTCTACTTCGAGGCCAGCCGCAACATCACACCCTCGGAGTTCCTCGACCTGCGCCAGTACCTGCGGGAGAACATGCCCGTGCTCGCCGGCGCCGAGTACCACTTCGGATTCGAGGACGACACGGGCAGCGGCGCCACGCAGATCACCGTGACCCTCTTCGGCGAGGACACGGACCTGCTGGAGGAGATCGCCGGCGAGGCCCAGCGCCGCATGGGCCTCATCGAGGGCGTCGAGGACCTGCGCACCAACGCCGAGAGCGGCCGCGACGAGATCCGCGTCGTGCTGGACCGGCAGCTCGCCGGGCGCTACGGCGTCAGCCCATACTCGCTGGCCCAGATCATGGGTCTCACCTTCCGGGGCGTGCCCCTGCGCCGATTCCAGGCGCGGGACCGCGAGATCGACATGGGGATCGTCCTCGAGCCCTCCGATCGCCGCAACATCGAGAACCTGTCGCGGCTGCCCGTCTCCTACCAGGACGGGCGCCCGGTGCTCCTGGGCCAGGTGGCGCACTTCGAGATCGCCGAGGGGCCGCAGTCCATCCGCCGCGAGAGCCAGAAGACGGCGCTGACCGTCTACGGCGCCTACGAGGGAGAGGAGGAAAGCGAGCTCTGGCCACAGATCACGCGGATCATGAACTCCCTCGACCTGCCCCCGGGCTACTCCTGGTCCTTCGGGCGCCAGCTGCGGCAGGCCCAGGCCGAGCAGCACGACATGCAGATCAACATCCTGCTCGCCCTGGTCTGCGTCTACCTGGTCATGGCCGCCCTCTTCGAGTCCTACCTGCACCCGCTGGTGATCATGCTCTGCATCCCCTTCGCGGGCCTGGGGGTGATCTGGCTGCTCATGGCGACGAACACGCCCTTCAATCTCTTCGCCATGATCGGCATCGTCATCCTCACCGGCATCGTCGTGAACAACGGCATCGTGCTCATCGACCACATCAACAACCTGCGGCGGCGCGGCCTGGACCGCAGCACGGCCATCATGGAGGGCTGCCGCGACCGCTTCCGCCCCATCCTGATGACGGCGGCGACGACCATCCTCGGCCTGACGCCCCTGGCCCTGGGCAAGGCCGCCGTCGCCGACGGCTACTACTTCCCCCTGGCCCGCGCCGTCATCGGCGGTCTGGCGGCCAGCACGATCCTGACCCTCGTCGTCCTGCCCACCTTCTACGTCCTGGCCGAGGGCGCCGCCCTGCGCGTGCGGCAGACCGTCGCCTGGGGCCTGGGCCGCGGGCCCCTGCCCTGGCGCCTGCCGCCGGCCACGATGCCGGCGCCGGCCCCCGTCGAGAAACCGGAACCCTGAGGCGCGGCGCCTAGAAGAAGATCTTGGCCAGGGAGAGGATGCCCTGCTTCCAGGGCACGCGGTGGGTGACGCCCCCCGACCGGTCCAGCCGGTCCAGGTTCTCAAGGTACCAGCGGTAGTTGCGCAGGAGGGCGTCGCGGTTGGAATGGCGCGGCGTCCAGCCCAGCACGCGCTCGGCCTTCTCGATGGAGACGAAGCTGTCCTCGGAGACGGTCTCGTAGATCCACTTGTAGATCGGCGAGAGCTTGAGGGCTTCCAGGAAGCGCAGGATCCACACGGCGGGCCGGGCGGGGATGCAGCGCACCTTGCGACCGAAGCCGGCCTCGTCCAGGACGGCCTGGAAGTCCTCGCGCACCGTGCGGAACTCCTTGGCGCCGATGTTGAAGACGTCGTCCGCGCGTTCGGGCGGCAGGGTAGCGGCCAGGTAGATGGCATCGCAGAGGTCCGCCACATCCAGGTACTGGTAGAGGTTCTTCCCGTTGCCCAGCACCGGGAAGCCGTGGCCCGTGCGCGCCCACTCGTAGAACATGGCGAAGATGCCCAGTCGCTCGGGACCGATGAAGGACTTGGGCCGCAGGATGGGCACGCACATGCCCCGCGCGCGGAAGGATTCGCAGACCCGCTCGGCCTCCACCTTGGCGGTGCCGTAGGGGCCGACGCCCTGCTGGGGATCGTCCTCCAGGAGGGGATGATGGTCGGGAATGCCGTAGACGGCCGTCGTGGAGATGTGGACAAAGCGCTTCACGCCCTCGCGCTCGGCGTGCTCGAGCACCTTGCGCGTGCCGTCGATGTCCGTGGAGAAGATCTCCGCCGGCGGGTAGAGGGGCAGCGCCGCCGCGCAGTGCACGACGACGTCGGCGCCGGCCATGGCGCGCGCGACGTCCGCGTCGCTGCGGATGTCGCCCTGGACGAAGGCGATGTCCCCCGCGCAGTCGGGATAGTCGAACGCCACGAGATCGATGACGCTGACGGGATGGCCCTTGGCCAGGAGGAAGCGGACCAGGTTGATGCCGAGGAACCCGGACCCGCCCGTGACGAGGTAGCGCTCCATGCCTGCTCCTTGCTGGTCAGCTAGCCGGCCGCCGCCGCGCCGGCGGCGAGGTGTTCGATGGTCGCGCGCACGCCGTCCTCCAGGGAGGTTGGCGGCGGCTCGCAGCCGGCCGCGCGCAGCTTCGCCGTGGCGGCCTCGGTGTGGTACTGGTAGCGCCCGCGTAGCTCCAGCGGCATGTCGATGAAGCGGATCCGCTCCGCGCGCCCCATGGCGGCGAAGACCGCCCGCGCCAGGTCCCGCCAGGTCCGCGCCCGGCCCGTGCCGCAGTTGAACAGCCCCGCGCGCTCGGGGTGCTCCCAGAAATGCAGCGTCACGGCGACGGCGTCGCCCACGAAGACGAAGTCCCGGCGTTGCTCGCCGTCCCGGTACTCCGGCCGGTGCGAGCGGAACAGCGCCAGCGTGCCGCCGGCCGCGATCTGCGTGAAGGCCTTGTGCACCACCGAGCGCATGGCGCCCTTGTGGTCCTCGCCGGGCCCGTAGACGTTGAAGTACTTGAGGCCGACGATGCGTTCGAAGAGCCCGCGGCGCAGGGCCCAGAGGTCGAAGAGCTGCTTGGACAGGCCGTACATGTTCAGGGGACGCAGGCCGGGCGTGACGGCGTCGGCGTCATCGTAGCCGCGGCTGCCGTCACCGTAGGTGGCCGCGCTGGAGGCGTAGATGAAGCGGGCGCCGGCCGCCAGGCTCCACTCGCAGAGCTCGCGCGTGTAGCGCGTGTTGTTGTCCATGAGGTAGCCGGCGTCGGGCTCGGTGGTGTCGCTGCAGGCCCCCAGGTGGAAGACGACCGCCGGCGCGTCCAGGCGGCCGGCGCGCAGGCGCTCGCGCAGCTCCGCCTTGTCCAGGTAGTCCGCGAACTCGAGGCCGACGAGGTTGCGCCACTTGGGGCCGTCGCCCAGGCTGTCGACGAGGAGGATGTCCCGCTCGCCGCGCGCGTTGAGGGCGGCGACGAGGTTGCTGCCGATGAAGCCGGCGCCCCCGGTGACGATGATCCTTGGACCCATGCGCTCTCCTCGGACGCGGGCTAGGAGTCGTAGAGGCTCTTGATGGCCGACCAGGTGCGCAGGGGCGTCGCGTCCGCGCCGCAGAGCACCGGGAAGGCGCCCATGGCGCCGCAGGCGCTGGCGCCGGCGGTGCAGGGCGAGTCGCTCTGGAGGGCGTAGTCGCCGGCCGCGGCGCCGCAGAACTGGGGATCGTCGTCGATGTTCCCGTCCAGTCCGAGCTGGCCGGCGATGGCGTCGTTCCAGTCGCCGCCGCTGTTGCCCCAGACGCCGCTGCATTCCAGTCGGACCTCGGCGCCGTAGAGGACTTCCACCGCCGCGCTCCCCGTGCCCAGGACGACCAGGCAGCGGGTCAGCGAGACCTCGGCCTGGAAGACCGCGCTCAGGCCCGAGCCGGCGGGAGCGGCGTTGGCCGCCAGGGTGCAGGCCGACAGGATCGGCCGTGACCAGTCGCCGCCGTAGAGGCCGCCACCCCGCTGGAGGGCCTCGTTGGCGAGGACCGCGCAGCCCGTCAGTTCCGGCGAGGCCTGGTCGCACAGGACGCCGCCGCCGTAGTCGGCGAGGTTGTCCGTGAGTTGGCAGTCCGTGAGCAGGGGCGCGGCGCCCTGCTCGCAGGCGATGCCGCCGCCGCACCAGATGGCGCGGTTGCTCGCGATGCGGCAGTCCTGCAGCAGCGGGCTCCCGCCGCGGATGCACAGGCCGCCTCCCACGTGGGCCTGGTTACCGGCGAAGACGCAGTGCTCGAAGGTCGGCGAGGCGCCCTCGCACAGGACGGCGCCGCCCGCCTCGTCGCCGCCGGCCTGCAGGAAGCCGCCCGTGATGGTGATCCCCCGGACCACGGCGGTGGGGCCCTCCCCCATGTGGAAGCGCAGGCCCCGGTGACCCTCGCCGGGGCCGCCGCCGCAGTCGATGACGCAGGCGTCGGGATCGCCGCTCTGGGAGCGGAGGAGCAGGGGCCGGCTCTCGAAGTCCAGGTCGCGGTTGCCCGGGCCGCTGAAGGTGCCGTCGGCCAGCGTGATCGTGTCCCCGCTGATGGCCACGGCCAGGGCGGCGGCGATGGTCGGCTGGTCGCCGCTGCCGTTGGCGCGCACCAGGTGCTCGGCGGCGGACGCCGGAACCGCCAGACTGGCCAGACAGAGGACGATGAGCAGTCGGCTGCCTCTCATGAGACTCCTCGGGGCGGCGGCGCGCCGCCCAGTTGCGAACAGTGTAATCAGGGGGCGGAGGCCTGTCGAGGCCGCAATCCGCGCGGCGCGCGGCCGCGCTTCGCGGGCCCGGTCGCGCGCGCGCCGTGGCCGCCGGTGCGCTTTCCTTTGACGACAGGTTCACGGGACGCTAGTCTGCGGGAGCGTGCCCGGCGAGGGGCCGGGACCGCTGCCCCCGGAGGGCTGGCATGAGCGACGAGAAGCTGGGCTGCGGGCGCCCGACGGGCGGCCCGGTCGGCATCGAGCCGGCCGCGACGCCACCCGGCGCCGCGGAGCCCGAAACCGAGGAGGCGGCCACGATGGCTGGCGTGCGCGTCGGGCAGAAGGCGCCCGACTTCACGGCCCCGGCCTACCAGGACGGAGGCTTCAAGATCATCAAGCTCTCGGACTACCTGGGCAAGTGGGTGGTCCTCTGCTTCTACCCGGGCGACTTCACCTTCGTCTGACCCACCGAGCTGGCAGCGGTCGCTGCCGCCTATCCCGAGTTCGAGAAGATCGGCGTCAACTTCCTCTCCGTCTCCACGGACAGCCAGTTCGTGCACAAGATCTGGCAGGAGGAGGAGCTGTCGAAGATGGTCGAGGGCGGAGTGCCCTTCCCCATGCTCTCGGACGGCGCCGGGCTCATCGGCAAGGTCTACGGCGTGTACGACGAGGACGCCGGCGTGGACGTGCGCGGGCGCTTCCTCATCGATCCGGACGGGATCATCCAGGCCATGGAGGTCCTGACACCCCCCGTGGGCCGCAACGAGAAGGAGCTGCTGCGCCAGATCCAGGCCTTCATGCACGTGCGCAAGACCAAGGGCGCCGAGGTCTGCCCGGCCGGCTGGCGGCCCGGGGATCCCGTGCTGAAGCCGGGCCCCGATCTGGTCGGCAAGGTCTGGAAGGTCTGGAAGCCCAAGGCCTAGACGAAGCGCCAGAGCCCCGCGGCCGCCGCGGCCGCGCGGGCAGAGGCCATCTCCGACGCCGACGGCGGACGGTCGAGTTCCGCGAAGCGGCGGCCGCCCGCGCCGTCAGGCGTCCCCACGCGATGCGCGGGCCGGTACTGGCCCATGAGGTTCAGGGCGGTATCCGGCGACAGCGCCGCCGCCACCCAGCCCAGGACGGCCGCCGTGTCCGCCTCCCCGCCCGGCATGACCAGGTGCCGGAGCAGCACGCCCCGCCGGGCCAGGCCTTCGCCGTCCACGCGCAGGACCCCCACCTGCCGGTGCATCTCGGCGATCGCCGCGCGGGCTCGCTCGGGGTAGTCGCGCGCGCCGACGCAGCGCTCGGCGGCGGCGGGATCCCAGAACTTGAAGTCCGGCATGTAGACGTCCACGACCCCGTCGAGCAGGCGCAGGGTCTCGAGGGCGTCGTAGGCGTTGGTGTTGTAGACCAGTGGCAGGGCCAGGCCGCGCCCGGCGGCCAGGTCCACGGCCGCCAGGACCTGTGCCACGACGTGGGAGGGCGAGACCAGGTTGACGTTGTGGCAGCCCCGGTCCTGGAGAGTCAGCATGATGTCCGCCAGGACCACGGCGGCGAGGGGCTGCCCACTCTCGCCCTGGGAGATGTCGTGGTTCTGGCAGAAGACGCAGGCCAGGTTGCAACGGGCGAAGAAGATGGTGCCCGAGCCGCGCCAGCCGCGCAGGACGTCCTCCTCGCCGAGGTGGGGCCCGGCCGAGGCCACCCGGGCGTCGCGGCCGGTACGGCAGAAGCCCGTCCCGCCGGACGCGCGGTCCGCGCCGCAGGCGCGCGGACAGAGGCGGCAGTCGGCGAGGGCCGCCGCTGCCTGGCGCACGCGGCACGCCAGCTCGCCCGAGCGGTGCAGGGCCAGGTAGGACGGCGCGCCGGCTTCGGCGCGGAAGGCGTCCTCGCCGCGCCGGCTCACGGCCCGGCTCCGGTCGCGTCGCAGAGCAGGTCGATCAGATCCGCGGGGCGCTCGAGGACCGCCGCGGCGCCGGCCGCGCGCAGGCGCGGCGGATCCTGGTAGCCCCAGGCCACGGCCACGGCCAGCATGCCCGCCCGGACGGCCGTCGCAACGTCCTGCACGCTGTCGCCCACGAGGACGCACTCGCCGGGCGCGGCGCCGGCCCGGCGGGCCAGCTCCAGGGCGCCGGCGGGATCCGGCTTGCGCGGCGCGCCCTCCGCCAGGCCCCGGACGTCCAGCCAGTCGCTGCGCGGCAGCAGGCGGGCGACCATGGCCACCGCGGCGGCGTGGGGCTTGTTGCTCAGGACGGCCAAGGCGAGGCCGCGGGCGGCCAGACCGTCCAGCAGCTCGGGCACGCCCGGGTAGGGCCGCGCCTTGTCGAACATGCGGGACCGGTACTCGACGAGAAACTCGGGCAGCACCGCGTCGGCACGGTGCGCCTCCGCCGGCGGCAGGGCGCGCTCCACGAGCTTGCGGGAGCCGTCGCCCACGAAGCCGCGATAGGCGGCGAGTGGATGCCCCGGCCAGCCGTGGCGGGCCAGGACGGCCTCGGCCGCGGCGGCGATGTCCGCCAGGGTGTCGGCCAGCGTGCCGTCGAGATCGAAGATGGCCAGGCGCGTCGCCACGCGGATCCTCCCGGTGCAGGTCCGGACGGCGGGGCCGGCCCCGCCGGCACCATGATGGCCGGCGATGGCTCACGGAGCAAGCCGCAGGCGCCGGACGGGCAGCCGCGGAAGCCGGGCCGGAGGATTCCCCGTGGCGCGACCGCGTCCCCGGCCCGGCAGGGGCGGCCCCACGCCGCTGCGCCGCCGCGGGCCGCGAGGTTGATGTGACGCCTCTCGCTATCAGCCCAACCCGAATTCCATCAACAAGATACATGGCCGAGGAGGCGCCGGGCGCCGGCGCCGGATGGTGGTACGATCCTTGCCCGAGTCATCTGGTATCGGGTCCCGGACTTCCGCCAAGCAGGTCAGCGCGATCCATGTCCCGAGACGAGGGAATGCTCCAGATCCGTCCCCGCGCGCCTGAGAGGCCGTCGCGGCGTCCCGGCGTCGAGCCCTCCCCGGGCGGCATCAGCTTCGATGACATCATCGGCGAGAGCCCCGTGATCAAGGCCGTCATCGCGCTGGGCCGCGAGCTGGCCGACGCCGACGTGCCGTCCATCCTCATCCAGGGCGAGACGGGCACGGGCAAGGAGCTGTTCGCGCGGGCCCTGCACAACGCCGCCGCCGGGGACGGCCGGCCGGCGGAGCCCTTCGTCGAGATCAGCTCCAGCGCCATCCCGGAGAGCCTCCTCGAGGCCGAGCTCTTCGGCTTCGAGCGCGGCGCATTCACCGACGCCAAGCGCAGCAAGCGGGGACTGCTGGAGATCGCCGACGGCGGCACGCTCTTCCTCGACGAGATCGGCAGCATGAGCCTCAGCCTGCAGGCGAAGCTGCTGAACGTGCTCGAGGAGAAGCGCTTCCGCCGGCTGGGCGGCACGCAGGAGATCGCCGTGGGCGTCAAGATCGTGGCCGCCACCAACACGGACCTCCAGGCGGCCATCCGCGACGGCTTCTTCCGCGAGGACCTCTACTACCGCCTCGCCGTCGTCTCGCTGGAGCTGCCCCCCTTGCGCGCGCGCGAGCGGGACGTGATCCTGCTGGCGGAGCACTTCCTGCGACGCTACTGCGCCCAGCACGGGCGGCGGCCCAAGCGCCTGGGCAAGCGCACCGAGGACCTGCTGCTCGCCTGCTCGTGGCCGGGCAACATCCGCGAGCTGCGCAACACCGTCCAGCGCGCCGTGCTGCTGTCCAAGAGCGACGTCATCAAGCCCCAGGACGTCTCCCTCGGCGTGCGGTCCTATGTCCCCCTTGGCGGCGGCGACGGGCGCATCACGCTGACCTTCGATCCGCATGACGCCTCCCTCGACGAGATGGAGAGGCAGATCATCCTCAAGGCGCTGGCCCTGGCCGACTGGAACAAGACGCGCGCCGCCGGCATGCTCAAGATATCCCGGCCGCGCCTGCTGCGCCGGCTCAAGTCCCTGGACGTGGGCGGCCGCCCCGGCGGTGCGCCGTCCCCGGCCACGAAGGATGCGCCATGACCCGCCCCCTCGACGCCGCGATCATCGACATCCGGACCATCGCCGAGGACGTGGCGGCCCTGGCCGGGCAGGCGGACGGACCCGCCCTCCGGCGCCGGCTGCGCCGCCACGCCGACGCCCTGAAGGCCGCGCTGCGGGATCCCGCCGGCGACACCGAGGATGCCATCCAGGCGTCCGTGGACCTCGCCGACCGCTACCTCCAGCTGGGCGACCGGAAGCGCTCCCTGGCCTGTCTCGAGGCCGTGCGGGGCGCCTGCCGGCGGGGCCTGTGCAGCGCGGCCGCGGCGGCGGCCATGAAGCAGGCCGGCCGGCTCTACCGGTCCCGGGGCCTGTGGGACGAGGCCCTGGCGGCCTACGACACCGCCCTCTCCATCTACGCGGAGCAGGACGACGAGCAGGGCCTGGCCGACATCGAGAACTCCCTGGGGATCGCGAACTTCGAGAAGGGCCGCTGGGAGGAATCGGAGCGCCATTACCTGCGGGCACTGGATCTCATCGGCGACGAGGCCTTCGCGCTGCGGGCCAAGATCAACAACAACCTGGGCGCCCTGTACAACGCGCGGGGAGAGACCGACAAGGCCGTGAACAGCTACCTGCGGAGCATCCCCGACTTCCAGCTCGCCGGCAACCAGCTCGGCCTGGCGCAGGCCTACCATAACCTGGGCATGAGCTTCGCCGCCCGGAGCGACTGGGCCAGCGCCGGCGAGTACTACGACAAGAGCATCGAGATCTCCGAGAGCCTGGACGCGCGCGAGCTGACGGCCCTGACCTACCTCAACCTGGCCGACCTCCACGTCAAGACGGCCTCGCCGCTCCCGGCCGAGGAGTACTGCCGCCTCGCGGAGGCGATGCTCGCCGAGCTCGACGACAGGCTGGGCCTGGCGGAGGCCCACAAGATACTGGGCGCCGTCGCCGCCCTCAAGCGCGACTGGGACGCGGCGCGCTCCCACTTCGAGCGCAGCATTGCCCTGAACGAGGAGTGCTCCTCGCCCCTCGGGCTCGCCGAGGCCTACTACGAGTTCGGGCGCATGTGCCGGGACGCCGACCGGACCGAGGAGGCCCACAGCCTGCTGGGCAGGAGCCTGGTCCTCTTCGAACGGCTCCAGGCCGCCCGGGACGCCGAGAGCGTCCGCGGCGAGGTCGCCAAGATCGAGAAGCTCTACCTGGACGTCATCGAGGCGCTGAGCTCCGCCGTCGAGAACAAGGACCATTACACGCAGGGCCATTCCAGCCGCGTCGCCCACATCTCCCTGCGGCTGGTGGAGGCGCTCAGGCTCGACGAGGCGACCGCCCGCGGCGTGGTCATCGCGGCCTACCTGCACGACGTGGGGAAGATCACCACGCCCGATACGATCCTCAACAAACCGGGCAAGCTCACCGAGGCCGAGTACGACCAGATCAAGCGCCACCCGGAGGCGGGCGTGGCCTCCCTGGGCGACGTCCAGTTCCCCTGGCCCGTCAAGCAGTACATCCTGCACCATCATGAGCGTTACGACGGCAGCGGCTACCCCGGCCGCCTGCAGGGCGACGAGATCCCCATCGGCGCCCGGATCATCGCCCTCGCCGACTTCTTCGACGCCCTGACCACGGACCGGTCCTACCGCCGGGCCTGGAGCCAGGAGCAGGCCGTGGACATCATCCGCAAGAACCGCGGCGTCCTCTTCGATCCGCACCTGACGGACTGCTTCCTGGCCCTCGTCGAGCAGCGGATCATCGAGGCCGCGCCGGAGTCCCGCTTCAGCATGGCGGACCTGTGGAAGCAGTGCACCCAGCTCGGCGTCCCCGTGCCCGCGGTCTAGATTCGTAACGATCCGTTACATCGTATCCGGACAGCGGACAGCCCGGCGGGGACGGCGCGCGACGGGGTCCCCCCGCGACTCCCGCAACTGCTTGCCCCACAATGAAATAAATGGCTGAATCGAGATTCGGGATGGCACCCCTCTTGCTGAGGCCACGGCAATTGCAGGTGTTTTCCGGGAGGCAAGTGAAGGAAGCGGTCATCAGGCGCCCGGCTCGACCGGACGCGAAGCAGGGAGCGTCCATGATGATCAGCACCCGTCAACTCTTCCTCGCGACGCTGCTCCTCCTCGCCGTCGTCCTGGCCGTGGGCACCGGCTGCGGCACCGCCACCCATCCCGCGGAACCCATATCGGCCGACGACGTGCTGGCGCCGCTGCCCCTGGCCACCGCCCTGGACCGCGACGGCGCCTTCAGCGAAGTCATGACGGCCAGCGCCTGGATCACGCCCTACCGCGGCGGCACGGTCACCCTGGACTTCTTCACCATCGTCGTTCCGCCCTTCGCCGTCCACGCGAACACGCTCATCACCATCGAGCGGGATGATCCGCGCCTGGCCACCGTCGAGTTGGGCCCCGACGGCATGCACTTCGACCGGCCGGTGACGCTCCGGATCGATCTCGACCGCTTCGCGCAGTACATGGCGGACCAGGACCTGGTCGCCTCCGACCTGACCATAGCCGTCTACGACGAGGATCTGTGCCGGTGGGTCGCCCTGGAGACCTTCGTCGGGGACCGCGATGACGTCGCCTTCGTCAATCCGTTCACGACGCCGAGCCCGGTCCCCATGGGCGCCCTGGACGACGACGATGGCGGCGAAGTGGTCTGGGCGCTCACGCCCCACTTCTCCCGCTACGCCCTGTCCGATTGAGCGGGAGCGCATGGTGTGCTGATCACGGATTGAACGCGCGCGGCGCGGACCCAATACGGGAACAAGGACGGCGAGGCGGAACGGATGTTCCGCCTCGCCGCGTTTTGGATCGACGGGAAGGCGTGGCGATGGATCCAGGCTGGGATCGGAAGCCGTGCGGCGAGCGCCTGATCGCAAGAAGAATCCCCTCCGCGTCCTGGAAGTGCGGAAGGGATCCAACGGGCGGGAGCGACGAGACTCGAACTCGCGACCTCCTGCTCGACAGGCAGGCGTTCTGACCAAACTGAACTACGCCCCCGGAAAGCAGGCGGGAAACTAGCAAGTAAACCCTGGAAAGTCAAGGGGGACGGGCATTTCGGCGCGGCGGGCTCCTGGGGCTGCCTCGCGCGGCGCCGCGAACCAGCGGCCAGTGCGAGAACGGCGCCCTCCGGGCGCTCGCGGCGCCTAGCGCCAGAGGCGGCGGACGGTCGTGCCCGGGAAGTAGGCGCCGACGATCTCCCGGTAGCCCTGGCCGGCCTTGCTGCGCTCGATGGCCCCCACCTGGCACAGGCCGATGCCGTGGCCCCAGCCGCCGCCCACGGCCGTCACCCGCGCGAGGCGCCCCTGCGCGTCCACCTCCTTCTGCAGACGGAAGAGCGTGCTGCGCAGGGGCAGGCCATCCAGGTCCCGCTTCATGGCCGAACGGATGCGATCGCCGTAGACGCGATAGACGCCCCGGTCCGTCCTCACCTCGAGCACCTTGGCGCGTCCCTCGGCGGTGTAGTCCGTGATGCGCAGGTCGCGCAGGCGGCCGATGTCCGTGCCCGCCGGCAGGCCGGCCGCCTGCGGCAGGAAGGCCCGGAGGATGGCGCCGAGCTGCCGCGCGCTCCAGGCGTGGCGCCAGCGGAAGTACTTGCTGGTCCGGCACCACGACCGTCCTTCCGCGTCGGCGTCGCGCAGGCTGACCAGGTGCGGCGCCGGCGCGTGGAGCCAGACCTCGTGGATGGCCGCGGAGGCGCCCCCGCAGGTGGAGCTGTAGTAGACCTCCGCCGGCTCACCGCGAGCCCAGACCACCTGGCCCCGCGTCTCCTCGATGGCCTGGTTGGCCAGGCGGTGCTCCTCGGCGGCGCCCCCGTAGACCTGGTCCATGACCGTGTCCACCATGTCCCAGGGTCGGTCGGCGCTCTCGCGCAGGCGCTGGAGGGCGTAGGTGCGGCTCACCACGGCCTGGGTCTTCAGGGCCTCGTAGCCCTGCCGGCTGAGCCGGCCGATCTCGTGGGGCACCACGCCGCGCAGGTAGAGCTCGAGGGGCAGCAGGTTCAGGCAGTGGAAGTGCCCGCCGACGCGCAGCAGGCGGATGCGCCCGCGATAGTGGCGCCCGTTGATGATGAGCGTGCCGCCCTCCTCGGGCGCCAGGACCACCGAGCCGTGGAAGGGCAGGACGCGGCGGGCGGCGCGCGCCACGGTGCGGCCGCGCTGCACTTCGCTGAAGACGGCCAGGCGGTCGGGCCGCTCGGGGCTCTGGAAGAGGTGGTAGCGGCGGGCGCGGCCGTAGCGGGCCAGGGCCCGCCCTGCGTCATCCAGGATCACGAAGCCGGCGCTGCCGCGCACCTCCACGGCGCTGACGCTCTGGCCCAGCAGGATGCGCACCACGGGTTCGCGGCGCAGGTCGCGAACCTCCGGACGCTCGCGGGGCGGGGGCGGCGCGGTGCGGGGGCTCGGGGCCGTGCGGGGGCTGCAGCCGGCCAGGAGGGCCGGGACGGCGACCAGCGGAACCAGGGCGCGAAGCGGGATGCGGATCACGGCGGTCTTCCTCGGTGTCGGTTCAGGGTTCCGTTGCGGCCGCCGGGCGGCCGGGGCAGAACAGGCCGGCCGTGGCCGCCCGCTTGGCGCCCGTGACGGCCGGCAGGGCCACGGGCCGGCCCGCGGCCGCCTCGAGGGCCAGGACGGCGAAGTCCACGGCCTCCTTGGCCTCGGCGGGCAGGCCCAGCGCCTCCATGGGCGCCACGGGCAGGGGCGCCAGGCGCTCGCGCAGGCGCCGGAGCAGGGTGTCGTTGCGGGCGCCGCCGCCGGCCACGTAGACGCGGTCGGCCTCGCCGGTGGGCACGGCCTGCGCCACGCTCTCCACCGTCAGCTCCGTCAGCGTGGCCAGCAGGTCATCGGGGCCCATGACATCCAGCTCCCGCCGCAGGTCCGCGAGACCGAGGAAGGCCCTGCCGAACAGCTCTCGCCCCGTGGACTTGGGAGGCCGCCGATGGAACCAGGGGTGCGCCAGCCATTCCTGCAGGCGGCCCTCGCGCACGGCGCCGCTCGCGGCGGCGGCGCCGCCCTCGTCCCGCTCGGCGCCGAGGCCCAGTCGCGCGGCCTGGTCCAGAAGGACATTGCCCGGACCCGTATCCCAGGCCCGCACGTCCCCGGCGCCGCGGCCCGGCGGCAGGAGGGTCAGGTTGGCGATGCCGCCCAGGTTCACCAGCACGCGGTACTCCACGAGATCGCGGTGCAGCAGGGCGTCGGCCAGGGGCACCAGGGGCGCTCCCTGGCCGCCGGCCAGCATGTCGGGCAGGCGGAACTCGCCCACCGTGTCCAGGCCCGTCAGGGCGGCGAAGGCGGCCGGGCTGCCGATCTGGAGGCTCAGGCCGGCGGCGGGATCGTGAAAGAGGGTCTGCCCGGGAAAGGCCGCCAGGTCGGCCACGGAGCCGTCCGCCGGGGATCCGAAGGCCAAGGCGACGAACTCGGCGAAGGCGCGCGCCAGACCCACGTGCAGGCGGGTGAAGGTCGCGGCGTCGCGCTCCTCGCCGCGCACCAGGGCCTCCATCTCGCCCCTCAGGACGGGCGGATAGGGCAGCTCCTGGTACTCGAGCAGCTTCCAGCCCGCCAGCCCGCCGTCGCCGCGTTCCAGGCGCACCCGCGCCGCGTCGAGGCCATCGAGGCTCGTGCCGCTCATGAGACCCAGCACCGTCCAGGCGCCGGGACCCGCGAAGCGCGTGAACACCCTTTCCCTCCGGTCAGCGGAGACGCGGCCCGCAGAGCCGGGCCGCCTGTCCGCCTTGTACCCCGAATTCCGCCGCGCTGGCAAGCGGAGCTTGGCGCCGAGGCCGCGCGGGCGCGACGGTGGCGTGCCAGGGGGATCCGGCCTGCCGCGGCGGCGGAACCGCGCTGGCGGAATCGTGCTGGCAGAATCGTGCTGGCGGAATCGTGCCAGACGCGAACTGCCTAGTGCGTGTCGGCGCCCGCCTCCACCCAGAAGCCCGACCGGACCGGCGCGCCGCGCCGGCAGCTCAGCGAGGCGCCCAGCCGCACCAGCAGTGGCCCCCGGCTCTGCGCTGCGCGCAGAGCCACGCGCCAGCCCGAGCCATCCAGGGACTCCAGGTGGCGCGCGACGGCACCCCCCTCGCAGGCCAGGAGAGCCGGCTCCCCGTCCGGCACCTGGAAGAGCAGGAGGCTCAGTGTCAGAGGAAGCGGGCCCGCGGTGCGCCCCTGGAGGCCGACGAGCGTGGCGGCGCCGCTCTGCCCGCCACGCCAGCGCCAGCGCAGGGCGCCGCGCGCGCAGGACCAGCCCAGGTCCAGCTCCTGGTCCACGTCCCGCTCCACCAGGCGGCGCGGAAAGCCTGGAGCGGCCTCCTGTTCGCGCTGGATGCGCGTCTCCAGGCGCCGGGTCGCCAGGCGCAGGCGGCCGGCGCCCAGGGGCCGCGACGCCTCCAGGCCCGTCTCCAGGCGGCTGCGGCCCTCGGGCAGACCCAGCCCCGTGCGACGGCGGCGGGCGAGGCGCCAGTGCAGGACTCCCGCCTGGCCCGCGGCGAAGCCGTGCAGCTCCCGGCCCGGCCGCGCGGAGAGCCAGCCGCTCAGGAGCGGCGGCACGGGCGATGTTCCGGCAACGGCCAGGGCCGCGAGGCCGAGACTGAGGCCCGCCGGCTCGGCGCAGAACTGCCACAGAAAGCCACGACGACCCTCGCCGCCGGCTGTGGCCAGGGCCGCGCCGCCCTGGATCTCCACGGAGGCGTCCCCACCCTGCCGCCGCCAGCCCGCCGCCAGGACTCCCGCGTCCGCCCCGCCCGTCCAGTCCAGGCGCAAGTCCCGCCAGGCCAGAGCCAGGGCCGCGCCGCTCGCGTCCTTGCCCCGCAGGACGGCCGCGTCCAGGCGCAGGGGTCCGAGGGGACCCGTGGCGGCCAGGCCCTCCAGGACGGGTTCGCGGGACGCCGAGGGCCGCAGGTCCGGTCCCCGGCCGCCCGCGCCGGCGGCGAGCCGGCCCAGGGGCGGCCGGCGCCGGGCGCCCAGGAGCAGACCCGGGTCCCAGGCGCCGCGCAGGCCTCCCAGGCCCAGCCGCCAGGATCCGCCCTGCAGGACGAGCCCCGCCCGCAGGAGCCTGTCGCCGCCCGGCTCGAGAACGGCGGCGAGATCCAGAAAGCCCCGCCGCGCGTCCAGGCGCAGGCAGCGGGCCATCCCGTCTGCCTCGAATGCGCCGGACGCGGCCGCCATCAGGCGCAGGCGGCCCCGCCAGGGGCCTTCCTCCTCCGGCGGCTCCTCGCCCAGAGGGACCAGCCCGCCTTCGGGCTCCGCCTCGCGCCGCTCGACAGCGCCGGGCGGCGCCGGGGCGCCGGCCGCGGAATCGCCGGG
>JAFGBK010000012.1 GCA_016933175.1 Candidatus Krumholzibacteriota bacterium | reverse complement strand
GGGCTCCACGATGACCTCCTCCACGCGGCCGCCCAGGTGCTTGCCCAGGAAGCGCTCCATGGCCCGGTAGAAGTCGAAGCGGTTCTCCTCGTTGGCGAAGCCGTGGCCCTCGTTGTCCTTGACCATGTACTCCACCTCGATGCCGCGCGCCTGCAGGGCCTCGACGATCTGGTCCGACTCGGCCTGCTTCACGCGCGGGTCGTTGGCGCCCTGCGCCACCAGCAGCGGCGCCTGGATCTGGTCCACGTGGAAGATCGGCGAGCGGGCCTCGTAGAGCTCCTTGTCCCGCTCGGGATGCCCGACCATCTCGTAGGTCATCTCGAGGAAGGGCCGCCAGTAGGGCGGGAAGCTCTCGATGAAGGTGAAGAGGTTGGAGACGCCCACGTAGTCCACGGCGGCGGCGTAGAGGTCCGGCGTGAAGGTGGCGCCGGCCAGGGTGGCGTAGCCGCCGTAGGAGCCGCCGTAGATGCCCACGCGCTCGGGATCGGCGATGCCCTCGGCGATCAACCAGTTGACGCCGTCGGTGATGTCGTCCTGCATCTTGCCGCCCCACTCCTTGAAGCTGGCCTCCCAGAAGGCGCGGCCGTAGCCCGTGGAGCCGCGGAAGTTCATCTGCAGGACCGCGTAGCCGCGGTTGGCCAGGAACTGCACCTCGGGGTTGTAGCCCCAGCGGTCGCGGTACCAGGGGCCGCCGTGGGGGTTGACCACCACGGGCAGGTTCTCCGGCTCGACGCCCTTGGGCAGGGTCAGGTAGCCGTGGATGGTCAGGCCGTCGCGGGACGTGTACTGGATGGGCCGCATGTCGCTCAGGTGGTTCTCGTCCATCCAGGGCGAGACGTCCACCAGCTTGCGGAACTCGTTCGTGTCGCGGTCGAAGAAGTAGTACGCGCCCAGGCTCTTGTCGCTGAAGGTGCGCACCAGGATGCGCCGCTCGTCGCGGCTGCCGTCGGCGTAGACCACCTCGTAGCCGGGCAGGCGTTCCTCGAGGGTGCGCTGCAGCTCGGCCCGGTCCTCGTCGAAGAAGTGGTAGTGGCGGCGGTCGGTGAAGTAGGCGACGCCGGTGATGAGCTTGCGGTGCCGCGAGCGCAGCAGGTTGGCCACGTCCACCTCGGGATGCTCGTAGACCACGTCGCCGTGCTCGCCGGTGGCGGGGTCGTACTTGAAGATGGCCTGCTTGTCGCGCCCGATGTTGGATGAGACATAGAGCGTCTGGTCGTCGAAGTCGAAGAAGAGGGGATCGATGGTCTCGCGGAAGTTGGTGGTGACCACGATCTGGAAGTCATCCTTCTCGTCGGCGCGGTACAGGAGGCTCTGGTTGACGCCGTCGGTGGTGACGGCCATGCGGATGCGGCCCGCATTGTCCGTGACCCAGCCCATGATGTTGCCGGGATTCTCGGCCGCCATCACCATCTCGCCGGTGTTGACGTCGAGCCGGTAGACGTCGTGGATCTGCGGATTGCGACGGTTGAGGCCGATGAGGATGTGATCGTCGTCGTCGATGAGCAGGTCCACGAAGCGCGCCTGCACGCCATCGAAGGGCGTGGCGTCGAGGAAGTTGCCGCCGTCGATGTCCACGGCGTAGACGCGCCAGTTCTCGTCGCCGCCCTTGTCCTGGATGTAGCCGATGCGGCCGTTGTTCAGCCAGGCGTAGCCGAAGATGTCGCGCTCGGTCGATGCCGTGACGCGGGTCACCGCCTCCTCGCCGATCTTCTGGACATGGACGTTGAGCCGGCTCTCCCAGGGCTGCAGCCAAGAGAGGTACTGGCCGTCGGGCGAGATCTGGAACCCGGTCTGGTCGGGGTTGCGGAAGAAATCTTCCATGGCGATCACGGGCGCCGGCTCCTCGGTCCGCTGGCTCGTGCAGCCGGCCAGAGCGGCCAGGAGGGCGCCGGACAGGCAAAAAATCATGAGGGTCCGCTTCATGGCTTCCTCTCCAGGGTGGATGGGCCGCGGCCGGCGCGGCCGGTCGCGCGGTGGGACGGCATCGTGCTGTTCGGGCGGCGGGAACTTCGCTAGACTGGCAGGTGCCCGCGACGAGGTCAAGGCTCAAGGGAGCGGCCGGAGGTCCGCCGCCATGGAAATGCATCCCCCGCCCTACGCAACCGATCCCGATGTGTTGCAGGGCGAGATCGTCGTCACCGTCTTCCGCGCCTCCGGCCCCGGCGGCCAGCACCGCAACCGCCGCGAGAGCGCCGTGCGCATCCACCATCCCCCCAGCGGCGTCGTGGTCATCGCCACCGAGCACCGCACCCAGGGCCGCAACCGCGCGCTGGCCATGGAGCGCCTCGTCGAGCGCCTGCGCCGCCTCAACCGTCGGCCCCGCCCGCGGCGCCCCACCCGCCGCCCGCGCCGCGCCCACGAGGAGCGCCTCCAGCGCAAGCGCCGCCGCGCCGAGGTCAAGCACCTGCGCCGGCGACCCGCCGAGGACTGAGCTTCATCGTCGGATCGAGCCGAGCGCGGCGTCGCGTGACAGCCTTGTATGCTGAGCGCCGTTCATGGAGAAAGATTTCCATTACGGCTGCGTATTGGCTTGAAAAGACTGATAATTTCCTTCATGCTCCCGCGTGTTGACAGGCGACCCGACGCCTGGCCGGCGGGAGGGCCGACGCTCACCAGCACTGCTTGCGTGGACTATCGATGATCTCTGGGAGTATCGAAACAGCCGGGCCCGCAGCCGGCAAGCCAGGCCCTAGCACGCCAGTTTCCCGCGCCACACGGGAGCGAGACGATAGACCTCGGAGCACGCCTTCGAGGGCTTTTTGCATGATCCCCAGCCAGCGAGCGAGGACCCGGCCATGAAGCTCTGGCGCGAACCCTTCGACGCCGACAAGCTCGGCCTGCCGCGGGGCACCGTCACCATCATCACCGAGCGCTGCAAGGGCTGCGGCTTCTGCGTGGACTACTGCCCGCGCGGCGTGCTGGCCATCTCCGCGGACTTCAACGCCAAGGGCTATCACCCGCCCGAGGTGGTGGAGGCCGGCCGCTGCGTCAACTGCGACCTGTGCGAGATGATCTGCCCCGAGTTCGCCATCTTCTGCGTACCCGCCGAGGAGGCCACCCGATGAGCGAGCCCCGCTTCGCGCCCGCCGATCCCAAGGGCGTGCTGACCGGCACCTACTTCCTGGACGGCGACCACGCCTGCTGCGAGGGCGCCCTGGCGGCCGGCTGCCGCTTCGTGGCCGGCTATCCCATCACGCCCTCGACGGAGGTGGTGGAGCGCTTCAGCGCCCGCGCGCCGCGGGTGGGCGCCATGTTCATCCAGATGGAGGACGAGCTGGCCTCGTCCATCGCCATCCAGGGCGCCGTCTGGGGCGGCGCCAAGGCGATGACGGTCACCAGCGGCCCCGGCTTCTCGCTGATGATGGAGCACATCGGGCTGGCGGTCATGACGGAGACGCCCTGCGTCTTCGTCAACGTGCAGCGCGGCGGCCCGTCCACGGGCCTGCCGACCCTGACGGGCCAGGCCGACGTGATGCAGGCGCGCTGGGGCAGCCACGGCGACTACGAGATCATCGCCATCTCGCCCGACTCGCCGCAGGAGTGCTTCGACCTGATGCTCGACGCCTTCAACCTGTCGGAGCGCTACCGCGTGCCGGTGATGTTCATGATGGACGAGTGCGTCGGCCACATGACCGAGAAGGTGGTCATCCCGCCGGCGAGCGAGATCATGGTCGAGGAGCGGCACTGGACCGACAAGCCCGGCCTCGACTACCTGCCCTTCCAGGCCAACGCCAACCTGGTGCCGGACATGACCCGCGCCGGCGAGGGCCACCGCTTCCACGTCACGGGCCTCACCCACGACGAGAAGGGCTACCCCGTCATCAACGCCGAGGCGCAGGAGAAGCTGGTCCGCCGCCTCATCGACAAGATCCGCCTCAACGCGGAGGACATCATCCACATCGAGGAGCGGGACCTGGCGGGCGCCGAGGTGGTGGTGCTCTCCTACGGCATCACCAGCCGCGTCGCCGAGCGGGCCATCGCCATGGCCCGGGAGCAGGGGGTGCAGGTGGGCGCCATCCGCCTGGTCACCCTCTGGCCCTTCCCCGAGCGGCGCATCCGCGAGCTGGCGGGGCAGGTGGGCAGCTTCGTCGTCGCGGAGATCAACTACGGCCAGATGTTCTACGAGGTGGAGCGCTGCGCCGCCGGGAAGGTGCCGGTGCTGCTGGCGCCCCACGGCGGCGGCACGGTGCACTCGCCGGAGCAGATCCTCGAGAAGATCATGGAGGCGCGCGCATGTCGACAGTCCTGAAGCCGCGGCCCGACGCGGCGCCGCCCGAGCATCCCATGGAGTCCATCCTGCGGATGGATCGCATGCCGCACATCTGGTGCCCCAGCTGCGGCATCGGCACGGCCGTCAACTGCTTCGCCTCGGCGGTGCGCAAGGCCGAGTTCGACCTGGACAAGGTGTCCATCGTCTCGGGCATCGGCTGCACGGGCCGCGTGGCGGGCTACCTGCGGCTGGACTCCTTCCACACCACCCACGGCCGGCCCATCGCCTTCGCCACGGGGCTCAAGCTGGCCCGGCCGGACCTGAAGGTGGTGGTCTTCAGCGGCGACGGCGATCTGATGGCCATCGGCGGCAACCACTTCATCCACGCCGCCCGGCGCAACCAGGACCTGACCATCATCTGCGTCAACAACTTCAACTACGCGATGACCGGCGGCCAGCTGGCGCCGACGACGCCCGTGACGGCGCGGGCCTCCACGGCGCCCTACGGCAACTACGACGCGCCCTTCAACCTGCCCTTCCTGGCCGAGTCCTGCGGGGCCGTCTACGTGGCCCGCTGGACGGTGCTGCACTTCCGGCGCCTGATCCAGTCCATGACCAAGGCGCTGACCAAGCCCGGCTTCACCTTCATCGAGGTCATCGCCCCCTGCGCCACCCTCTACGCGCGCAAGAACAAGCTGGGCGACGGGCGCGACCTGCTCCGCTTCTACCAGGAGCAGAGCGAGGTCCGGCACGGCGCCAGCACCAAGGACGTGGACATCGACTTCCAGAAGAAGATCATCTGCGGCGAGTTCGTCGACAGGGAGCGCCCGACCTTCCTTGAGCGCATGAACGGGATGTACAAGGCCCGCCTCGGCGACGACTACGCGGAGTACGGAGGCTGCTGTGGCGAAGTGTGAGTTGAAGATCGGCGGCTTCGGCGGCCAGGGCGTCATCCTGATGGGGATCATCATCGGCAAGGCGGCCTCCATCTACGACGGCGGCCATGCGACGCTCACGCAGAGCTTCGGCCCCGAGGCGCGCGGCAGCGCGTGCAGCGCCCAGCTCGTGCTGGACGAGGCGGAGGTGCTCTATCCCTACGTCAGCCATCCGAACGTCATGGTGCTGATGAGCCAGGAGAGCTACAACAAGTTCGCGCCGGAGCTGACCGCCGACGGCCTCATGCTCATCGAGGAGGACCTGGTCCGCCCCGATCCCCAGCCCAACGGCGCGCGCATCCTCGCCATCCCGTCCACGCGCATGGCCGAGCACCTCGGCCGCAAGCTGATCCAGAACATCGTCATGGTCGGCTTCTTCACCGCCGTCACGGGGCTGGTCAGCGAGAAGGCGGCCCGCGAGGCCGTGAAGACCTCGGTGCCCCCCGGCACCGAGGAGCTGAACCTCAAGGCCTTCGAGGCCGGACTGCAGCACGGCAAGCAGCTCGCGGCCAGCCGGGCCTGAGGAAAGGAGCGTCGTGCCCGAGAGCCTCTGGCAGCCCAAGAGCCTCGCCCAGCTCCAGCAAGCGCTCCTGGAGGACCGCGCCTTCCTGGAGTTCCCGGAGGGGGGGCACTTCGTCCTGCAGAACCTCCAGGACTCGCCCTGCCGCAGCGCCTGCCCCGCCGGCGTCGACGTCAAGGGCTACGTGGGGCTCATCGCCCAGGGCCGCTTCCAGGAGGCCCTGGACCTGGTGCGGCGCGCCTGCCCCCTGCCCGGCGTCTGCGGGCGCATCTGCACGCATCCCTGCGAGCTGGCCTGCCAGCGCTCGGAGCTGGACGACGCCGTGGCCGTGCGCCTGCTCAAGCGCTTCATCGCCGACTGGGAGCTGGCCCACGGCGCCCGGGGCATCCCGCGGGCCGAGCGGCGCCGCGCGGAGAACGTGGCCGTCATCGGCTCCGGCCCCGCCGGGCTGGCCGCCGCCCTGGACCTGGCGCGCCTGGGCTACGGCGTCACCGTCTTCGAGGCCGAGGCCAGCCCGGGCGGCATGCTCGCCCAGGTCATCCCCGGCTACCGCCTGCCGCGGGACATCCTCGCCGCCGAGATCGCGGCCATCGCCGGCGCGGGCGTGGAGTTCCGCACGGGCGTGCGCATCGGGCAGGACCTGAGCCTCGAGGACCTGCGCGGGCAGGGCTTCGCCGCCGTCGTCATCGCCGTGGGCATGCCGCTGGGCCGCCACCTCGAGGTGCAGGGGGAGAAGGACTACGCGGGCGTCTACGACTGCGTCAGCTTCCTGCGCCGCGAGCACACCGCGCCGCGCGATCACCGCGGCGAGAAGCTGCTGGTCATCGGCGGCGGCATGAGCGCGATGGACGCCGCGCGCACCGGCGTGCGCCTGGGCTTCGACTCGGTGCAGGTCGTCTACCGGCGCACCCGCGACGAGATGCCGGCCATCGAGGTGGATGTCGTGGAGGCCGTGGCCGAGGGCGTCGAGCTGGTCTTCCTGGCCGGCCCGCGGCGCATCCTGGGCGAGGACGGGCGCGTCACGGGCCTCGAGTGCGACCGCATGAAGCTGGTGGCCGCCGACGAGAGCGGGCGCCCGCGCCCCGTGCCCATCCGGGGCAGCGACTTCACGCTGCCGGCCGACGTCATCGTCGAGGCCATCAGCCAGCGCTCCGACCTGTCCTTCCTGCCTCGGGCCCTGGACTTCGAGGTGGGCGCCTGGAGCAATCTCGTCACGGACCCGGTGACCATGGCCACCCGCGTGCCCTGGGCCTTCGCCTGCGGCGACGTTGTGACGGGACCAGACACGGTGGTCGGCGCGATGGCGCAGGGCCACGTGGCGGCCCGCTCGGTCCACGCCTTCCTGCGCGGCCAGCCGCTGACGCGGCCCGCGCTGGCCCCGCCCCTGGAGGCGCAGGTACGCAACCGCCTGCCCCGCAAGCAGGCCCGGGTGCCGGCCTCGAGCCTGGACCCGGCCGAGCGCGGCGGCTTCGACGAGGTGGAGCGGGGCTATGACGTGGCGGCCGCCATGGTCGAAGCGGCGCGCTGCATGCGCTGCGGTCCGTGCGAGGACTGCCTCGTCTGCGCCAGCGACTGCCGCCACCGGCACGTGATGCTCGCCGCGCCGGGCACCGGGCCCGGCGCCGCCGCCGAGCCCTTCGAGCCGGTGCTCATCCGCGTGCCCGCCGACCGCGAGGAGTTTCCCCTCCAGGACGCGCCGCGCCGCGTGACGCTGCGCTGGCAGCCGCGCGGGGGGCGCGCGGCCAAGGGCGCCGCGCGCGACGCCGCGCCGGGCGAGCTGGGCCTGGAGCTCACACCCCTGGTCTGCGCCGTGGAGGAGCCCCTCTGCCGCGGCTGCGGCGATTGTCTGCTGGCCTGCCCCTACGAGGCCATCCGCCTCGAGGAGCGCGGCGAGGGCCGGCCGCTGGTGGCCGTGGTGCAGACCGAGCGCTGCCGCGGCTGTGGCACCTGCGTCACGGCCTGTCCCACGCAGGCCATGCATCCCGGCTGGTTCAGCCATCGGGGCGTCCTCGAGCAGATCGACAAGCTGCTGGCGGGCGCCGCCGACCTCAAGGCCGAGGACGGCAGCCATGAGCCGCGCCTGCTCCTGATCTCCTGCAACTGGTGCTTCCCCATGAGCGAGGCCCTGGCGGCCACGCTGCCGGCCGGCACGCGCTCCCTGCGCCTGCTCTGCACGGGGCGCGTGCATCCGAGCTTCGTCACGCGCGCCTTCGAGGCGGGCGCCGACGGCGTCTTCGTGGCCGGCTGCGCCAAGGGGGAGTGCCATTACGGCGGGGGCAACGAGCGCCTGCTGGCGACGGCCGCGTCCCTGCGCGGGGCGCTGAACCTCATCGGCCTCGCGCCCGAGCGCTTCGAGGCCCGCCTGTTCCCGACGGGCAGCGCCGAGGCGGTGGTGGCGGCCGTCCAGGACTTCGAGGCGGGCCTGCGCCGGGCCGGCGCCCTGCGCCTGGCGACGGCGGCCATCCTGCCGCTGGAGGTGAGCCTGTGAAGCTGCGGGACATCATCCGCGAGACCCAGGCCTACTACTGCCTCGACTGTGGCAAGTGCACGGCCGTCTGCCCGGTGGCGGCGCACAGTGAGACCTTCTCGCCGCGCCTGACCGTCCTGCACGCCCTGCTCGGCCACAACGGCGGCCGCCCCGCGGGACGCCTCCTGGGGGACTGCCTGACCTGCGGCCTCTGCACGGAGGTCTGCCCCTCGGCCGTGCGCTACCTGAGCTTCACGCAGATGCTGCGCCGCGAGATGGCCGAAACCGGCTCGCCGCCGGCCTGCTCCCACGGCGGCGTGCTGACCAGCCTCATGCGGCTGCAGGCCCGCAAGCTGGAGGGCCGGCGCGGCCACGACTGGGTGCCCGCCGAGGCGCGCTGGGCTGAGACGGGTCCACTGCTCTACTTCACGGGCTGCCTGCCTTACTACGAGGTCTGCTTCGCCGAGCTGGGCGCGTCGCCCCTGCAGACGGCCCGCGACGTGCTGGCCGTCCTCAACGGGCTCGGCGCGACGCCGGTTCTGCTGGACGACGAGCTCTGCTGCGGCCACGACCTCTACTGGAACGGGGACGAGGACGACGCCCGCCGCCTGGCCGAGCGGGGCGCGGCCGCCATCGCCGCCGCCGGCGCCGAGACGGTGGTCTCGGCCTGCCCGGAGTGCGTGCACGCCCTGCGCGACCTCTGGCCGGCCCTGGGTGTGGCGACGGGCTTCCGCGCCCTGCACCTGTCCGAGTACCTGGCCGAGCGCGGCGCGGCGGGCGAGCTCGGCCTCGCCGTCCTGCCCGGGCGGGCGACCTATCACGATTCCTGCCGCCTGGCGCGGCAGCTCGGCGTCGTAGAGGCGCCGCGCGCGTCCCTGCGCACCATCTACGGCAGCGGCTTCCGCGAGATGGAACGGCACGGGCGGGAGGCCGTCTGCTGCGGTACCTCCGGCTGGCTCCAGTGCGACGCCGTCAGCCGCCGCCTCCAGGCCGAGCGCCTGCGCGAGGCGGCCGCCACGGGGGCCGCGACCCTGGTCACGGCCTGCCCCAAGTGCCGCATCCATTTCCTCTGCGCCCAGGGCGGAGAGAGCGACGACGAAGTGAAGGGCCTCCGGATCCGCGACTACGCGTCCGTGGTGAGGGAGGCCATGGAGGGAGGAGAAGCCTTTGGCGACACCGCATAACCTGCGCGTCGGCGTCTTCGTCTGCGAGTGCGGCAGGAACATCGCCGGCACCGTGGACTGCGGCGCGGTGAGCGACTTCGCCGCGACGCTGCCCGACGTGGTGGTGGTCAAGCAGAACAAGTACACCTGCGCGGACCCGGGGCAGATGGAGATCCGCAACGCCATCGCGGAGCACAAGCTCAACCGCGTGGTGGTGGCCTCCTGCACGCCCAAGATCCACGAGCCCACCTTCCGCAACTGCGTGCGCGAGGCCGGCCTGAACCCCTACCTGCTCGAGATGGCCAACATCCGCGAGCACGTGAGCTGGGTGCACCAGGACGACCCCGCGGGCGCCACGCGGAAGGCCAAGGACCTGGTGGCCTCGGCCGTGGCGCGGGCCCGCAAGCTCGAGCCGCAGGTGGAGGCCGAGGTGCCCGTGACCAAGGCGGCCCTGGTCATCGGCGGCGGCGTGGCCGGCATCCAGGCCGCCCTGGACCTGGCCGACGCCGGGCATCAGGTGTACCTGGTGGAGAAGGAGCCATCCATCGGCGGCATCATGGCGGCGCTGGACAAGACCTATCCGACCATGGACTGCTCCATATGAATCCTCGGCCCCAAGATGATGGATGTCGGTCGGCATCCGAGGATTCAGCTCTTCACGCATAGCGAAGTCGAGACCGTCACCGGGTTCGTCGGCAACTTCCACGTCACCGTGCGCAAGAAGGCGCGCTACGTGGACGAGACCGCCTGCAACGCCTGCAACGAGTGCGTCGCAGTCTGCCCCGTCGCGGTGCCGGACGCCTACCAGCAGGGCTTCTCCAGCCGCAAGGCGATCTACATGCCCTTCCCGCAGGCCGTGCCCTCGAGCTACCTCATCGACATGGATGCCTGCCTGGGCAACAACCCGATCGCCTGCGGCAAGTGCGCCGATGTCTGCGAGAAGCACTGCATCGACTACGACGCCAAGGACGAGATCGTCCCCCTGGAGGTGGGGGCCGTGATCGTCGCCACGGGCGTCGAGGTCTACGACCCGACGGAGTACGACGAGTACGGCTACACGCGCTACGAGAACGTCATCACCAGCATGGAGTTCGAGCGCCTGATCTGCGCGGGCGGCCCGACGGCGGGCCATTTCGTGCGGCCCTCGGACGAGCAGCGGCCCCTGCGCGTGGGCTTCATCCAGTGCGTCGGCTCGCGCTCGCTGAGCCCCAAGGGCAACCCGTACTGCAGCAACATCTGCTGCATGAACACGGTGAAGGACACGCTGCTTCTGGCGGACCACTACCCGGACGTCGAGAGCACGGTCTACTACATGGACATCCGCGCCTTCGGCAAGGGCTTCGAGGACCTCTACCGGCGCAGCAAGGAGGCGGGCGTGCGCTACCTGCGCGGCCTGCCCGGGCATGTGCGCGAGGACCCGGCGTCGCGGAACCTCGTCGTCACGGTGGAGGACACCAACACCGGCCATCGCCTGGAGGAGGAGCAGGACCTGATCGTCCTGGCCTGCGGGGTCATCCCGCGCCAGAACGGCGGCAACGTCAAGCACCTGCTCAACCTCTCCCAGACCGCCGACGGCTTCTTCATGGAGAGCCACCCGAAGCTCAAGCCCGTGGACGCGCCCTCGCGCGGCGTCTTCTTCGCCGGCTGCGCGGAGTTTCCCAAGGACGTCAAGGACTCGGTGACCCAGGCCGGCGCCGCCGCCAGCCGGGCCGGCATCCTGCTCAGCACCGGCAAGGTGACCATCGAGGCCATCACGCCGGTGATCGACACGGAGTTCTGCACCCAGTGCGGCATCTGCGCGAAGGTCTGCCCCTACGGCGCCATCCGGCCGCCGGACGCGCGGACCGGGCGCTACCCCGAGGTCATCGAGGCGGCCTGCTCGGGCTGCGGCACCTGCGCGGCCGAGTGCCCCATGGACGTGATCGCCATGCGGCACTTCAGCGACGCGCAGATCCTGGGCCAGATCGACGCCCTGCTGGAGGACCATCCCGAGGAGAAGGTGCTCGCCTTCGCCTGCAACTGGTGCTCCTACCCCGGCGCCGACCTGGCGGGCACCAACCGCAGCCAGTACCCGGCCCACGCGCGCCTGGTGCGCACCATGTGCAGCGGCCGCGTGGACGAGGACTTCATCCTCCACGCCCTGATGCGCGGCGCGGCCATGGTGCTGGTCAGCGGCTGCCACTTCGCCGACTGCCACTACATCAACGCCGTGACCTGGACCCAGAAGCGCATCGAGAAGCTGTGGAACCGCCTGGACCGCCTGGGCATCCGCCCCGAGCGCGTCCAGATGGAGTGGATCAGCGCCGCCCAGGGCACCAAGTTCGCGAGCGTCATGGCGGAGCTGGACCGCCTGCGCCGGACCGTCACGCCCGAGGAGATCGAGGCGGCGAAGACGATCCTCGCGGCCGAGTTCGAGAAGAAGGCCGAGCGGCTGCGCAAGCAGCGGGCGCGCATGAAGTCCCAGCGCGAGAAGGAGGAGGTCGACGTTGCCTGAGAAGACCGTGACCTTCCGCTGCCTGCGCTGCGGCCACGAGTGGGAGGGGCCCTACGACCCGAAGGTGGCGAAGGAGCGCTCCTGCCCGGCCTGCCAGAGCAACAGCGCGCGGCCCCTGACGAACGACAAGGAGCCTCAGAAGACCTAGCGACCGCGCTGGCGGGAGTGCGGCGGCGCCGACGGATCCCGCAGCGCCGGCGGGCTGCCGTGAGCCGGGCTGGACGGCCCGGCGCCCGCGTGTCATGATCCCGCCATGAACGACCTGCTGTCCATCCTCGTCGCGGCCGCCGTGCTGGTCCCGATCATCTTCATCATGGCCCGCGTCATCAAGCGCCACTGGATCGACCACAAGCCCGTCTCGCCGGGCGCGCAGATGATCGCCGAGGAGCTCATGCGCACCATGAGCACGGACGAGCGGCGCCAGGCCATCGCGGAGATCCACCACCAGGACGAGGGCCGCGGCGACCGGGAGGCCGAGGGCGGCGACCGCGATCCCGCGGCCGGCGGGCGCAAATGACCATGCGACGCGCCGCCCGCACCTCCGTCCTGCTTGCCGCGCTGCTGGCCGCCTGCCGGCCGGCGACGCCGCCGGCGGGGGACCACGCGGGCCTGGATCACGCGGGCTGCCTCGCCCTGGCGGGGCGGCCGGCGCCGGGCGGCACGGTCGTCCTGGCCCTGGCCGCCGCCGCGGATCCGGCCGCCGCGCCCGTGCCGGCCACCGCCGCCGAGCGCCTCCTGTTTCGCAACCTCTACGAGACCCTGGTACAGGTCGATTGCGACGGCCGCGCGCTGCCGGGTCTGGCCGCGTCCTGGCGGTCCCGCGACGGCGACCGCCGCTGGGTCTTCACCCTGCGCGAGCGCGCCCGCTCCTGGGACGGCGAGCTCGTGACGGCCGCCGACGTGGAGGTCTGCTGGCTCGTCCGCCGCCGCGGCGAGGCGGGCGGCGGACGCGCCCTCTGGGCCTGCCTAGACGATCCCGGGACGCGCGTGCGCGCCCTGGACGAGCGCCGCCTGGAGATCCGCCTCGCCGCGCCCCGCCCGGACCTGCCGCGCCTGCTGGCCTGTCCGGCGGCGGCCCTGACACTGCGCGATCCCGACTACGCCTGGCCCCTGGGCACCGGGCCCTGCCGTCCGGCCCTGGCCGTGGAGCGCGGCACCCTGATCGGCGCGGGCCGCGCGGACGGCGCGCCTGGCGCCGATGATGCCGGTGTCGGCGGCATGGAATTCGGCGACGTCGTCCTGCTGCCCAACCTCCACCACCCCGCGCCGCCGGTCTGGGAGCGCCTGGTCCTGCGCCCGCGCCCCGGCGCCGACCCGCGCGACCTGCTGGCGGACGCCGACCTGCTCGTCCTGCGCGACCGCGCCCTGGAGGACGACCTGCGCGCCATGTCCAGCCGCCGCGTCCGGCCCCTGGGCTGGGATCGCCGCTACCTGCTGGTCCTGGCGGCGGATGGGCTCGGCCTGCCGCCCCTGGACCGCGGGGAGCTGGCGCGCCACGTGGCCGTCTCGCCGGCCCGCCCGGCGACGGGCGACGCGGTGACGGTGCCGGGCGCCGCCGCGCCGCCAGTCGACGAGGCGACGGTGGGGGGCGGAGCGACTCCGGCCCGCGGCGACGAGGCGCCGCGGAGCGACGCGCCGCGGCCGTACGATCCGATGCTGCACCGCCGGCCGGAGGGTGCCACCATCCTCTACCCGGCGGGCGACGCCGACGCGCGCCGCCTGGCCGAGCGCCTGGCCGCCCTGGCGCGGCCCGCCGGCGGCGCCGTGGCGCGGGCGCAGGGCCTCGCCCCCGCGGAGTTCGCCGCGGCCCTGGACGCGGGCCGGGCGGCGGCCTACGTCCTCGGCGCGCCGCGCACCTGCGGCGGGTGCGACCTGCCGCCGCTGCCGCCGGGCGCCCGCGCGATCCCCCTCGTCGACACGCGCGCCGGCCTGGTGGCCCGCGAGGGGCTGGCCGGCTTCGGCATGGACTGCGACGGCACGCTGCTGCTGGGCACCGGCGGCTGGGCGGCGGGGGCGCTGCCGTGAGGCTGCGCTCCCGCATCCTCCTGCTCAGCCTGCTCCTCGTGCTGGCGCCCATGGCGCTGCTCTACGTCGGCCTGCGTGTGGGCGTCGGGCGGCGCCTGGCCGAGCAGTACGAGGACCGCGTGGCCGCCCTGGCCGACTTCGTCGAGGCCGACCTGGGCGCGCGCGGCCTGCGCGTGGCCGGCGCCCTGGAGACCCTGGCCGAAACCGTGGCCGACGACACGCGCCTGCGCCTGGCCATCCTCGACGGCGACGAGGCCCACCGCGGCTACCTCATCGACCACGCCGGGCGCGCCATGCGCCTGACGGGCCTGGACATGCTGCAGCTCCAGGACGCCGACGGGCGCATCCTCAGCTCGGGCCACTTCCGCAACGCCTACGACCGCGTCGAGCCCCTGCTGCCCGCGCGCCTGCTGACGGATTCGCGCGCGGCCGTCCTGGGCTGGGCGCGCCGGCCCGAGGGGCGCTTCCTGGTGCTCCTGCGCGCGCGGCCCTTCACACTGGGCGGCCGGAGCTTCGTGTTGACGGGCGGCGTCGAGGTGGACCGCGCCTTCCTGGCGGACCTGGCCCGCGGCAGCGGCATGGCCGTCTCGCTCGTCCACGCCGGCGGCGCCCTGTCGTCGGATCCGATGCTGGAGGCGCGCCTGGTGCGCCTCGTCGCGGATGATGCCGCGCCGGTGTCGGCGGGCGGCGCCACGGGCTCGGGCGCCGGCGCGGGAGACGCCGCGACGGCCCTGGCCGCGGGCCACCTGGTACGGGAGCGGGCGCTATCACTGCTGCCGCCGGGCGGCGCGGGCGATCCCGAGCCCGCGCGCCTGCTCGTCAGCGTGCCGCGCGCGCCCCTGACGGGCACGCTGCGCAGCCTGGACCTCTGGCTGGCCCTGGTCCTCGCGGCCACGGCCGCCGGCGCCGTGGCCCTGAGCGTCTGGATCTCGCGCGCCGTGAGCCGGCCCCTGGCCGATCTCGCCGCCGGCATCGAGGGGCTGGACCTGGAATCGCCCGCGCCGGGCCTGGCCACGGACCGCGCCGACGAGGTGGGCGAGGTGGGCCGCTTCCTCGATCGGATGCTGGAGCGCCTGCGCGCCACGGCGCGGGACCTGCGCGAGGCCGAGCGGCGGGCCACGCTCGGCGAGCTGAGCCGCCAGGTGCACCATGACATCCGCAACGGCGTCACCCCCCTGCGCAACGTCCTGCGGCACCTGGCCCAGGTGGCCGCGGACGATCCCGCGGCCCTGGCCGGCGTCTTCGCCGAGCGGCGCCGCACGCTGGAATCCGGCCTGGCCTACCTGGAGGAGCTGGCGGGCAACTACGCGCGCCTGGCCGTCAAGCCGGCGCGGGGGCCCGTGGACCTGGGCCCGCTCCTGCGCGCCCTGCCGGCGCCGGGCGCCGGCGTGGACTTCCACCTCGACGTCCCGGCGGACCTGCCGCCGGTGCTGGCCGAGACCACGGGCCTCAGGCGCATCGTGGAGAACCTGCTGCGCAACGCCGTCGAGAGCCTGCCCGATGGTCGCGGGCGCGTGTCGCTGAGTGCGGCGGCCGCCGAGGAGGACGGCGCGCCCGTGGTGCGCCTCGTCGTCGCGGACACGGGGGGCGGCATCCCGCCCGAGATCCAGGCGCGCGTCTTCGACGACTTCTACACCACCAAGGCCGCCGGCAGCGGCCTGGGGCTGTCCATCGTGCGGCGTCTGGCCTCGGACTTCGGCGGGCGCATCGCCGTGGACAGCGCGCCCGGCGCGGGCAGCCGCTTCACGGTGACGCTGCCCGCCGCGCGAGACAAGGAGCGCCCATGAGCCTGATCCTCATCGTCGACGACGTCGAGGCCATGCGCGAGCAGTACGCCTACGACCTGGCGCGCCTGACGGGGCACGAGACCCGCGAGGCCGACGGCGGCGCCGCGGCCCTGCAGATGCTCGAGCGCGAGGAGGTCGACTGCGTCATCCTCGACCTGGAGATGCCCGGCGTGGACGGCTTCGAGGTCCTGCGCACGATGCAGGCCCGGGGGATGCGCGTGCCGGTGATCGTCTACACGGGCACGGGCGACTACGACCGCTGCGTGCGGGCCGTCAAGCTGGGGGCCTACGGCTTCATCGACAAGGAGGAGCCCACCGAGCGCGTGGCCCGCGAGGTGGAGAACGCCCTGGAGCAGGGGCGCCTGCGCCGCGAGGTGGACGACCTCCGGCGCAAGGCCGGCGAGGCGACGCCGCTGGTGGGCGGCGGCGCGGCCATGCGGGAGCTGCGCGCCGGCATCGAGAAGCTGGCGCCGGTGCCGAGCCCCGTCCTCGTCACCGGCGAGAGCGGCAGCGGCAAGGAGCTGGTGGCCCGCGAGCTGCACCGCCTGAGCGGCCGGGCCAGGGGGCCCTTCAAGGCCGTCAACTGCGCGGCCCTGCCCGACACGCTGGTGGAGAGCGAGCTCTTCGGCCACGAGCGCGGCGCCTTCACGGGGGCCGAGCGCACGCGCAAGGGCGCCTTCGAGCTGGCCAAGGGGGGCACGCTCTTCCTGGACGAGGTGGGCGAGCTGCCGGCGGCGGCCCAGGCCAAGCTCCTGCGCGTGCTGGAGGAGCGGACCATCACGCGCCTGGGAGGCGACCGCGAGATCGCCGTGGACTGCCGCGTGCTGGCGGCCACCAACCGCGACCTGGACGCCGAGGCGGCCGCCGGGCGCTTCCGCGAGGACCTGCTCTTCCGCCTCAACGTCCACGGCCTGCGCGTGCCGCCCCTGCGCGAGCGGCCGGAGGACCTGCCCCTGCTCGCCCAGGCTTTCCTCGACCGCCATTCGCCGGACCGCAAAGTGACTCTGTCGCGCGAAGCGCTCGAGCTGCTCCGGCGCCAGCCGTGGGAGGGCAACGCGCGCGAGCTCGAGAACGCG
>JAFGBK010000067.1 GCA_016933175.1 Candidatus Krumholzibacteriota bacterium | reverse complement strand
CAGGAGCTGGCGCAGCGTGACCTCGCCGTGGCGGGGCCGCCCGCCGACGGTGAACAGGCCCGCCAGGAGGCTGTCGGGCAGGTAGTCGGCGACGGGGTCGTCCAGGCCGACGCGGCCGGCCTCGGCGAGCTTCAGGACCAGCGCGGCGGTCATGGTCTTGGCGACGCTGGCCAGGTAGAACTGGTCGCCGGCCGCCATGGCCCTGCCCGCGGCCGGGTCGGCCATGCCGGCGGCGCCGCGCCAGCAGAGGTAGGGGCCGTCCACGAGCAGGACGGCGCCGAAGATCTCGGGGTTCGCGTCCACGACGCCCTGGACGATGGCCTGCAGGCTGTCGGCGGCCTGGCCGGCGGTCGTGCCGCGGGCCGCGCGGGACGCGGATTCCGCGGCGTCGCGGCCGGTGGCGGCGGGGGCGGCGGCGCTTGCGGTGGCGGAAGCGGGGGGCGCCGCGAGGCAGAGGGCGAGCAGGAGGGCGGGAAGCGGGCATCCACGCATGGCGGGCTCCTCTCGGGCGTGCGGAGGGATCGCCTCGATTCGCGGTTCGAGGGTCGAGAAACCTGCGGCGCGGGGAACATGCGGCCTACGCGCCGCCCGGAGCGCGGTTTCGCCGCTGGCGCGGCCGTGCTAGCCTGGGCGATGCGCCGCGGTCGCGCCGGCCGCGGTGAACGCCGGTGCCAAACATATGCGCCAGAAGAGCATCGAGGACCAGCGGCGGGGCGCCGAACGGCTGCGCCTTCGCTACGAGACCGCTCCGCCGGCGGCGCGCGCCTATCTCGAGGCCGAGATCGAGCACGCCGTCGCGCGGGTCGCGGGGGCGGGCGCCGTTCTCGAGCTGGGTTGCGGCTACGGGCGCGTCCTGGAGCGGCTGGCGCCCCATGTGGGCGAGCTCTGGGGCATCGACGTCTCCGTCGGCGCGCTGCTCCTGGCCCGCGAGCGGCTCGGCTTCCGGAGCCGTTGCCATCTCGCCGCCATGGACGCCCGGGCTCTGGCCTTTCGGGGCGGTGTCTTCGACCACGTCCTCTGCGTACAGAACGGGGTTGCCGCCTTCGGCGGCGACCGCCTCGCCCTCGTCCGCGAAGCCGTGCGCGTCACGCGAGCCGGCGGCTCGGTGCTGCTCGCCAGCTACGCCGAGGCCTTCTGGCCCCACCGCATCGAGTGGTACGAGGCCCAGGCCGCCCACGGCCTCAAGGCCCCGCTGGACCGGGACGCGACGGGCGGCGGCGTCGTCGCCGGCGCGGACGGCTTCCGCTCCGGGGCCGTGAGCGCCGGGGAGTTCCGCCGCCTGGCCGCGGCGGCGGGCCTGGAGGCGCGGATCGCCGAGGTGGCCGGCGCGAGCCTGTTCTGCGAGCTGCGGGTCCGCCAGACCCCCTGAAGCCGCCAGATCCATATAACCCGTGCCAGGTTTTCGGTGATGTGCTAGCGTCTCCGCCCGGAACCCGCACCCCCGGAGGAGACCCATGAACAGGAGCCTCATCGCGCTCGCGCTGCTGCTGCCCCTTGCCGCGTTCCTGGGCTGCAGCGAGGACACCACCGGCGCCGGCGGCGGCGTGGACAACCCGGACTCCGCGGCCGCCTACTGGTTCCAGGCCCTCGGCGACACCGTCCAGCACATGGGCGAGGCCATGGACGCCGGGGACACCGACTACCTGCGCGACCTCGACTTCTCGGCCATCCGCGCCGGCTTCCAGGAGGTCATCGCCACCGAGTCCATGCACTCCCTGGCCCACGTGGGCATGGGCCTCGTCGAGCTGCTGGAGGTCAACTACGACCCCGACATCTGGGACATGATCGACAGCATCCTCGCCAGCGAGGGCCGTGACGGCGGCCCGGCGCCGCTGGCCCATCCCCTGCGCGGCCGCCTCCTCGGCCGCGAGTGGGCCATCCTGGCCGAGGCGCCGCTCACCCTGGCCGACGCGTCGCGTTCCCTGCCCGGGAACGTGACCATCGCCAACATGCAGGCGATCATCCACGGCGGCATCCTGCCCAAGGTGAGCCAGGCCATCACCCACTTCGACCTGGCCGAGATCGACCCGGACTTCAGCCACCACTACGTCGTCGACGGCGACACCTGCGAGGCCGACCGCGGCGAGCTCTACTTCACCGGCGCCGCCCTGCGCGCCCTGCGCGGCGGCCTGCGCATGATGATCGGCTACGACATGGACCTCGCCGGCGCCGACGGCACCTACGACTGGCTCGACGCCGACGAGTGGGAGATGACCTGGGAGGTCCTCGACGGGCCGGTGGAGACCGGCGACACCCTGCGCTATCACTCGACGTACATCGAGGACGAGGTGCGCGTCATCCGCAACCTCCGGCACCTGCTCACCGATCCCGGCAGCACCTTCCTGACGCTGAACACGGACGACTGGAGCGGCGAGAGCATGCTGTCCCTGGCCCGCAGCGACATGCTGGCCATGATCGGCAAGCTGGACCTGGCCCGGACGGCCATCCTGGCCGAGGCGGACGAGCAGGACGACGACCTCATCAAGATCGGCATGCTGGAGGACCTGGACGCCGAGGTGGGCGGCATCGTCGACGGCCCCGCCTTCGCCCAGGCCTGGGAGGGCCTGGACGACGTCATCGCCTGGGCCGACAGCCTCTTCCGCCACCCCATGACCTTCACCGACGACATGGGCACGGGCCCGTTCACCATCACGGTGAACCTGTCGGTGCTGTTCACGGACCCGGTCGCCGACTGGAAGACCATGCTGCCCCTGCACGAGTGGAACGACGAGGCGGAGTGGGTCGACGAGTACGCCGATCCCAGCGAGCAGCCCTGGAATCCCGAGGCCGAGTACTGGCTGATGACCCCCGACGGCTGGGAGCACTTCTTCGGCATCGGCTGGGTGGACGGCCTCGAGGAGGAGACCTGGATGGCGGGGGAGCCCGTCACCTTCCTCGACAACCAGGGCGGATCCATCAACCCGGACGTCGTCCTGCCCTTCATGCCGGACGACGACTACACCTTCGCCGGCCTGTTCCCGGGCATGACGCGCGGGGACTGGATCGACCTGCTCGGCTACGGCGACTAGGCGCGCGCCCGCCGGGCGAGGCGACGGTGTGCGACGCGCGCTCCTGCTCCTGATCCTGGCGGCCGGAGCCGCCCTCCCCGCGCGCGGGGAGGGGCTCCGGCCCCTTCTTCCCTGGGAGACGTGGCTGCTGGGCGGCCCGGCGCCGGGCGCCGGCCTCATGGACGTCGAGTGCGCCGGCCGGCTGCTGGACGGCCCGGCGGCCAGCTTCGCGCGCGTCCGCGTGGGCGCCGGCCTCGACCTGCCCTGGCGCGCCCACGAGCCGGGCACGCTGGCGGACTACCGTTCCCATGTACAGAGCGCGTCCCTGCTCACGGCACGAGGCGGCGCCTGGCTGGCGGCGTCGGCGCGCCAGGCCCGCTCGGAGCTGCGCCAGCGGCGCGCCTACACCGACGACGACCGCGCGGCCGGCGACCTGGACGCCGACGCTGTGTCCCTCGCGGGGGGGATCGCCCGCCGCGGCTGGGGCCTGCGCCTGGCGGCCCACCGCGCGCGCGGCTGGGGCGGCTCGGCGGCCCTGCTGGGCGACACGCCCCGCGGCCTGGTCACCGCCGAGGCCGGCGTGGAGCGCGCGGCCTGGCGGCTGGACCAGGCCATCGAGGGCTTCCACTACGTCTTCGACTTTCCCTTCCGACGCGAGGCCCTGGCCCTGGCCTTCGCGCCCGCGGACGCGCGCCTACCCGCCCTGTCCCTGCGCCGCGAGGTGACGGCCGGCGAGCCCGACGAGTCCACGGGCGACTACGAGGACCTCTACGCCCGCCGCCACGGCCTGCGCGCTTCCTGGCCCGGCGGTGCCGACACGGCCGGAGCCTGCGCGCGCGCTCCGGGCGTTGATCGGGGTGGCACACGCGCGGCGGTCAACGACGGCCCGCTGCGCCTGGATGCCCACGCCGACTGGGGCTACGTCGACCTCGGGCTGTACGCTGACGGCGACGCTTACCTGCGCCTGTCGGACCTGCACTTCCGCGCCCACGGCCTGGAGCTGTCGGCGCGGTTGCCCCGGCCGGCCGACCGCTGGAGCCTCCTGGCCGGCGTCGAGGAGTGGAACGCCCGCGTCGACGGCGGCTTCTTCGAGCCCTGGCCCTTCTCCTTCTGGACCGTCTTCTCCAGTCCCCGCTACGAGATCGACGACCTTCGTTACCGGCTGCTCGTCTGGACGGTCGGCGCGGGCCGCCGCCTGGCGGGCCGCCGCTGGCGGGCCGACCTAGCGCTTCGCCACCATTGGCTTGCCGGCGGCGGCTCTCTGGACTGGAAGGAGCGGGTGTGGACCCTCTACCCCTGGTTCTTCCGCTGGGACCACCACCGCTCGGACCTGCCCCTGCCGGCCCTGACGCTGATCCAGCTCGACGTGTCGGGATCGGTGGCGGTGGCCGGCCGCTGGCGCCTGCGCGCGGCCCTGCGCCAGATGGCGCCCCTGCGCGTGCCGGGCGGCGGCGAGGGCGGTGGCGGCGGCCCGGCCGGCGAGGCCGCCGAGCGCTTTCGCTACGGGGGTTTCCAGGGACGCGTCGCCCTCGAGCGCGACTTCTACTGATGCCGGCCTAGCGAGGCTTGGTCTTGCCAGCGCGGCCCCACGGGTTCGATGCGCCGCGGGGCACGAAGGTGCTGAGTGTCTATCGATCGTGGGCGATGGCTTCGGGCTCCTGCTCTGCCATCCAGTGGCCGACCGTGTACCGAGCAGAGCCCTGAAGCCACCGATTCAGGTATTGCTGGCTGGAATAGTCGACCTCGGTCTTTCCCTCTCGAATCCACTCACTGGCCATGGTGCGAAAATAGTCCGTGGGATTGGCATGTCGAGGGGTTAGATCTTTGTCGAGAAGAATCTTCACCCGAGTGACCTTGTCGTGGATGCCCAATCCGATCTGGATGGTCGGCTCGTTGTCGCCGTTCCGCAGGACCTGAATGGTACGAATGTCCGGACGATCCCATTGCAGGAGGTGCATGAGCTCGTCGTCGAATCGGGGCAAGTGAAGCCGTATCATGGCCATGTCAGAGAATCCGGGATGAGGGTGGAAAACCGAGTCGACGCTGCCACCGTTGCAGTGTTTCTGGTCCAGAAGCAGCAAAACAGCGCTGTCCGCGTGTCTATTGCTCGTCCCACCCACGAGGATCTCATCCTTGCCGTCACCGTCTAGGTCCTCGGCGTGCAACGAGGTCAGGTGTCCATCGTTGAAGTAGGTGCCGAGTATCCTCCCGCTCGCGTCGTAGATCCGGACATAGGAGGGGTAGTAGGGGTCCTGTGAGTAGATGACGATGAGCTCTCTAGTCCCGTCTCCGTCGACATCCGCGAACCAGAGAGAACGGACGATGATGTTCCCGTTCTCAATCAGGTCTCGACCGTAGAAACGAACTAGTTGGGGCACGTCAGGCTGATCCTTCCAGATCAGCTCTCCCGTACGGCTGTTGACCACGAAAAGGCGACCTCCATCGCTGCCGTTGGAAAAGAGGCCGTAAACGAGCAGGTTGTCCCTGTTTTTCGGATCCAACCTGCCGAAAAGTCCCGCCGGAGGTAGCCAGGGACTCATGGCGGTGACGAAGACCTCGGACAGGTGATCACGCGTCCAGACGACCTTCCCATTACCGGACGACTTGCCGAGGATCCTTTTGCCATCGACGACATGTTCGATGGGCTGAGCCAGCCAGCCCGGCAGAGTCCAGGCGGTTGCCACGGCTATCAGGAGAAGAGACAGGATGAGCATCCAAGAGCGGAGGCGGCGTCGTCGGTGGCGATCGGCTGTCGGGGGAGGAGCGGAATTTGTGGGGGGCAGCTCGCCCATCAATTCGTAGTAGGTCACACCGAAGCAGCGCGCCATCTTGATGATGGTGTGCCTCTGAACACTCTTCACCTTTCTCTTCTGGATTCTCTCCAGGGTTTTAGGCGAGAGGCCTGATCGCTTCAGGATGTCATCGGTGGTGAGGTTCTGCTCGAGTTGCAGCCGTAGGCAATTGTCGAAAAAGGGGGTTCCCTCGACCAGAACATTGCGCGCTGTCGTGTCTTTCATGCCCTGCCGTCGCTACGCAGATCCGCCCAACACCGGTGGCATCGTTCTGGGATGCCGCTTCTCGTAGGGAGTACCAGACCGTGGGAGCTTCCGGCTGGATCCGATCACGAGAGCTTAGCATGTCCAGGATGCCCGTTCCACCGCTAATGGCCTTTAAGTGAACGCATTACGTGACCCAATCGCCAGCGTGGCGGCTGACGCCAGGTGACGGATATCGACTTCCGCTTCCCATTACAAGACGTTCCGATCTGACCGTTACTGGCGCATGGTGACGGATCCTGTCAGGTGAACCGATCGCACTCCACGGATAGACTCCATCCAGAAAGAGAAGGACAGACGAGGGCAATACTCGCTGTCTTTCATGAGAGTCAGGGGCCTTCACCGTGAGGTATGGTGCGATGAGAAACCGCCGATCTTTTACGCTTTTTCTTACGATCATGATCATATGCCTGCTAGGGCCATCTGCGGTCCTCGCCCAGTCTTGTTCTCCACCCGAGCTGATCGCTCCCGAGGACTGGTTCTACATCGCCATCGACGACCCCTTCACCATCGAGTGGAGCGAGGTTCCGTACGCCGACTACTACGTCTTGCAGTGGTTTACGGGCGACCTCGAGAATCCGGATATGGTCAAGGATTTCGTCGTCGAATCGAACACTTTTCCCACCAGCCTCCAGGGCACCTACGACTGTGCCGATCCCCTCCATTGGCGCGTCAAGACCCATTGCGCATCGGGTGACAGTGACTGGAGTGAAATCCGTCACATGCTGACGGTCCCGCCAACCTGCGCCCCCCCGATCCTGGCGGCGCCGGCGGACTGGTTCTGCATTCACATCGATGACTTCTTCACCATGTCATGGGAACCGGTCGATTGCGCCCTCTACTACGTGATGGAGTGGTCCTCCGACTGCTTCGCCACTTCCGAGAACACCTCCGTGCATGTCGTGGAAGGCAACGAGTTCTACACGAGCCTTCAGGGCAGCTATCCCTGCGAAGCCCCCCTGTGCTGGCGCGTCAAGGCGATCTGCGTGGATGGCGAGAGCGAGTGGAGCGAGGTGTGGCATATCTATACGGCCTGCCAGATACCCATCGTCCTCGCTCCGGAGGATTGGTTCTTCGTTCCCATTGACGAGTTCTTCACCTTCGAGTGGGAGCCGGTGGGTTGCGGTGCCACCTATCTGCTCCAGTGGTCGACGGACGACTTCATCGATCCGGCGAATATCACCGAATACGAGCTCGACGAGCCTGTCTTCACCACTTCGCTCCAGGGAATCTACACGGGCGACGCACCTCTCTACTGGCGCTTCAAGACGATCTGCGAGTGCCAGGACAGTGAATGGAGCCCGGTGCGCCACATCGTCACCACTTGTGCGACCGTCGAGCTGCTGGCGCCGGAGGATTGCTTCTACATTCCGCGGAACGAGTTTTTCGACATCTCCTGGATGACCGTCGACGGCGCCGTGTACTACGAGATGCACTGGTCGCCGGACAACTTCGAGACCCCGGAGAACATACGCGTCTTCGAACTCGAGGAAGCCACTTTCTATACTAGCCTTCAGGGCTACTACACCGCCGCGTCGCCGCTCTGCTGGCGGGTTCGGGCGGTGAGCGCCGACGGTCCGGGTGCCTGGAGCGAAACGCGCCACTTCATCACCCTGCGGGAATCCCTTCCGCCCCTGCTTCTGTCACCCGATGATCTCCTGGAGATCTATTCCTTCGACACTCCCATCGCGTTCGCATGGGAAGCGGCCGTGTGTGGCGAGGAGTACGTCTTCCAGTTCGCCGAGGGGGACTTCGACGATCCCGTCCAGTTCGCCGAGTACTCCTCAAGCACTCCCAACCTTACGGGCAGTGTCGCCGATCTGCTCGGCGAGGCCGTGCTGACTCGCTGGCGGGTCTGCACGGTCTTCGATGGCGTCTGGGGTGACTGGAGCGAGGTGAGGCGTATCCAGGTGCGGCTCGACCCTCCGACCGACGCGGAGGAGACACCTTCCGCGCTGGCTCTCTCCGTGGGGCCGAGCTACCCCAATCCCTTCAATCCGAGGACACGGATTCCCTTCGTGCTGCCGCAGGACGGCGTTGTGGGGCTCGATATCTACGACGTTGCCGGCCGCCGCGTACGCACGCTTCTCCACGGGCAGTGGATGGGCGCTGGAACGCATGAGCGGATCTGGGACGGCCGCCTCGATGGTGGCGAGGCCGCTGCCAGCGGTATCTACTTCGCGCGACTTCATGCGGACGGGTATGCAGTCAACACCCGCCTGACCTTGCTGAAGTGACGCTTCTTTCGCGGAATACTTGCCCGGCCGCCGGTTCGGTTCCACCGTACCGGCGGCCGGGGACTCGAAGGAGGCAGTCGCATGGCCGATGGCACAGTCTCGAATAATGGAGCGAGGGGAGTGGCTCGACTCCACTCCCTGCCTGCCTGGCGGATAATGCGGCGCCTGGCGGTGATCGGGGTCGGAATCCTGTGCGTGTCCTGTTCGCCCGAAGCTGGCTCGCCTGATGACGATATGGCCATACGCCATGACACTCTCGACTTCGACATGAACGGCGTTCCCATCATCGCCGAGCACCGCACTCAGGAGAATGGCGATGGACGGGAAGTGGCGGTGCCGGCCATTCGATACCGCGAGGACTGGTATCCGCTACCGGGTGTTGCGTTGGCGCAAACCGACGATGTGGGCCGAGATGAGTTGAGTTGCCGGCCAGCCGCCAGCGGTATGGGCTTCAAGGGCCAGCGGCTAGGTGTCCCCAAGACAAAGGGCTTCGCTCTCTTGACAGCTAGTGAAGGGGCGAGAGTGGAGCATTTAGAGGCCGAGTGCCTGAGCCCCCTCGAGGCATTCGTGATTCGGCGTCTCCATGACCTGCCCGACCTGGTCGAGCATGCCGCGGACAGCATCTGGGTGGATTACTGGCGCATCGGGGGAACGAACCCGGCCGAGCTTTTACGTGTGCGTGCGAAACTGCTTTCGACAAACATGTCCCGTGCCGGTGGCCGGCTGGATCCGGAGGAAGATAAAGTCCCGATCGGCCCTGTACTGGTTGCCTTCGACGGCCTTCTTCGCGCAGGGCTTCCGTCGGCGTGCAATAGCAATCCTGGAGTCGTTGGTCGCCGTGGCCATGATGCCTCCTGGCCGGCACCCGCCTGGTGGTCCGGGTATCCAGCGGATTTCCATCTACACTATCAATCAGAAGAAGATGAGAGGAAGTCAGATGAACACCGCGAAGCGGATGTCTATCACGCCTGGAACGATTCCTCGAAGATCTACTATCGGGTCTTCATGCGCAGAGAGCCAGTGCGGAGGCCCGGCTAGCATGTCGGCCGCCGGCACCCCCATGTGGCCGGTTCGGGGATGCGGAAGGCAGCGAACGGCAGTTTTACTCTCGGCCGGTCTCGCCCTGGCCGTTCTGCTCGGTGCCGCATGCTCTTCGCGCGTTCAGACAGCCAGGATCTTCCAGGAGGTCGCACGGCTCGACAGCTTGCTCGCGCCTGACAGCGAGGTGGCCGACTCCGCCTACTCGGTGATCGGATTTCCCCAGGAGTACGTGGAGATCGGCGGTCGGGATTACACCATTTTCCGAGCGGGGGAAATTCGATATTCCTCTGGCAGTCACGGTTCACCCGGAGATCCCCCCAGCGGGATGCCTGGATCGCCATTCTACGACATGGGTTCGCCAGGGACGCCGTCGATACCCGCCAGCGTCGAGATAAAGGCGGGTCGCACGGATTTCGCGCTGTCAGGCAAGCTTCCCATAGTGGGCAAGAGGGGCTTGGAATCCCTGTTCACGAAACGGCCCTTGCCCTACCAGCTCAACGTTACGCTTCGATCAAGGAAGGTACGCTTCAAGAACGAGTGGTGTCGAGTTGCCGAATGCGCTGCGCCGGATGCGTATTCTTCGAATCAAGCCTCGACGCTCTCGCCGAGGCTTCCCCATCACCTGGAAGGCCGCATCTATTCAGCGCTGATCGTTGAGTCCGATTACAGCCTAGGGCAAGTCGGCGCCTCCGTGCCCGAGTCCTTCCGTCTGAGTTGCGACCATTGGAACTCATTGACCTTGTTCGACGCCCTCTCCGAATCGAATCCAACGGACTGCCAAGCGGATCGAGATGCTTTCCGGGCATGGTTCAAAGCGGCACCCCTCGTGGATGAAGCCCAGCGCTTCGCGCGCGGTGAGAGTGAATTGCATTACCTTGCCATCGATAGGCCCCACCTCGTCGAAACGCGCCGCCTCGAGAAATCAGTCGAGCTGGTCAGCCAAGCAACCTGCATCGACTCGCTCTGGAGATGGCCAGTAGCGCTCCTCGGTGAGTACCGCTCTCGACTTGACGAGTTGCGCCAAGGGCGAACCGACGGAGCGCCATCCGTGAGCGGCAGGCGCTGGTTCTTGACCTTCCGTCCCCATGCCAGCTTCAGATTCAGCGGAAGGAAAAGGGATGTTGGTGATATTAGCACGCCTTTTACCGGAGTCGGCGCGGATATCGGGCTTCATGTGCAGACTGGGTCCGTGCTGGCCAGCTCGCTGGGTGTTAACCTGGGAATCGGGACCATGGTCCTGTCAGATGATGAAGACATGGAAGGATGGCCGGAGCTGCGAGCCTCTGTTCACTACGTGACACCGTTGCGCTTGCAGTTGTCTGACAAGGGATACCGCCTGCAGTGCTCGGCAAACTTGTTCCATGCCTGGATCAGGGGGGATGCATATCATAGCCATTTCTCCGCAAATGGCTGGCTCTATGGAGTGAGCCTCGAGTTCATCAAGCGGTCGGGATTCGACTTCACGGGCGAGAAGCCGTCCGGCATGTGGATAGGCTACCGCTGGGGCAAGTTCGACGACCTGCGTGATCGAGACGCGGAAGGGAACCCGACCCTCATGAATCCCGACACGGGCGATCCCGCCCGGGCCACGGTGCGAGGCTTGATGATCGGCTGGATCGGCGCACTTTGAAGCAGGTACAGCGATCTCCGGCGTGCATGGAGGCCGGTCGCGTTGCGCTGTGGTATAAACAAGAAGCATCCATCGCCATGACGGGTTCGGGCAGAGAAGGCCACGAGGCGACTTCACGAGGTAATCGGAACAGCAACTCCGGAGGGGTTTCATGTCGGTATCGATGCGTTTCTGTAAGGTGATTGCAGGGCTGCTGCTCGTTTCGCTCCCCCTGGCCGCGAGCGCGATGAGCGAATCCGCCTTTCTCCAGGCAGCCGAGCTGGGGGACCTCGAGAAGGTCCAAGCTGGCCTGGAGGAAGGGATTGACATCGAAGCCAGGAACAGCAACGGCAGTACCGCCCTGATCCTGGCGGCCGCGGGTGGCCACACCGACGTCATCGCCCATCTGCTCGATGGGGGGGCAGACATCGAGGCCGCCAACCGGGGAGGCGGTACGGCACTCGTGGCCGCCGCCTTCGAGGGCCGCGAGGACGCCTTCGATCTGCTGCTGGAACGCGGCGCCGATCCGAAGGTGCGCGGCCGGGATGGAAGCAGCGTTCTGATGGCCGCCTGCTGGAGCGGCTCGCTCGCGATCTTCGAGTCCCTGCTGGAGCGGGGTGTGGATCCCCGCCTCAGGAGCAACCAGGGTCGCAATCTCATCATGTTCGCCGGCGCGGGTGGGAACATCGATATCTACCGGAAGGCCCTCGATCTGGGACTGTCTCTCAACGAGCGCGACGTGGAGGGACGCCCGCAGTACTTCGGCGCCATCCAGGGCGGCAACATGGAGATCTTCCGCATGGCCGTGGAGGCGGGTGCCGATCTCGACCTCGAGACGAGGAACGGCACTACGGCCCTGATGGTCGCCTGCGATGGCGGTCACGTGGAGATCGCCGAGGCCCTGCTCGACCGGGGCGCCGATCCGGATGAGACCAACGACGATGATGTGACGGGTCTCCATACGGCGAGTCTAAGTGGCTACACGGAGATCATCGAGCTGCTGCTGTCCCGGGGAGCCGATCCCGCCCTCAAGAAGGACGGCGATGCCGCCATCCACGCCGCCGCGCTAGAGGGCCACACGGACGCGCTGGCGGCGCTGCTCGCCGGCGGCGCCGGGATCGAGGAGCGCGGCGCCGAGGGCCGGACCGCCCTCAACTGCGCGGCCGCACGGGGACACATCGGCGCCGTGGAGCTCCTGCTTTCGATGGGGGCCGACGTGAACGGCGCCGACGACGAGGGCCGCACTTCCCTCTTCCTGGCCGCCGAGGCCGGCAGCGAGGACATCTGCCGGCTGCTCCTGGAACACGGCGCCGCGCCGGATCTGTCTAATGCTGTGGGTGACACGCCGCTGCATATTGCCTCGCAGGAGGGACATCTAGACGTCGTGCGGTTGGTGCTCGATGCGCGAGTGTCCATCGACGCCCGCAACAACTTAGGCGGAACACCTCTCATGGCGGCGGTGGCGGAGGGCCACGGAGAGGTGGCCAAGCTGCTCATGGAACGCGGCGCGGATCCCAAGGTGGCCACCTATCACGGCGCGACGACACTTTTTTTTGCCAGCCAGAAGGGCGATGCCGAGCTGGTGAAGACGTTCGTCGAGCACGGAGTGCCGGTGGACGTCCAACACGAGGGAGGGGGGACCGCGCTTCTCGTGGCGGCCGAGAACGGGCACACCGAGGTCGTCGAGCTGCTCCTGTCGCGAGGGGCCGATCCCGACCAAACGGCGGCGAACGGGATGTCAGCGCTCTACCTCGCCGCGTCGAACGGCCACCTGCCGATCGTCAGGCTGCTGATCGCCCGCGATGTGGATCTGGAGGCCACCGACGGCGACGGCGACACGGCGTTGAGCCTCGCCGCCATCAACGGCCATGCGGACATCGCCGAGCTTCTCATCGACGCGGGCTCGGCCGTCGACAACCGCAGCCGGGGCGGGGCGACGCCGCTGTTCCACGCGGCGGAGAACGGCCACGCGGAGATCGTGAGGATGCTCCTTGCGTCCGAAGCGGACATCGACGCCTCGATCAGCAGCGGATCGACACCGCTCATGATCGCTTCCTACAAGGGCTTCTCGGCTATCGTCGCCCTGTTGCTCGACGAGGATGCCGATGCCCGCAGCACGATGGAAAGCGGCGCCACGGCTCTGCACGCGGCTGCCGAGATGGGACACCGGGATATCGTCGCGCTGCTGATAGACGCCGGTGCGGATATCCATGCCGCCATGCTGGATGGGACGACGCCGTTCATGACCGCCTGCGCCCATGAGCACCTGGAAATAGCCAAAAGTCTGCTGGACAGCGGTGCCGCCGTCGATCCCAAGAACGAGGCGGGCTGGACACCCCTCATGATCGCAGCCAAGGACGGCAACCGCGATCTCGTCGCCTTCTTGGTCGACGCCGGCGCGGATATACAGGCCCGGACCGCGACCAGCGTCACGCCCACCCTCCTGGCGGGCGCCCACGGTCACGTGGAGGTGCTCGACCTGCTTCTGGAAAAGGGAGGCCGGCTCGATGATGTGAGTAGCGACGGAGAGAATGCGATGTACTTCGCCGCGCAGCAGGGGCACGCCGCGATGGTCAAGCATCTCGGCGGCCTGGGGCTGGACGTCGACAGCAAGGAGAACCGGGGCCACACGGCGCTTCAGGAGGCGGCTCTCAACGGACACATGGACGTGGCCCGGGCGCTCGTCGATCTCGGCGCCGACATCAACGCCCAGGATCACAAGGGATTCTTTCCCCTCTATGGTGCCTGCGAGAAGGGCCACACGACTGTCGCCCGCTTCCTGATCAATCACGGCGCCGACGTCACGCTGGCGAACGCAAACGGATGGACGGCCCTGCAGGCTGCGTCCGCCTTCGGCCACCCCGAGGCCGTATCGATGCTGATCGCGCAGGACGCGCCGGTCGACGTTGCCAACGCGGGTGGCTGGACCCCGCTGATGCACGCCACCGAGGAGGACGGCGAGGAGATCGCCTCCCTGCTGATCGCCGCTGGCGCCGACGTCGACGCCCGGAAGCCGGATGGGGTCTCGGCGCTGATGATCGCCGCCGCCAACGGCAGCAGTGCGTGCCTTGCGGAGTTGCTGGAGGCTGGAGCCGACACGGAACTTCTCGACAAGGATGGGTGGACCGCCCTCCACTACGCGGCCCTGAAGGGACACGCGGACTGCGCTCGCATCCTCGTCGAGGAGGGCGCCGAGATCGACGCCACCAGCAAGAAGGGATTCACGCCACTGATGGCGTGCAGCGAGAACGGCCACACCGAGATCGTCGAGATCATCCTGGGCAGGGAACCCAGGGTCGACCGCAGGGCCGAGACCGGCGCCACGGCCTTCATGCTCGCCTGCATGAAAGGTCACCTGGAGGCGGCCAAGAAGCTGCACGCGGCCGGCGCGGACATCAACGTCGCCGCCGGCGACGATACGCCCCTGAGCTTGGCCAGAGGCAACGGCCACGAGGCGGTGGTGACGTACCTGGAATCGCTGGGCGCCGACTAGGCCTTTCGAGCCCGTCAGCGCTCCAGCAGGCGGCGCATCTCGGCCTTGTAGGCCTCGACGCCGGGCTGGTCGAAGGGGTTGACCCCCTGCATGAGTGCGCTCACGGCGCAGGCCGCCTCGAAGAACCAGATCAGCTCGCCCAGGCCGGACTCGTCCGCGCGCGCCACGCTGACACGCAGCACGGGGACGCCGCCGGCGTCGTGGGCGGTCATGGTGCCGCGCTCGGCGGCGCGGTTGATCTCGGCCAGGTTCATGCCGGCGAGATTGTCGAGGCCGTCGCGCTCGCCGCCGCCCGCGGCGAGGATGGGCCCGGGCGCGGGGTGCTCCACGTGGAGGAAGGTCTCGAACAGGTGCCGCGGCCCGTCCTGCAGGTACTGTCCGAGGCTGTGCAGGTCCGTCGTGTAGGCGACGCGGGCGGGGAAGAGGCCCTGCCCACCCTTGCCCTCGCTCTCGCCGAAGAGCTGGGCCCACCAGTCGCCCAGCGCCGCCAGGGCCGGCTCGAAGCAGGCGAGCACCTCGACGGCCTTGCCGCTGCGCCGCAGGTGCTGCCGCAGGGCTGCGTAGTGCAGGACGGGATCGGCCAGGAGCTGGGCGGCCGCCGCCACCGGCGATTCCGGCTCGGCCAGGAAGCGCTCGCGCATGCTCCGCGCGCCGTCCAGCAGCGCCGTCACGTCGAGGCCCGCCGCGGCCAGGGGCACCAGGCCCACGGGCGAGAGCACGCTGAAGCGCCCGCCCACGTCGGGCGGGATGGGGAAGCTGCGCCAGCCGCGGGCCCGGGCCATGGCCCGCAGGGCGCCGCGGTCGGGGTCCGTGGTGGCGATGATGTAGTCGTCGGCCTCTGTGCCGTGGCGCTTGACCAGTTCCTCGCGCAGGACGCGGAAGGCCGCGGCCGTCTCCAGGGTCGTCCCGCTCTTGCTGATGACGTTGACGGCGAAGGTGTTGCCGTGCAGCCGCCGCAGCAGATCGTCCAGCGCGGCGCCGCTCAGGTCGTGGCCGGCGAAGTGGATCTCGGGGCCCACGGGCTCCCAGCCCGCCTGGTCCAGGACCACGCGCCCGCCCCGCGGCCCCGGCGCGGAGAGCGCCTTCAGCACGGCCCGCGCGCCCAGGTAGCTGCCGCCGATGCCAGCGACCACCAGGTGGTCCACCTCGGCCACCAGGTCCAGCGAGAGCGACAGCACGTCCTCGATCCAGTCCTCGGCCGCCAGGGGCAGGTCCAGCCAGCCCAGGAAGTCCGCGCCCGCGCATCGTCGCTCCAGCAGGGCTCCGCGAGCGACGAGGGCCTCGCCGGCCAGGGCGTCCAGCTCCCCGTCGCCGGGCAGCGCGGCCGCCGCCGGCGATCCTTCCGACGTGAACACCTCGAAGCGCAGGGACTCGCTCATGCCATCTCCTACATTCTGTGGAAGCGGACCCGCGGCTGGCGCGGCCCCCGCTTGACGCCCATGATCATCAGCAGGACGATGCCCGCCAGGAAGCCGCCGATGTGGGCGAACCAGGCCGTGCCCCCCGAGCCGACGCCCAGGCCCAGGACCCCGCTGATGAACTGGATGAGGATCCACAGGCCCAGCACCAGGGCGGCCGGCAGCTCCAGGAAGGTCACGAAGAAGAACAGGAAGACCAGGCAGCGCACGCGCGCGCGGGGATAGAGGCGCCAGTAGGCCCCCAGCACCGCCGCCACGGCGCCGCTGGCCCCCACCAGGGGCAGCTCCGAGCCGGGGTGGATGAGCGCGTGGCTCATGGCGGCCGCCAGGCCGCCCAGCAGGTAGAAGGCCAGGAAGTTCAGGTGGCCCAGGCGATCCTCCACGTTGTTGCCGAAGATCCACAGGTACAGCATGTTGCCGCCCAGGTGGAGGAAGCCGCCGTGCATGAACATGCTGCTGAAGAGGGTCGCGACGGGAGCCAGGGCCGGCGCCGCGACGCCGTCGGGCAGGCGCCAGGCCAGGGGCTCCCCGCCGAAGAGCAGCGAGGGCACGAAGCCGCCCAGGATCACCGAGCGCTGGAGGCCGATGCCGAGCTGGACCAGGAAGACCAGCACGTTGGCGCCCACCAGGCCCATGGTCACCCAGGGGGTGTGGCGCGTCGGGTTGATGTCCTTGAGCGGCAGCAGCATGGCACGAAGCTAGCAGAGCGGGGGTCCCCTGGCAACGCGCCGCGGTCCGCCCCGCTGCGCCGCGCCGCGGCCGCGGCCATGACAAGGCGGCGCGGCCTGTGTACATTACGCGCATGTCCCTCGTGAACCTCAGCGGCGTCAGCTTCGACTACGGTCGCACCCCCATTCTCCGCGAGGCGGACCTGGCCATCGAGCCGGGGGAGCGGGGCGCCGTCGTGGGCCGCAACGGCGCCGGCAAGTCCACCCTCTTCTCCCTCATCACCGGCGAGCTGCGCCCCGACCGGGGTTCCGTCGACCGCCAGCGGCGCCTGCGCGTGGCCCACCTGCGGCAGGACAACGCCCTGGCCGGCGACCGGCCGCTGGCCGCCGCCGTCCGCGCCGAGTGCGCGGACCTGGCCGAGCTGGAGGGCCGCATGGAGCGCGCCCTGGCCCACATGGAGGCCCTGCCCGCCGACAGCCCCGAGCACGAGCGGGCGGCGGCCCGCTACGGCGACCTGCACCATCGCTTCGAGGTGCTGGGCGGCTACGATCTGGACCAGCGCGCGGCCGCCACGCTGACGGGCCTGGGCTTCCGCCCCGCCGACCACGACACCCCCGTCGCCCGCCTGTCCGGCGGCGAGCAGCGCGTGGCGGCCCTGGCCGCCGTGCTCCTGCAGAAGGCCGACCTCCTGCTCCTGGACGAGCCCACCAACCACCTGGACCTCGCGGCCATCGAGTGGCTGGAGGACCACCTGCTCCAGGAGAAGGCGGCCCTGCTCATGGTCAGCCACGACCGCAGCTTCCTGGGCCGCCTGTGCCGCGTGACCTGGCACCTCAAGGACGCGAAGCTCACGCGCTACAGCGGCGGCTACGCCTTCTTCGAGAAGGAGCGCCGCGAACGGGACCGCCTCGAGCGCCTGGCCTGGGAGCGGCAGCAGGAGGAGATCGCCCGGATGCAGGAGTACATCCGGCGCAACATCGTCGGACAGAAGACCAAGCAGGCCCAGAGCCGCCGCAAGCGCCTGGAGAAGATGGAGCGGCTGGACAAGCCGAGCGAGGAGCGCACGCTGCGCGTGCGCCTCAGCCCGGCGCGTCGCGGCGGCAACACGGTCCTGGCGGCCGAGAAGCTGGCCAAGGCCTTCGGCACCAAGCGCCTGTTCGACGGCCTGGACCTCCACGT
>JAFGBK010000066.1 GCA_016933175.1 Candidatus Krumholzibacteriota bacterium | reverse complement strand
GTCGTTGTCGAGAGCGGGGGCTGCGTCGTCCAGGACTTCGCCATGACGGACGTCGCCGGCCCGGAGATCGCCGGCGTGAGCCAGGCCGGCACGCTTCCCGGCGGCGGCCTCCCCGATCCGATCTCGGCCACCATCGTCGACTACAGCACCGTCGCGTCGGCGCAGCTGGTCTTCCGCATCAACCAGGGCGCCTGGGTCGGCGCGCCCATGGCCTGCCAGGGAGGCGACCTCTACGCGGCGCCCCTGCCCCCGGTGCCCCCCGACACCGCCATCGACTACTACGTCCAGGCCGTGGACGGCCTGGGCCACGAGAGCGCGAATCCCGCGGGCGCCCCGGCCGACTGCTACACCCTGCTGAGCACCGCGCTGTTCTATGCCTACGACTGCGAGGATCCGGCGGATCCGGGCTGGTATCTCGGCGTGATCGGCGACGACGCCACCAACGGCATCTGGGTGCGCGCCGATCCCGTGGGGACGGAGCAGGGCGGCGTCCCGGTCCAGCCCGAGGACGACCACACGCCCGATCCCGGCGTGAAGTGCTTCGTCACGGGCAACGGCGAGCCGGGCGAGGGCCCCTTCGCGCACAACGTGGACGGGGGCTGCACGACGCTGCTCAGCCCCGTCTTCGACCTCGCCGGCGCCGACCGGGTCTTCCTGAGCTACTGGCGCTGGTTCGGCCACATCCTGATCAGCGCCGACGACGAGTTCGCGTCGGACATCTCCAGCGACGGCGGCGTAACCTGGGTGCCCCTGGAGCGCTTCTCGTGGAACGAGAACTCCTGGCGGAGGGTCTTCCTGGACCTGGAGGGGCTGATCCCCTTCACCAGCCAGGTGCGCGTGCGCTTCCGGATCTGCGACCTGAACATCCCGTCGCTCCTGGAGGCGGCCATCGACGACTTCGCCGTGGAGACCTACACGCCCACGGCCACCGCGGCCCCCGGCTGGGAGCCGCAGGCAGGTCCGGGCGCCCGGCTGCTGCCGAGCCGCCCGAATCCCTGGCGGCCGGACGGCGGCGACGCGGCGATCGCCTTCTCCCTGGCGCGCGGCGCCGAGTGCCGCCTGCAGGTCTTCGACATCTCGGGCCGCCTGGTGCGCACCCTGGCGACGGGCCCGTTCGCGCCGGGCGATCACCGCATCGCGTGGAACGGCCGGGACGAGCGCGGGCACGCCGTGAGCTCGGGGGTGTACTTCTGCCGCCTGCAGGCGGGCGGGCAGGCGCTGTCCGAGCGGGTGGTGCTCGTCCGCTGACCGCCGCGCGGCCTACTTGACCAGGACCAGCTTGGTCGTGTCGTGCAGTCTGCCATCCACCTCGAGACGGGCCAGGTAGATGCCGGATGCCAGTCCCGCGGGCTGCCAGGCGACCTGGTGCGTCCCCGCCGCGAACGACGCGCTGCGCAGCAGCGCGACCTCGCGGCCGCGCGCGTCGTGCACGCTCAGGCGCACAGCGCCCGGCGCGGCCAGGCTGAAATCAAGCCGCGTCCTGGGATTGAAGGGATTGGGATAGGCGGCCAGCCGGGGCAGCAACGCCGCTCCCGCCGGCGCGTCGGTCGGGATCATGTCCACCGCGTAGCTGTAGGTCGCCGCGGCGCTGGGGTAGACGTTGGCGACGGTCAGGATCACTTCCTCGTAGCCCAGGGCCTCGGCGAAGACGAGGCTGCCGTCGTTGCTCTCGTCCAGCTCCATGAAGCGCACCAGCGTGGGCCGGACCGGATCGAGCGCCATCAGCGAGACGCGGAAGTCGCGGGCGTCCGCGCCATTGAAGGTCACGCTGGGCGCGCCCGCCATGTCCACGAGCCGCACGTACTCTCCGGCCCAGTTCTGCACGCTGCTCGAACTGCCGGCCGGATAGCTGCCGTGCGTGCGCCAGGGGGAGAAGGGCGGCAGGGCGTCCCCGGCGTAGCCGTACTGGCCGTCGGGCACGCCGGTGTCATCCAGGAAGTTCGCCACCGACCAGTCGCGGAACACGTCCTCCATGGCCACGGTGTAGTGCATGTCCGTCAGGGTGTCGAGGTAGCCGGCCATGCCGTTCAGGGGATTGTGGATCAGCGCCCAGATCATCGGCTGCCCGCCGTACTGCTCGTAGAGGTAGAGGGTCCAGAGATAGACCTTGATGTAGTCCGACCAGGTGCCGTTCCAGGCGACGAGGCTGTTGTCGGGCTGCGTGTTGAAGCTCGAGATGGCGTCCGGGTGGCCGTAGAGCCACATGGCCAGCTCGCTGAGCCCCTCGTCGACCCAGCTGTCCTCGTTCTCGTCGCGGGCGAAGTGGATCATGTGCTGGAACTCGTGGGCGGTGACGGCCAGCATGTAGTCGCCGGCCGGCTGGCCGCCATCCACCGCCATGTAGATGACGTCGCACTCGTTGCTCGACCAGGGCGGCGTGCTGCCGTCGGGGTACTGGTCGAAGACCCAGAAGTAGCCGTCGGCGGGGATGTTGAAGCGGTAGTAGAAGAGGAAGATGCGGTCGAGCCCGTCCAGGGGGTTCGGCGGATCGCCGAAATGGAACGTGTTCAGGTCCCAGATGCCCTGATCGGGCCAGTTGCCCGCGCTATGGTTGTCGAAGCGATCGACGATGCGGTCCACGTCGGCCTGGTCCATGCCGACGGTCCACTCGTCGTCGTCGACGACCACGTAGCAGTGATCGCCCATGCCGCGCACGGTGCAGGGCTTCAGCGTGGCGACGGGCATGCCGCTCAGGTCCCAGACGTACCAGTCCCAGGTGTCGCCCACCTGCGGATTCGGCGGCGGCGTGCGGCCCTGCGATCGGCTCGGATGCCAGAGGCCCTGCGCCTCGAGACGCGCGCGGGTGACGGCGTAGGGCTCGCCGGGCTCGGGCAGGGGCGGCAGGTTGCCGTGGGCGAAGGCGATGCCGGGCAGCAGCGGCGCGGCCAGGCAGAGCAGCACGGGCAGGGCGATGATCCGCACAAGGTGCTGCGCAGGGAACAGGCGGCGGCGACGATGCTTCATCTCGAGATCCTCCCGGTGAGAGGAAAGGCGCTGCTTCCGATGTTCTAGAGTTTAAAGCAGCCGGACCGATCCGGCCACCGTGAAGGCGTCGGTTCACGGCTCCAAATCGAGCCCGCGAGATGCCGGATTCCGCTTCCTGGCGGCGAGTGGACGAGGATGGCGGCCTCGCACGCCGGTCACGCGGGCCGGCGCTGCCCCTCCGCCGGCGACGCGCCGGAATCCTCGACCTGCCGCCCGGTCAGCCACGCGGCCAGGTTCGCGGCCGCGCGGTTGAGGATGAGATAGGCGCTGGGGACGACGAACAGGGTCAGGAAGGTGCTGACCGAGAGCCCCCCCACCACGGCCACGGCCAGGGGGCGCATGAGCTCCGATCCCTGCCCCAGGCCCAGCGCCAGGGGGAGCATCCCGAACAGGGTCGTGAGGGTGGTCATGATGATGGGCCGCAGCCGGATCGAACCGGCCTCCACCACGGCCTCCTCCCGGGACAGGCCCCGCTCCCGCCGCCCCCGCTCGGTGTACTCCACCAGCAGGATGGCGTTGTTGACCACGATCCCGGCCAGGAGAATCACCCCCAGCAGCACCGGCGCGCTCAGCACGGTGGCGGTCAGGCGGAGCAGCAGGCCGACCCCGATGAGGGACAGGGGGATGGCCAGGATGATGACGAAGGGGTTGACCACGCTCTCGTACTGCACGGCGAGGACCACGAAGACCAGGAAGACGGCCAGCACCACCACCACCGCGAGCTGGCGGTTGTTCTCCCGGATCGACTCCTCCTCGCCGCCGATGATCACCCCGTACCCCTCCGGCAGCGCGATCGCGGCCAGCCGGCGCCGGATCTCCGCGTTGACCTCGCCCACGCTGGCCACCTCCGCGATGACGTCCCCGGTCAGGCGCAGGACGCGGTTCTGGTTCTGCCGGAGGATGGTGGTGGGCCCCAGGGTGGCGTGCACGGTGGCCACGTCCTTGAGGTAGATGGGCGCCCCGTCGGCCCGGCCGGGGAACAGCGCGATCGACTCCAGCTCCTCCGGGCTGGTGAAGCGCTCGCGGGGGAACATGACGCGCAGGTCGTACTCCTGGTTCCCCGCGGTGAACTTCGTGGGCACCGTCCCGTCCAGGGCGGTGCGGATGGTCTGCCCCACCGCGGCCACGCTGAGGCCCAGGTAGGCGGCCCGCTCCCGGTCGAGCCGGATGGAGAGCTCGGGGCTGGCCTCCTCGGCCGAGGGCTCCAGGTTCTCCAGGCCGCGCACGTCGCGCAGCGCCTGCATGAGGCGGTCGCCGATGCGCTGCAGCTCCAGCAGGTCGTCGCCCTGGATGTCCAGGGCCACGGCCGAGCCCGCGATGGAGGTGCGCAGCCCCCGGATGCGGGGCGGGCGGACCGAGATGCGCGCGCCGGGGAAGCCTCGCTGCTGGATCTTCTCCTGCAGGATCCGCACCCAGGCGTCGGCGCTCATCTCCCGGTCCGTCCTGGGTGCGAGAACGATGTCGAGCGATCCCCGTCCCGATCGCTCGCTGGTCCCCGCGCCCCAGACGTACCCGCCGGCCGTGGCGAAGACCGCGCGCACGTCCGGCATCTGGCCCACGAGGGCCTCGATCTCCCGCGTCACGCGGTTGGTCTCCAGGGCCGAGGTCCCCGGGGGAAGGCTGATGCGCACCATGACGTTTCCGTCGTCCACCTGGGGAAGGAACTCCGTGCCCAGGTTCCGCGTCGCCAGGACCGCGCCGGCCAGGGCCAGCGCCGCGACCCCGAGCACGATCCAGCGCCCGCGCACCACCACCCGGGAGGCCAGGCCCCGGTAGCCCGACCGCATGCGCCCCATGAACCGATCGAAGCCGGCGATGGGGCGGAACCCGGCCAGGCCGCTCGTGAATCGGACCTTGGCCAGCAGGCTGGCCAGCATGGGAACCACGGTGAGGGCGACCAGGAGGGAGGCCAGGATGGCGAAGGAGATGGTCAGGATGAGCTCGCGGAAGATCAGCACGGCCAGACCCGAGATGAGGAGGAACGGCACCACCGCGGCCAAGTTGGTCAGGGTGGAGGCCGTCACTGCTCCTTGCACCTCGCTCGAGCCGACCAGGGCGGCCTCCCTCGGATCGTCCAGCCCGCCCTCCTTGCGCCGGAAGATGTTCTCGAGCATCACGATCGAGTTGTCGATGAGGAGCCCCACGCCGAGGGCCAGCCCGCCCAGGGTCATGACGTTCAGGGTGAGCCGGGACAGGCCCATCATCATGAAGGTGGCCAGGACGGCCAGGGGGATGGCCAGCCCGATGATGAAGGTCCTGCGCAGGGACCCGAGGAACAGGAGCACGACGAACATGGCCAGCGTCGCCCCGAGGATGGCGGCGTTGCGCACCGAGTTGATGGAGCTGCGGATGAAGGTGGCCTGGTTCTGGATCGTCTCGTGGTCGATGTCCCCCGGGATGAACCCCGTGGACGCGAGGTCCCGCAGCCGGGCGTCCACCTGGTCGGCCACGGCCACGGTGTTGGCGTTGGGCTGCTTGCGGACCGAGAGCTTGATGGCGGGCTTGCCGTCCAGGCGGGCCCAGAGACGCTGCTCCCGGTTGGTGTCCCGGACCGCCGCCACCTCGGAGAGCGGCACCCGGCCGCCGCCCGGCACCGGCAGCAGGACCGCCTGCACGTCCGCCACGCTGCGGAACTTCCCCTCGGTCTTGCCCACCACCTCGCGCCGGTCCGAGGAAACGCGCCCGGCGGCCACGTCCTGGTTGGCGTCGCGTATCGCCTCGATGACCTGGGAGACGGTGAGGCCGTAGGAGCGCAGCCGCTCCTGATCCAGGACGACCTGGATCTCCCGGACCAGACCGCCGGCCACGTCGACGGCGGCGATGCCCTCGATGGTCAAAAGCTGGGGGCGCAGCCGGTACTCGGCCCAGTCGCGCAGGGAGACCAGGTCCCGGGTGTCGGAGGAGAAGGCCGCCTCGTAGACCGGCATCTGGGAGGGGTCGAACTTGAACAGGGTGGGCGGGTCGGCCTCCTCGGGCAGGGAGGCGCGGGCGCGATCCAGGTTCTTGGAGGCGTCCTGCAGGGCGAAGTCGATGTTGGTCCCGTAGGAGAAGTGCAGGTTGACCCCGACGCGGCCCTCCTGGATCTCGGTCTCCAGGCGGGTCAGGTTCTCGGTGGTGGCCAGGCTCGCCTCCAGCGGCTTGCCCACGGTCTCCTCCAGGACCTCGGGCTCGACCCCGCGGTTGGTCACGGAGGCGCGGATCATCGGGTAGACGATGCTGGGCAGCAGGTCCAGGGACAGGCCGGAGAGGAAGAAGATCCCCAGGACGATCACGATGGAGGTGAGCATGACCGTGCCTACGGGCCGGCGGATGGCGAAGCTGGGCAGCCCGCGATGATCCCGGGGCGCGCTCATCGGTCGGATCCGCCGGCCGCGCCCGGCGCTCCCACGATCCGCACCGCGGCTCCGTCCTGCAGGACGTTGTTGCCCAGGGTGACCACCGTCTCGCCGGCTGCGAGCCCGGCGACGATCTCGATCCGGCCCTGCCAGGTCAGCCCGGTCGATACCACGCGGCGCGCGGCCCGGCCGCCTTCCACCACGAAGACCGCCTCGGCGCCGCCGCTGCCGATCACGGCCGAGGCCGGGATCAGGAGCACGCCGGTATGTTCCTCCAGGGCGAAGGTGGCCCGGGCCAGGAAGCCCGGCCGGGCCAGATCCGTCGCCTCGCCCTCCAGGGCCACCTCCACCGGCACCAGGCGCGTGGTGGGGTCGCCCGAGGGGAAGACCCGCCGGATCCGCCCGTGCAGGTCCCGCCCGGGAAAGGCGTCCAGGCCGATCGACACGGCATCCCCCTCGTGGAGGCTGACCACGTCCAGTTCCGAGACCTGGACGAGGACCACCAGGACCGAGAGGTCGGCCAGGTCGAACAGGCGCGACTGGGATCCCACCACGTCGCCGGCCTCCACCTCCTTCTTCGTGATCACGCCGTCGATGGGCGCCGTGATCGTTGCGAACTCCAGGCGGGTCCGCACCTGGTCGAGGTGGGCTTTGGCCGCGGTGCGGGCCGTGCGCTCGCGCTCGTACTCCGGCAGGGTGATCACCTGGCGGTCGCGCAGCTGGACGGCCCGCTCGTAGGCGGCCTCCGCCACCTGGTAGGCGGCCTCGGCCGCGGCCAGCTCGGCCTGCAGCTCCCGGTCGTCGAGCTGGGCCAGGACCTGTCCCGCGCGGACCGCGTTCCCCTCCTCCACCAGGACGGACAGCAGGGCGCCGCTGAGCTGGCTGTTCACCCCGACGGTGCGGATCGGCTCGACCACGCCGGAGACGGTCAGCATCCGCGCGATCGATCCGGTCTCCACCGGCGCCACCTCCACCGCGACCGTGCGCGC
>JAFGBK010000065.1 GCA_016933175.1 Candidatus Krumholzibacteriota bacterium | reverse complement strand
GGCCGCTCGCTGGCCTCGGGCGTGTACTTCTACCGCCTCGAGGCCGGCCCGCTGCGCGAGACGCGGCGGATGCTGCTGCTCAAGTAGGCACACGGCGCCGCGGGGCGGGCGAGCTCCTTCCCCGCGGCGGCCCTGGCATCGCGTGGTAATCATCACTGCAACTGCAGGAGGAGCGGCATGAGGCGAATCCCGATCACCCTGCTCGGCTTGGCGTTGCTAGCCGCCCCGGCGGGAAGCAGCACCGCCGCCGGAACGCGGGCGACGATCGAGCTGGTGGCCGACGGCGACGTGACGACCTGGCCGGACACTCCCTACCGGGGGCGGGACATCGCGGCGAATTCCTACTCCCGCTGGTTCCAGGACAGCGTCATCTACGAGCAGAGCAGCGTGACGGTGAGCTACACCGCCGCGGGGTCGGGCACGTTCACGGGCCATCTCTCCGCCGCGGACCTCAAACCCAACTTCGCCTATCAGATCAAGCTGGTGGGGAAACCCGCCGGCCTCTGGGGTGCGGCGGGAGATGACGCGACCAACGAGATCCTCGGCTACGCCGGCCGCTGGTGGCGCCACCAGCCGAATCCGGGCAACGCCAGCGACGCGGATTACGAGGCCCACCACGACGATCCGGACTACATCTACGAGGGCTACCTGCTGTTCGATTTCATCCTGACGGACCGGTACGGCGCCGCCGAGCGGGACCTCCTCCTGGACAGCAGCTATCACGTCCTCTGGTGGGAACACCAGCGGACGCCGGGCCCGTGCGACAGCCCGGTGCGCTGGCAGACGGTCAGCGGCGGCCCTGGTGAACCGACGCATGCCTACGCCGAGGAGCTCGCGCCCGTCGACGTGGGCGTCTACGCGGAGATCGAGCGGCTCTGCACCGGCGAAACGACGCTGCCCGCGGGCTCCTACAAGTGCCGCTTCGTGCTCACCGAGGAGAGCTTCCACCAGACGGGAGAGTCCGCCGATCCGGACTGGACGAGCGTGGCGGGCCTTCGGTTCTGGCGGGACGAGGGTCCCCTCCGTTTCGCGGGCATGAACTGCTACTACCTGATGGTCTTCGCCGCGAATCCCGCCCTCCGCCCCTACGTCGACGAGGTGCTGGCGGAGGCGGCCGCCATGGGGCTGACGGTGGCCCGGACCTGGGCCTTCAGCGATGGCGGCGACGACGCCCTCCAGGTCTCGCCAGGCGTCTACGACGAAGCGGTCTTCGTCGGGCTGGACTACGTACTGAACCGAGCCGATTCGCTGGGCCTGCAGCTGGTGCTGCCCTTCGTCAACAACTGGGACGACTACGGCGGCATGAACCAGTACGTGGCTTGGAGCCCGACCGCCAGCGCCCACGACGACTTCTACACCGACGGCGCCTGCCGGCAGTGGTACCAGGACCATGTCGAGGCCGTGCTGGACCGCGTCAACACCTTCAACGGGCGGCGCTACGCCGACGACCCGACCATCCTCGCCTGGGAGCTGGCCAACGAGCCCCGCTGCACGTCCGATCCCAGCGGGGACACGCTCCAGGCCTGGATCGAGACGATGGCGGCCTGGGTCAAGTCACTCGATGACCGGCACCTGCTGACGACGGGGTCCATCGGCTACTACGGCCCGAGCGGCCCCGACCACAACCCGCGACCTGCCTTCGGCAGCCGGGGCGTCGATTTCATCCGCAACCATCAGGTGGCCGCCATCGACTTCGCCTGCTTCCACGCCTGGCCCCATCACTGGGGACTCAGCTATCAGGAATCGATGGACTGGGTCGGCGACCACGTGGACGACGCCGCCACCCTGCTCGGCAAGCCCGTCATCCTCGAGGAGTTCGGCATTCCCCGCGCCTGGTCCCTGCCCACGCGCGACCTCTACTTCGAGGACTGGTACGGCATCGTCCGCCAGAAGGCGGCCGCCGGACTGCCGGCCGCGGCCAGCGCGTTCTGGATCCTCTACCATGACGCCTACCCGGATTACGACGATCTCGGCGTGTATCATCCCGCGGACGCGAGCACCGTGGCCATCATCGAGTCGGCGGCGGTGGACATGGCGCGCCTGTCGGCGCCCTACGGTGCTCAGGGCCAGTGGGCGTGCGCCATGGTCGGCGACGAGTTGAGCTTCACGCTCGGCGGCGGCGACACGGAGCCACCAGCCGCCGTCACGGCGATCGCCGCCGGACCGGACCACGAACGCATCCACGTGAGCTGGACCAATCCGTCGGATCCCGACCTCGACCGGCTGGAGGTGTGGCGCGGCCTCTGGTGCGACAGTACCGACGCCTCGGCGTATCCGCACTACGCGGATCCGGGGGAAGTCCCACCGCGTCCGGCCGACCACGACGCCCTGGGCGCCAGCGGCGCATGGAGCCTGGCCGGCACCGTGGCGGCGCCCGCCCAGGTCTTCACGGATTCCATCGTTCCCCGGGGCGTCTACTACTACGAGGTGCTCGCCGCCGACACCGCGGACAACTGGAGCCCGCCGGCCGCGGCCAATGCGCGCGCGACCAACTACCGGCTGGGGGACGTCAGCGACGGTGTCTACGGGGCCTACGACGGCCTGGTCTCCACGGCGGACGTCACCGCCATGGGCAGCGGCTACGGCCTGCACAGCGGTGAAACGGGCTTCAAGGACGAGGTGGACATCGCGCCGACGGACGACGGCAGCGGCAGCGGAGTTCCCGTTCCGGATGCCAGCGTGGATTTCGAGGATCTCATGATCTTCGCGCTCAACTTTGCCGCCGGCGGACCGCTGCCGCCCGCAGCGGGCCGGACGGATCCGGTGGCGCGCCTGCGCTGGTCCCCGGCCGACGGAGGCGGCTATTCCCTCGTCCTGCTCGAACCCTGCGCGGGCCTCAAGGGCCTCTCCTTGAACCTGGACGGGCCCGCCAGCGACGTGGCGGTGGCCCGCGGCGCGCTGCTCGACCGGCAGGACGCGTCCTGTTTCCTGCGGCATCGCGCCGGCGAGGCGCCGACGGTCGATCTCGCCGTGCTGGGAGCAGGGCGCGACCTCGTCGGCGCCGGCGAGCTGTTCCGCGTGACGAACCACGGCACGGCGACGGCCCCGCCACGCATCGCCGCACGCGACCTGGACAACCAGCCGGTGGCCTGCGAGCTGCTGGCCGAGGAGAGCCAGGCCGCCGCGGCGGGTTGCCGGCTCCGCCAGAACCATCCCAATCCCTTCAATCCCAGGACCTGGATTCGCTTCCGCCTCGATGACGCGCGCGACCTGCGTCTGGTCGTCTACGCCTGCGACGGCCGGTACGTCGCGCAGCTCGCGAGCGGCAGGCTGCCGGCGGGCGAGCATGTCGTCGCCTGGGACGGCTGTGACGATCGGGGCCGGCCGCAGGGATCGGGCGTCTACCTCTGCCGCGTCGAGGCGGGGGACTTCACCGAAACCAGGAAGATGCTGCTTCTGAGATGACACCGGAGGTCGGATATGAAGACCTGGTCCTGGCTGGTGACGGCCGTGCTGCTGCTATCCGGCGCCGCCGCGGCGGATGACTTCGTGCAGGTCGACGGCCAGACGTTCACGCTGAACGGCGAGCCCTGGTACTTCGCCGGCGCCAACTACTGGTACGGGATGAATCTGGGTTCCGCGGGCGCGGGCGGAGACCGCGCGCGGCTGAGCCGGGAGCTGGACGAGCTGCACCACCTCGGGATCCGCTGCCTGCGGGTCATGGCCGGCAGCGAAGGTCCCGATAGCGAGCCATGGCGCATGGTGCCCGCGTTGCAGGAGGCGCCGGGTGTCTACGACGCCGGAGTCCTGGACGGGCTGGACTTCCTGCTGTGGGCGATGCGCGAGCACGGCCTGCGCGCGATCATGTGCCTCAACAACTTCTGGCCCTGGTCGGGCGGCATGGCCCAGTACGTGAACTGGAACGGTGGCGGGGAGATCCCCTATCCGCCGCCGGAGCCGGGAGGCGACTGGAACGTCTACCAGGATTACGCCTCGGACTTCTATTCGAACGAGGGCGCCCAGCAGGATTTCCGCGACCACATCGCGTTTCTGCTTCAGCGCGTCAATCCCTACACGGGCCTCGCCTACCGCGACGATCCGACGATCATGGCCTGGGAACTGGCCAACGAGCCGCGCGGCTTTCACAACAACGCAGATGCTTTCAACCAGTGGATCGACGAGACCGCGGCGCTGCTCAAGTCCCTGGACCCGGTCCATCTGGTGACGACCGGCTGTGAGGGGGACACCCCGTGGCCCGCCTGGAACGGCGTGGATTTCACGGCCAATCACGACGGACCCGACATCGACTTCACGACCTTCCACGTCTGGCCCCAGAACTGGGGCTGGTACGATCCCACGGATCCCGACGGCACTTACACGGGCGCAGAGGCCGCCGCCCGCGCCTACACCGCCGACCATCTCGCGGCGGCGGCCGCCCTGAGCAAGCCCGCGCTCCTGGAGGAGTTCGGTCTGGCCCGGGACGGCGGCAGCTACGATCCCGCGGCGGGGACTGCCTACCGCGAGGCCTTCCTGGCGGCTCTCTACGGGGACGTCGAGGCCTCGGCAGCGGCGGGCGGCCCGGCCGTGGGCGGCGCCTTCTGGGCCTGGGCCGGCGAGGGACGGCCCCTGGCCTCCGGTGGCGCCTTCTGGAATCCAGGCGATCCCTGGATCGGCGATCCGCCTCACGAGCATCAGGGCTGGTACAGCGTCTACGACGCCGATTCGTCGACGCTGTTGGTCATCGGCAGCCACGCGGCGGCCATGGCCGCCCTGAATCCGCCGACGGCCGCGGGACAGGGCGCCGCCTCCGGCGCGGGCTACCTCCGCGTCGTCCCCACGCCCGCGCGAGGGGCGGTCCGCATCCTCGCCGGCACACCTCCTGATGCGGGACCGGCGCGGCTCGAGGTCTACGACGTGGCGGGGCGGCGGCTGGGCGCGACGCTCCTGCATGGCGGCGACCGGCAGTGGCGCTGGCCCGAGACGGACGGGGACCTGGGCCGCCTCGGCGCCGGCCTCTATGTCGTCCGGCTGCGCTGGGGTGATCGCGCGCTGAGCGCCAAGCTGGTCCATCTGAAGTGAGATCGGGCCGGCGAGCGCCGTCCGCATCCGGGGCTCCCGGCCGCGGCGCGGTCGGAGGCTCGCACCGCGGGCGCTAGTCGAAGCCGGGCAGGCTGCGGAAGTCGAAGCGGAAACCCTCGGGGCGGTACTCGCCGGTCAGGGATTCCTGGATATAGCGACCCTGCCACCGCTCCTCGTCGATGATGCGGAGCATCGCCAGGAGCCGCTCGATGTCCTCGTCGCGGTTGTGCAGGCCGACGCTGACGCGGACCATGCCGGGCACGCGGCGGCGGTCGCCCTGGCGCAGGGCGTTCTCCAGGTCCCGGGCGGCCTCGCCCTCGACGTGGAGCAGGTGGCGGATCAGGGGGTGCGCGCAGAAGCAGCCGCTGCGCACGGAGATGCCGCCCTCGTAGCTGAGCACGGCGGCCACGAGGGCGTGGTGGCGGCCGGGCATGTCGAAGCTGACCACGCCCAGGCGTTGGTCCAGGTCGTCCGGGTCGAGCCGGCCGAAGATCTCGACGCGCGGGATCTCAGCCAGCCCCGCCAGGAGCCGGCGGGTCAGGGCCTGCTCGTGCGCGATGACGCTGTCCATGCCGAAGCGCTGCATGACCCGGATGGCCTTGGCCATGGCGAGCATGCCGAAGACGTTGGGCGTGCCGGCCTCCTGCTTGTCGGGCGGATCGGCCCAGATGACGTTCTCCATGTCCACCGAGTAGACCGTCCCGCCGCCCTGCAGGTAGGGCGCGGCGTCCTTGAAGTGCTTGAAGGGGCCGATGACGGCGCCCTCGCCGTAGGGCGAGTTCATCTTGTGGGCGCAGAAGACCAGGTAGTCGATGTGCCGCGGATCGCCCTCGGCGAAGACCCGCACGGGCCGGTGGGGCGCGAGCTGGGCGGCGTCCACCACGATGCGGGCGCCATGCTCGTGGGCCAGGGCCGCGATCTCGTGGATGGGCGTCACGGTGCCCAGGACGTTGCTGGCCCCGGTGACGGCCACGACCTTCACGGCGCCGTCGTGGTGTCGCAGACGGCGCCGCAGGAACTCCAGGTCCAGGTCGCCGCCGTCGTCGATGGGGATGTACTCCACCTTCGCCTTGCCCCGCCAGGGCAGGTCGTTGCTGTGGTGCTCGAGCATCGAGGAGATGACCACGTCGCGCCGGGGGTCCAGGTCCATGGTCATGGCCAGCAGGTTCAGGCCCTCGGTGGCGTTGCGCACCGGGATCATGATGTTGGCGTCGGGATCGGCGCCGACGAACCCGAGGATGATCCGGCGGGCCTCCTCGTAGAGCCCGGTGATGTAGAGGGAGTCGTGCCCGGTGCTCCGGTGGATGTTGGAGTAGTAGGGCTCGAGGCTCTTGATGAAGTCGCTGACCTCGCGGAAGGGCTTGGTGCTGGCGGCGTTGTCCAGGTAGACCGCCTCGACCAGGCGGCCGTCGAGCAGGGCCACCTCGTGGCGGGCGCCGATGACCTCCGGGATGCGGGCTTCCGGTTCGTTCCTCTTGCGTGCGGGAGCCATGCGAGCCTCCGGCGTTGGGCATTTGACCGACGGGATCGCGGCGGGTAGTGTCTGAGGGTCCTGGAGTGTAATGGCCCGCTCCGGACATGGAAAGGGGAAAGCATGAGCGACCTGGAGCGCCGCATCGCGGTGGCGGCGGGCGAGGAGCCCGCGGACCTGGTCCTGAAGAACCTCCGGCTGGTCAACACCTTCTCGGGCCGCGTGGAGGCGACCGAGATCGCCGTCGCCGACGGCGTCGTCGCCGCCCTGGGGGAGGGCTACGCGGGCCGCGAGGAGCACGACCTGGACGGCGCCTTCGCGGCGCCCGCCTTCCTGGACGCCCACATCCACGTGGAGAGCAGCATGGCCACGCCGCGGCAGTTTGCGCGGGCCGTGGTGCCGCGGGGTACGGGGGCCGTCTTCGCCGATCCCCACGAGATCGCCAACGTGCTGGGCCTCGACGGCGTGCGCTGGATGCTGGCCGCCAGCGAGGGGCTGCCCCTGGACATCTTCTTCCTCGCGCCGAGCTGCGTGCCCGCCACCCACCTGGAGAGCGCCGGCGCCGAGCTGGGCCCCGACGCCGTCGCGGCCCTGCTGGCCGAGCCGCGCGTGCTGGGCCTGGCCGAGATGATGAACTTCCCGGGCGTGATCCACCGGGATCCCGCCGTGCTGGCCAAGCTGGAGCTGGCGGCGGGCCGTGTGCGGGACGGCCACGCGCCGGGCCTCTCCGGCCGCGCCCTGGCGGCCTACGCCGCCGCCGGCATCCAGAGCGACCACGAGTGCACCACCGCCGCGGAGGCCCTGGCCCGGCTCTCCCTGGGCATGCGGATCATGGTGCGCGAGGGCTCCTCGGCCCGGAACCTGGCCGCCCTGGTGCCGGCCATCACGCCGGCCGCCAGCCGCCACTTCCTGCTCTGCAGCGACGATCGCAGCCCCGCCGACCTGCTGGCTGCGGGGCACGTGGACCACCTGGTGCGCCGCGCCGTCACCGAGGGCGTCGAGCCGGTGGTCGCCGTCCAGATGGCGACCCTCAACACGGCCCGCCACTTCGGCCTCGCCGACCGGGGCGCTTTGGCGCCGGGCTACCGCGCCGACGTCGCCGTCTTCGAGGATTTCGCGCGCCTGCGAGTGCGCCGGGTCTACCGCGCCGGACGCCTGGTGGCCGAGGACGGGCGCCTCCTGGTCGAGCCCGCCGCCGTGCCGCCCCCACCGCCGGGCAGCATGCGGATCGGCGAGCTCGGCGCCGCGCCTTTCGCCATCGCTGATCCCGGCGGCGACGTGCGCGTGATCCGCGCCCACCCGGACCAGCTCCTGACCGACGCCGAGCGCGCGGCGCCGCGGCGGGAGGGGGGATGGCTCCTGGCGGATCCGGAGCGCGACCTGCTCAAGCTGGCGGTGGTGGAGCGCCACCGGGGCACGGGGCGGGTCGGCCTGGGCCTCGTCCGCGGCTTCGGCCTGCGCGCGGGCGCCCTGGCCACCACCGTCGCCCACGACTCCCACAACCTCATCATCGTCGGCGCCGACGACGGATCCATGATGGCGGCCCTGGCCGCGGCGCGGGAGATGGGCGGCGGCAAGCTGGTGGTGGGCCCCGGCGGCGTCGCGGCGTCCCTGCCCCTGCCCGTGGCCGGCCTCATGAGCCCGGCGCCCGTGGAGGAGACGGCCGCCCGCCTGGACGCGCTGGCCGCGGCGGCGCGCGAGCTGGGCTGCGCGCTGCCCGAGCCCTTCATGACCCTGAGCTTCATGGCCCTGCCCGTCATCCCCAGCCTCAAGCTGACCGACCGCGGCCTGGTGGACGTGGACCGCTTCGAGCACGTGCCCCTGGCGGCGGACTGACCCGCTGCGCACGCGAAGCGCCGCCGGCGGCCGCCGGCGGCGCGTGTCGCGCGGGCGCGGGGAACCGGATCCGCCGCGCTAGGGGGTCTCGATCTTCAGCCCCTTGCAGGCGAAGACGATCTCGGGCTCCATGTCCTGGAGCATCATCATGTTCTCCGCGTCGGCCTCCCAGATGCAGGTGTTGCCTTCCTGCCGGCTGGCGTTGTGGCTGACGACGGTGCCGGGCACGGTGACGCGGGCCGTCATGCTGAACTCGCTGGCGGACTGCATGAGCTTGCCCATGACCTCCATGTACTTGCCCATCATTTCCGGATCCATCTCCGCCATCTCGGTCTCGGTCTCTGTGGTGACCGTCTCCGCGCCCTCGTCCACGTCCTCGTCCGTCTCGACCTCGGGCGCCGGCCCCAGCACGTAGTTGCCGTCGGCGCGCTTCGTGATGCTCAGGGCGCCGAAGGGGTGGCCGGCGAAGGCCGTCTGCAGCTTGTTGAAGTCATCGAAGGCGACGACGACCTCGACACCCTTGCGGCCGTCCTTCTCGAACTCCCGGAACGTCTTCAGCTCCAGCCCGGCCTTCTCGCAGTCGGCGGCGATCTCGTCCCGGTCCAGGTCGAAGGACTGCATGTCGCCGGCGCCGCTCTGGCCCATCTCCTCCAGGTCCGCCATGGCCTCGGCGACGCTGGGCGACATGGTGTAGGTCATGGCGAAGGTGCCGGAGCCGTCCTTCCCGATGACCGTGGTGCTCTCCACCTGCATGCAACCGGCCAGGGCCAGCAGGGCCGGCAGGATGAGCAGGAAGCGTGGGGCTGTCCGCATGGATTCTCCTCCTTGGGGTATGTGGCGCGCCGGGGCCTAGCCGCCCCGGGGTGCGCCGTCGTGTCGGGGATCCGCGGCGCCGCGGCGGCGCCCGTCGGGCAGGATGCGCACGGCCTGCACGTCGCCCTGGAGCAGGGGCCAGCTCTCCAGCGGCGCCAGGGGCCAGCCGCGGGCGCGCAGGGAGTCGGCCAGGGCGCCGCGGTTCCAGCGCCAGGTCTCGATCTCCAGGGGACGGTTGCGGCAGTGCAGGCGGGGGAAGGCCAGGGCCTCCGCCAGCGTGAAGTCGTGGTCCAGCAGGAGCAGCAGCGTTTCGGCCACGGTGCCGATGATGCGCGAGCCGCCCGGCGAGCCGAGAACCAGCTCGGGGCGGCCGTCCGCGCCGTAGACGATGACGGGGCACATGCTGCTGCGCGGGCGCTTGCCGCCCGGCGGCACCCGCCCGTCCAGGGCGGTGCTCCGGATCCGGCGCCCGCCCTGTATGTCGTTGGGCAGCGGGGCGTCGCCGCCGGCCGCCGGCACGAGGTTGAAGTCGGTCAGCTCGTTGTTGAGGACGAAGCCCCAGCCGGGCAGCACCATGGCGCTGCCGAAGACCGTCTCGATCGTGCTCGTGCAGGACAGGACGCTGCCCTCGGCGTCCACGACGCAGAAGTGCGTGGTGTGGGCGGGCAGGTCGCCCGCCTCGGCCAGGCTGTCCAGGGGCGCGGCGGGGTCGAAGGCGGCCTGCGCCCGTCCGGCCAGGAAGGCGGGATCCAGCAGGTCGCGCATGGGCACGCCGGGGTTCCAGTCGGGATCGCCCAGGTAGCGGTCGCGGTCGGCGTAGGCTACGCGCGAGGCCCGGGCGAGGCCGTCCAGGAAGGCCAGCAGGGCGCCGTCGCCGCCGCGCGGATCGGGTGGCGCGGGGCGCGTCTCCAGGATGCCCAGGACCTCCAGCAGGGTGATGCCGCCGGAGGTGGGCGGCGGAAAGGCCACGATGCGGCGGCCCCGGTAGCTGCCCGTGACGGGTTCGCGCAGGGGCGCGTGGTAGTTGCCCAGGTCGGCCTGCATCATCCGGCCCTTGCGGAACCTGTCGCCGCCCACGGTGGCCGTGATGGCGCGGGCCAGGTCGCCCTGGTAGAAGAAGCGGCCGGTGGGCTCGTCGGCCCAGTGGCGGAAGAAGTCGGCCAGGTCGCAGTTGCGCACCCGGTCGCCCTCGGCGAGGGGGCTGCCGTCGGCGCGCAGGTAGAGGGCGCGGCTGGCCGGGTAGCGACGCAGGCGGAAGGCGTTGTCGCGCGAGGCCCACGCCAGGTCGGGGCTGACGGGGAAGCCCGTGTCGGCCAGGGCCACGGCCGGGGCCAGGACCTGGCGCAGGGGCAGGCGCCCGGCCAGCGCGTGCAGCCGGCTCATGGCATCGACGGTGCCGGGCACGCCCACGGCGGCGCCGCCCGTCCAGGGCTCCGCCACGACCCGCCCGTTCTCCATCAGCATGTCGGAGCGGTTCCAGGCGGGCAGCTCCTCCCGCCCGTCGATGGCCCAGATGGTGTCGCGCGCCGCGTCGTGGTAGAGGATGAAGCAGCCGCCGCCGGGGCCGCTGCTCTCGGGTTCCACCACGGCGAGGGCGGCCTGGATGGCGACGCCGGCGTCCGCCGCGCTGCCGCCGGCGGCCAGGATCTGCGCGCCGGCCGCGCTGGCCAGCGGGTGGGCGCTGGCCACCATCCAGTTCGGGGCCGTCGCCACCCGCGCCATCGTATCGGGCAGGGCGCGCGTGACGGGCAGGGAGTCGGACGGCGCCGGCGGCGCGAGGCCGCCGGTCCACAGGGCGCCGGCCATGGCCAGCGGGGCCAGAAGATGCATGGTCGCCTCCGGTTCCATCCGCGCCGGGGCGCGGGCCGCGCGATTGTAGCGCAAGACGCCCGGCGCGGCCAGGACGGGATCGCGCTGGCCGCGGCCGGCACCGCCGGCGGGGACGGCGGCGCGCACCCGCCGGATCCCGGCCGGCCGGGCTGGCCCCGCCGGACGCGGGGGAGTATCATGGCGGCGGACCCCAGCCGCGGGAGGACGCCGTGAGCCCCATCGAACTGCGCAGCGACACCTTCACCCTGCCCAGCGAGGCCATGCGCGAGGCCATCGCCCGCGCCGAGCTGGGCGACGACGTCTTCGGGGAGGATCCCACCGTCAACCGCCTCCAGGAGACGGCGGCCGTGCTCATGGGCAAGGAGGCGGCGCTGTTCGTGCCCAGCGGCTCCATGGCCAACCTCGCCAGCCTGCTCAGCCACTGCCAGCGAGGCGACGAGATCCTGCTGGGCGACCGCAGCCACGTCTTCGTCTACGAGGCCGGCAGCAGCGCCGCCGTGGGGGGGCTGCACCCGCACATCCTCCCCAACGAAGAGGACGGCACCATCGATCCCGAGCGGATCGAGGCGGCCGTGCGGGCCGACAACCCGCACTTCCCGCCCACGCGGCTCCTGGTCCTCGAGAACACGCACAATCGCTGCTGGGGCAGCCCCCTGGCGCCCGCCTACCTGGACCGCGTCCGCGAGCTGGCCGGGCGCCTGGGGCTGCCGGTCCACGTGGACGGGGCGCGCATCTTCAACGCCGCCGTGGCGCTCGGCGTCGCGCCGGCCGAGCTGGCGCGGGGCTTCGACTCGGTGTCCTTCTGCCTGAGCAAGGGGCTGGGCGCGCCCGTGGGCAGCCTCGTCTGCGGCTCGCAAGGCTTCATCCGGCGGGCTCACCGCATGCGCAAGCAGCTGGGAGGCGCCATGCGGCAGGCGGGTTTCCTCGCCGCGGCGGGGCTGTACGCACTGGAGCACATGGTGGACCGCCTGGCCGAGGACCACGCCATGGCCCGCCGCCTGGCCGAGGGCATCGCCGCCATCGACGGTCTCGCCACCGAGCCGGCGCGGGTGCGCACGAACATCCTCTTCCTGCGCGTCACCGACGGCCGCCTGACGCCGCCCGCCCTGGTGGCGGCCTGCGCCGAGCGCGGCCTGCGCTTCCTGCCCGAGCGGGACGGGCGCATGCGCATGGTGACCCACTACGGGCTGACCATGGCGGACATGGACCGGGCCCTGGCGATCCTGCGGGAGGTCATGGCGGCCGCCTAGGCGGAGGCGTGGACGCCGCGAACCCCGCGAACCGCGTGGTCGCCTCGGGGAGCGGCCGTCAGTCCTCGAGCCAGCCGCGCTCGCGCATCCAGTCGTCGCTGGGGAACTTGCCCAGGTAGTTGCGGGTGCCGTCGGGCAGGATGCCCAGCACCTTCGACCCCGCGGGCAGCTCGGCGGCGACGGCGAGCATGGCGCAGGCCACCGCGCCCGAGCTGCCGCCCACCAGCAGGCCCTCCTCGCGGATCAGCCGCCGCGCCATGCGGAAGATCTCGCGGTCGTGCACGGCCAGGAAGCGGTCCACGGCGCCGAAATCGAAGATCTCCGGCACCCAGTCGTAGCCGATGCCCTCGGTGAGGAAGGGCTTGGCCTCGGTGCAGGTGCCCAGCATGGAGCCCTCGGGCTCGACGCCCACGATCAGGGTGTCGGGGCTGCGCTCCTTGAACCAGCGCGAGACGCCCATGATGGTGCCGCCCGTGCCGACGCCGACGACCACCGCCGCAAGGGAATCCCCGAACTCCGCGTAGATCTCGGCGCCCGTGCCGTGGTAGTGCGCGGCGCAGTTCTCCGGATTGGAGTACTGGTTGGGCATCACGTAGTCCGGGTGATCCTCGCAGAGGGCCCGCGCCCGGCCGTACTGGCTGCGGGGCGAGGTGTGGGGCTCGCCCTCCACCGTGCGCAGGACCTCGGCGCCAAGCGACCGCAGGATCCACTCCTTCTCCATGCTGATCTTGTCGCACATGGTGACGATGAGGCGGTAGCCCTTGACCGCCGCCGTCATGGCCAGGCCGATGCCCGTGTTGCCGCTGGTGGGCTCGACGATGGTGTCGCCGGGCTTGAGGCCGCCGGCCTCCTCCAGCTTCTCCACCATGCGGACCGCCACGCGGTCCTTGAGGGACCCGCCCGGGTTGAGGAAGTCGCACTTGCCGTACAGCTCGACGGGGAGGTCCGCGCCGATGCGGTTGAGGCGGACCACGGGTGTCCGGCCCACGAGCTGGAGGATGTTGTCGTAGATCATGGAGCGCTCGTCCTTCCGTTCTCGCCGGCGGCACTATAGTCCATCGCCCGCGATCTGGCCAGCACAGCCCTGACATGAAGGGCAGGAGCGGGGCCGGATCCCTCCGCGCGCGGCGATTCATGTTCCCGGTTCCCAAAAAAGAGGCAAAGGAAGCGCGGCCCGGGAGTCCCCAGAGGCGGGGCGCCCGGCTCGCGCCCCGTGCCACAGCCGGAAGGAGGGCCAGGCGCACCCCGATCCATCACAGCCATTCCAATCGGAGGTGCGCCATGCGCAGCACGCAGCTCATCATGCGGCTCCTGCCGCTCGTTCTCGTCATCGGCCTCGTCATCGCCGGCTGCAGCGACCAGCCGCTCGGTCCCATGGATCCCGCCGGGGACGGGCCGGCCGCCGGCCCCATCACCGTCCGTTCGGACAGCCTCTACGACTACTACTACAAGGAGAGCGTCCACGACGACTACACGACCATCAGCGAGGTCATCGCGGGCACCGTCGGCGGGATGGTGAAGGGCGTGGTGAGCGGCTACGCCGACACCTTCCGGATCGACGTGCCGGCCGGGGCCTTCGCGTACGCCAGGGAGATCCGGATCGACGTGCCCACCAGCCACGTGCCCGTCTTCCAGCTCTTTCCGTCCGGCACCTTCGACGACGCCATCGCGGTGACGCTGGACACCAAGCTCTGGCTGGACGACGGCACGCTGGTCCACGGCGAGGAGTACGAGGTCTTCCACATGAACCCGGCCACGGAGACCCTGGACGTCCTCAGTCCGCGCGCGGTGTTCACGGCCGACTCCACGGCGACCACGATGACCTTCACGACGACGCACTTCAGCCGCTGGACTATCGGCGGGGCGATCGGCAACTAGCGCCAGCGGCGCGACAGGGTGTAGTGCGCCCAGTAACCGGACTCCGGCCAGGCGTCGGCCCGGAGCTCCCGCTGGGCGTGCCACAGGGCCTGCTCGGCGCTCGGTTCTTCGCGCCAGGTGTCGTAGAAGGCGACCGCCAGGTCGTGAGCGGGACGGTCGTAGATGTAGCCGCCGGCGGCGATCACAGCCCGCGCGCCGCTGGCCAGGAAGGCGTGGGCCAGGTCGCTGCCGGTGGCGTCAGCCGGACGGCCGTTGGTGCCGAGGCCGGCGCAGCAGGACAGGAAGACGAGGTCGGCGTCCCAGGCCATCGCCTCGATGGCCGCGAGGGGCAGGGGGGCGCTCTCCGCGGGACCGAACACGACCGCGGCCAGGCCGCCCGGTCCCCGGTGAAGGATCGCCGTGGCCGCCAGGTGCAGGACCCGCCAGTCGCCGGGCGGGGGATCGGTCAGGGCCGCCAGGGCCCGCGCCGGATCGTCGATGACGAGGCTGTGCCAGGGCCAGCGGGCGGCCACGTCGCGGCATTCCGCGGCCCCGGCGGGCCCGAAGGCCAGGGCCAGCAGGGCACCGCCTCCGGGCAGGTTCCCGTCGGCGGATCGGCCGGATTCCGGAACGATCTCCACCACGGGGCCGCGCTCGATGGCCGGCCGGCCATCGCAGCCCAGGGCGGGCCAGGGCAGGCCGCGCAGGCCGCGATCCGGCAGCACCTGGAGCGTCCGGCCGGGCTCCCAGGCGGCGAGCAGGGGCGACAGCAGCCAGGCGCCCAGGGAATCGGCGGCGGGCACGTGGATCGACGCGCCGGACCGCAGGGACAGCTGCAGGTCGGTGACCGCCTCGAGGATCCGTGTTCCCGCGGGCAGATCCTCCCGACGGCAGTCGTCGCCGGTGAGGACCCAGAGGTGGCTGACGGGATCGTCCAGGGCGATGAAGGCGCAGCACACGCCGGGCGGGGCGGCCGGCGCGATGCCGCCGATCGGGCCGCCCAACCACAGGGTCAGGGAGGCCACGTCGGGATCTCCCTCGGCCAGGCCGGGCCGCGCGAGGACGAGACGTACCGTCGCCAGGGTGGCCTCCCGGCTGGCGTTGACGACGCGCTCGGACGCGACGCCCACGGCAGGCCGGGACCGGGCTTCGCAATAGGCGGCGAGGGCCGCCTCGTACGCGCCCAGCGCCCCCAGGCAGCGCCCGCGCTCGACGTCAGCCAGCAGGGCCAGGTCGGCGTGGAGCTTCCGGCCGGCCTCCCTCTTCAGGGCGTCGAGCATCCCCAGGGCACGGCGCGGCTCCCCCCGGGCCCGGACGACGCGCGCCTCGAGATAGCGGCGCTCCTGGTGGGATCGATGGACGGGATCCGGGTCCAGGTGTCGGTCCATCTCGCGGGCATGATCGAGGGCTTCGTCATATTGCCCGCGATCGAGCAGGGCCCAGGCGAGGAGTCCGTGCATGCGGCTCGCCTGGGCCGGCCGGCCGGTGCGACCGGCCGCCGCCAGGGCGCGCCGATAGTGGTCGAGGGCCGCCGTCGGATCCGTGGACTCCATCTGAAGCCCGTGCAACTCCTCGATCTGGCACTCCAGGACGGGCGCGGGCCGCGCGCCGAGGACCGCCGCCAGGTGCGCGAGGGTCGCCGCGGCGCGCTCGGGGAAGCCCGTCTCGAGGGCCAGGCGCGCGCCGCGCAGGTCGATCTCCACGGCGGCGTCGAATCCGGTGATGTCGGAGGGCGCCAGGCGGCGGTAGTCCTCCAGGCGCCGCAGGTAGTGCCAGGCCACGTCCGGGCGGCCGCTCTGCTGACCGAGATCCACGAGGTTCAGGAGGCGCTGCGCTTCCTGAACGGAGTCCCGCCGCTCGGGAGCGAGGGACTCGGCGAGACGGGCCAGGGAGTCGGCGGCAGTGAAGTCGCCGCGCAGCCCCTCCAGCAGCGAGCGCTCGGAGGGGACGGTCCAGGTGAAGAGCGGTTCGGGGCGGCGGGCGAGGAGGGTGTCGGCGCGGTCCAGGACGGCCGCGGCCGTCTCCAGGCGCCCCGCGCGCATGTGGCCGTCGGCGACGTTCAGGATGGCGAACAGCAGGTAGGAACTGTCGCCCATGGCCGCCATCGTTCGCAGCACTTCCTGATCCACCCGCAGGGCGGCCTCGGGCTCGCCGAGGAAGGCGTACCGGTTGGAGAGGCGGTTCAGGGCGAGGCTGCGCAGGTCGAGGAAGCCCTCTCGCTGGCATTCGCGCTCCATCTCGTTGAGGACGGCCAGCATCAGGTCCGGGCGCCCGAGCTTGTCCAGGGCCTGAGCGCAGTCCGCGCGCGTGGAGAGCGCCTGGTAGCGCATGCCCACGCGTTCGGCCAGCTCCGCGCAGCGACGGCTCGCCGCCAGGGCGTCTCCCGGCCGGCCAACGCAGCGGAGCGCCTCGGCCAGGTTCCACCAGGCGCGAACCTCCAGCAGCCGCAAGCCGGCGTCGCAAAGAGCGGGCAGCATCGTGTCCAGGTGCGCGATGGCGTCGGGATAGCGCCGGCGACTCTCCAGCGCCCCGTAGAGGGTCTGGTTGATCCAGGCCCGCTCGCTCAGGGGCAGGCCGACCGCCGCGTCCCGGGCCATGAGCAGCATATCCAGCTCGACGGTGTCCTGGCGGGCGTCGCCGAAACACCGGATGTACAGCCCGGCCGCCGTGCTGTCGGCCAGGGCCGGGCGGGACATCATCTCGGCCATGAACGCCTCTCCAAGCCCGGCGCGATGGAACATCGCCAGGTGGATGAGGGCGAAGGAGTCGGGATGGCGCCGCCAGGCGGCGCGGAGGCTGTCGAGCTCCGCATCATGGTTTCCGACGGTCAACAGGCTCTGACCGACGCGCGTGCGCAAGGCGGTCAGGGAGTCGGTCGCGTCTCGGCGTTCCGCCTCGGCGCGGCGCGAGGCAGTGATGAGGGCGCCGATGCGGGGTGATACCGTGACGGGATCCCGGACGCCCGGCGGCGAGGCGGTCCAGTCCAGGATGCCGAGGATGGCCGCCAGGAGCAGGAAGTGGAACACAAAACGGACAGTCTTCACGATCACCTATTTCGGCGCGCGGGCGCCGCCGGCGTCAATTGCTTTTTGAATCATCGTTGCGCTATGCTATCACCCATGCATGTGTATCGGGATTATTACATGCCGCCACGCGATCCATCAATCGACGAAATCCTCCGTGCCGCATTCCGCGCCTACCGGGCGGGGGACGAGCACGCTGCCGACCTGATCGCGCGGCACCTGCTTCCCGTGATGATGCGGAAGGCCGGTATCATCTTCAAGAACAGACCCGAAGACACGGAGGACGCCGCCCACACGGCCCTGATGAAGCTCCTCGCGGCCCTGCCGGGCATGGAGGTCGAGGTGCGGGATCCCACGGCCTTCTCGCGCGCGATCGCCCGCAACGTCAGCCTCAACATGATCCGGAGCCAGCAGAAGATGGTCTCCTTGTCCGAGGAAGCCATGAGGATCCTGTCCATCGTGAATAACAACGGCCGGACTCCCGAGGATGAACTCGTCCTGCGCGACTTCTGCGAGGAGATCGAAAGCGCCATGGGCACTCTGAGCGCCAAGTGCCGGATGCTCATCCGTGACCGCTTCTGGCTCGACAAGAAGCTGAAGGAGCTCTACGGGCCTTCCGGGTACAAGTCGGAGCAGGCCGTCCACAAGAAGATCGAGCGTTGCCTCGAGAAACTGAGAAAAGTGATTAAACAGAGGCGCTTGGTGCGTCAAGGAAGTGTGCTGAAACGACTCCAGAAGCGTTGACCGCTATCGCAGCGAGGACTGTCATGCCCAACGAGTATCAATGCATCGATCCCGAGCTGGGCGAGCAGATGTCTTCTTTGAACCGCGACGACCTCGATCCGCGCTTGCGTCGCCAGCTGGAGCATCACCTGGAGCACTGCGACGCCTGCCGCGAGAAGATCCTGTTCGAGCGCGCCCTGGTCCGGCTCATCGCGGAAGGGGCGGTGGAGGTTCCTCCACCTCCATCACTACGATGGGTCGCGGCGCGAGCGGCGTCCTGGGCGGCGCCGGCGGCCGCGGCCCTCTGCATCATGCTGGCCGTCTTCCTGGCCCCGTCGCCGGAGGCAATGCTGGGCGGCAAGCCCGCGGGCGGCCATCGTGCCCTGGTCGACGAAGCCCTCGTCGTCACCCGCCCCGTTGACGGCGAGACGCGTGGCGGCGGCCCCGTCGCGCTGGCCTGGACCCCCGTGGCCGGCGCGCGTCGCTATGCCGTGCGCGTGACCCAGATCGACGGCGACTACACGTGGTCGGGCGAAACCGCGGACGCACGCCTGGCGCTCCCCGGTGACGCGCCCGTCCCCGGCGAGTACATGGCCGTGGTGGAGGCCGCCCCGGAGGGCGTCGCGCCGGGCGGTCCCGCCGTGGTGCGCTACCATCGCGACCGCGCCGGGGCCGTGCTCGCCTGGCGCCTCAACCACCTGCCGCCGGCCAGCCGCTGGCTGGCGCTGGCGGCGCTGGTCCTCGGCGCAACCGCCCTGGTCCTGCGCCGGCTCTGAGCCGGACGAACGACAGGGGAGGCGGCCGCCTCCCCCCTGTCGCGGTCATTCTGACGGCGGCGTTCAGCCGCCCATGATCTCCCGGTAGCGACGCCGGCTCTTCTCCAGCACCTCCTTGTGCAGGCTGCCGCCATGGCTGTCCATGGTCACCACGCACTGGAAGTCCTCGACCCGGATGCGCCAGAAGGCCTCGGGCAGGCCGAACTCCGTCTTGTAGACGTCCTCGACCTCCCGGACGCGCTGGGCGATGAGGGTCGCGGCGCCGCCGACGGCGTGCAGGTAGACGGCCCCGTGCTCGGCGCAGGCGCCCAGGGTGAGGTCGCCCATGCCGCCCTTGCCGATGATGGCCCGCACGCCGAGGGCGCCGATGACCTTGTGCTCGTAGGGCTCCTCGCGGCTCGAGGTGGTCGGTCCCGCGGCAACGAAGTGCCAGCGGCCCGACTCGTCCTGGCGGACCACCGGCCCGCAGTGGTAGATGACGCCGCCGGCGAGGACCGGGCGCAGGATCGCCAGCAGAGCGGCGTCATCGCCCGCGGGCGTGCCCTCGATCCACTGCTCGACCATGTACTTGTGGGCCGCGTCGCGCGCGGTGACGACGGTGCCGCTCACCGCGACCACATCGCCCACGTGCAGCTGGCGGATCTGATCCTCGGAGATGGGGGTCCGCAGATCAATCATAGCTGACCTCCCCGGCCTTGATGATCATGGCGTGGCGGCGAGCCGCCCAGCACATGTAGACGACGGAGACGAAGAAGCTGGCGGGCAGCCGGTGGGCCTTGGCGATCTTGACGCCGAGCACGGTGGTCGCGCCGCCGAAGCCCATGGGGCCGATGCCGAGCTCGTTCCCCTTGGCGCGCAGCTCGTCCTCCAGCGCGGCGAGGGTGGTGTCGGGATTGCGGTCGCCCAGGGGGCGCAGGATCTGCCGCTTGGCGACGGCGATGCTGCCGCCCCGGTCGCCGCCGATGCAGACGCCGACCACGGCGGGCCCGCAGCCGTGACCCTGGGCGCGGACCAGGGCGTCCAGGACGGCCTTGCGAACGCCGTCCAGGTCGCGGCCCGCACCCAGGTCGCGGTCGGGCAGGCTGTACTGGATGCCCTGGTTCTCGGAGCCGCCGCCCTTGAGCATGAGGTCCACGCGGACCTCGTCCGGCCGGTCCCACTGCTCGAAGTAGAAGGCGGGGAAGTGCTCGCCGCTGTTGTCCCCGCTGTTGGCGCCGGTGACGCTATCGACGGCGTTGGGGCGGAGATAGCTGCAGGCGGTGGCCTCCCGGACGGCGGCGGCCATGGCCTCGCGCATGGGCGGCGTGGGGTAGTCCCAGGGATGCCGCACGTAGAAGACGGGCGTGCCGGTGTCCTGGCAGATGGGCGACGAGGCCTCGGCCGCCATGACGATGTTCGCCAGGACGGTGTCGAGGGTGGCGCGCGCCGCCGAGCCTTCCGCCTCGGCGTCCCGCCCCCGCTCCAGCGCGTCGACGATATCGGCGGGAAGCTGCGTGGAGGCCAGCCGCACCAGCTCCAGGGTGTGCTTCTCCAGGTCGGGTAGGATCTTCATGCTCCTCCTAGGCAAGCCGGTCCGCGCGCGCGGACCGGGTGGAGTCCTCGTGACGCGGGCGAGTATAGGGCAGCGACCGCGGGCCTGCAATCGCGGCGCGACCGAAGCCCCTTGCATCGCCCGCGGGCCTTGGGCAGAATAGGGAGCTTGCGGCGCCGGAGGCGCCGGCGGAAGGAGTGAGCATGCCCAGCCAGGCGGTCGAGCGCGCCCTCGCGCTGGCCAGGAAGCAGAAGGTCGAAGCCGTCGATCTCAAGTTCGTGAACCTCTTCGGCGGCTGGCATCACATCACACTGCCGGCCAGCCGGTTCGACGCGGGCACCTTCCGCGAGGGGATCGCCTTCGACGGCGCCAGCGTGCCCGGCTTCAAGAGCCTCGAGGCCGGGGACATGGTGCTCCTGCCCGACCCGGCGACGGCCCAGCTCGACGGATTCTGGGAGCGCCCCACGCTCTCCCTCATCGCCCAGCCGGCCGAGCCCGGCTCCCACCAGCCCTTCGCCAAGGACCCCCGCGCCATCCTCGCCCGGGCTGAGGGCCTCCTGCGCGAGCTGGGGATCGCCAGCGCCAGCCTCTGGGCGCCGGAGTTCGAGTTCTACATCTTCGACTCCGTGAGCTACCTCAGCGACATCAACCAGTCCTTCTACCGCATCGACAGCAGCGAGGCCGACTGGAACAGCGGCGTCGACGATCCCGACAATCTCGGCTACAAGATCCCCCGGCAGGGCGGCTACCACGCCATCCCGCCCCTGGACCAGCTCTACAACCTGCGCGCCGAGATGGCCGCCCGCCTGGAGGGGGCCGGTATCGCCGTGCGCTACCACCACCACGAGGTGGGCGGGCCGGGGCAGAGCGAGATCGAGATCATGGAGATGCCGGCCAGGCCCATGGCCGACGCCGCCATGCGCGTCAAGTACATCATCAAGATGGTGGCCCGCCGCCACGGTAAAAGCGTCACCTTCATGCCCAAGCCCCTCTACAACGAGGCCGGCAGCGGCATGCACTTCCACCAGCGCCTGGTCCGGGGCCGGCGCAACCTCTTCTGGGACCGGCGCGGCTACGCGGGTCTCAGCAAGCGGGCCCTCAACTACATCGGCGGCCTCCTGCTGCACGCGCCGGCCCTGCTCGCCTTCACCAATCCCAGCACCAACAGCTACAAGCGCCTGGTGCCGGGCTTCGAGGCGCCGGTGAAGACGATCTTCGGCCTCGCCAACCGCAGCGCCGCCGTGCGCATTCCCCAGTACGCCGACACCGCGGCCACCAAGCGCATGGAGTTCCGGCCGCCCGACGCCACCTGCAACATCTACCTGGCCATGGCGGCCCAGCTCCTGGCGGGCATCGACGGCATCCAGCGCGGTCTCGATCCCGTGGATCTGGGCTTCGGCCCCTACGACCAGAACGTCTTCGAAATGCCGGAAGCGGAGAAGGCGCGCCTGGGCAGCCTGCCGACGAGCCTGCGGGAGGCCATGGTGGCCCTGCAGCGGGACCATCAGTTCCTGCTGGCGGGCGGGGTCTTCAGCCAGGATCTCATCGAGTACTGGATCGAGACCAAGATCGAGAAGGAGTACAACGAGGTGCGCAACCGCCCGCACCCCTACGAAATCTCGCTCTACTACAACGCCTGACCGCGGGGCGAAGGGACGCCATGTTCATCAACGATCCCATCCACGGCTTTCTCGAGCTCAACGAGTTGCAGACGGCGCTGCTGGAACTGGCGGAGCTGCAACGCCTGCAGTGGATCCGGCAGCTCGGGCTCAGCTTCCTCAGCTACCCGGGCGGCGTGCACAGCCGGTTCGGCCATGCCGTCGGGGTGAGCCACGTGGCCGGCCGCATGGCCGAGGTCTTCGGCCTCCTGCCCGAGCAGAGGTGGCTGGCCCAGTCGGCGGGCCTGCTCCACGACATCGGCCACACGCCCTTCAGCCACGCCCTGGAGAGTCTCCTGCCCGGCGACCACATGGAGCTGACCCGCGACCTGATCACGGGCGACGCGCGCTTCAGCTTCCCGGGCGCCGGCTGGGTGCCGGAGGTGCTGGAACGCTACGGGCTCGACCCGGAGGAGGTGGGCGACCTGGTCGTCGGCCGGCACTCGGATCCCATCCTGCAGCACATCATCCACGGACCCATCGACGCCGACCAGCTCGACTACCTGCTGCGCGACAGCTACTGCACGGGCATCAGCCACGGCCAGATCGACCTCTACCGCATCCTCCACACCCTGAAGCCCAGCCGGTCCCTGGGCCGCCTCTACCTGCTGGAGAAGGGGCTGGACGCCATCGAGGAGATGCTCGTCGCCCGCGACCACATGTACTCGGCGGTCTACGCCCACAAGGCCGGCCGCATCGCCGAGACCATGCTGCTGCGGGCCATGGAGCTGGCCGTCCGCGAGATCGAGGGCTGGTACGAGATGGTGGACGGCGAGCTGCTCACGCGCCTGCGCATGGCGGGGGGAGTGAGCGCGCTGCTCGTGGAGAAGATCCTCTACCGGGACCTCTACAAGACGGCCTTCAGCATCGCCAGCCGCGGCGAGAGCGAGCTGCGCCAGGCCCTCGGCGAGGCCAGCGGCACGCGCAACCGCCAGGAGGTGGAGGGCCTCCTCACCGAGCGCTGCGGCTTCGGGAACGGCGAGCTCATCGTCGACATGCCGGTGGACGTGCTGACCTTCAG
>JAFGBK010000064.1 GCA_016933175.1 Candidatus Krumholzibacteriota bacterium | reverse complement strand
GCCGCCGGTCAGGGCCGCCTCCGTCGCGAGGAAGCCCAGGCGCATGGCCCCCCGGCCGGCCACGGCACCCGCTTCCAGCCTGCGGGCCGCGAGGACGCGCCAGTCCTGGGTCTCGACGGCCGCGAGCAGGATCACGGGCCCCACCCCCTGGCGCATGGCGGCTCGGTCCACGCGCGTGTCCGGCAGGCCGTAGGGCCGCCACTGGACGAGGGCCAGGCGCGGCGGGGCGGGCGCCAGGCCGTCCACGGCCGCCAGCCGCGCGGCGGCATCCTCGGCCGGGAAGAGCGAGAAGGACGCGGCGGGTCCGCCGGCGAGGGCCAGCAGCGCCCCGGCCAGAGCGGGCCCCGCGAGCCGGGCCGCCCTCACGGTGCCCCCCGGCGCAGGCCCCAGACGCCGGCCAGGCTGCGCGGCGCGCCGGCGGCGTCCGTCCATTCCACGCGGAAGGGATAGGCGCCGTCGGGCAGGGGGCGCCCGGTCTCGTCACGGCCGTCCCAGAGCAGGCGGAGCAGGCCGCCGCCGGCCGCTCCCTCCAGCATCTGCACGGCGCGGCCGGCCGCGTCGAAGAGACGCAGGCGCGGCCGGTCCGCCGTGATGCGGAGGCGCAGCTCGGAACGCTCCCGGCGAGGATCGAAGGGATTGGGGACGAGAGCGAGGATCGCGGTCGGCGCGCCGGGCTCCGGATCCCCGCCCGCCAGGGGCGTGGCGCCGCCCGGGCAGGGGGCCCAGGCGGCCAGCCCCGGTGGCGCGTGCACGTGCAGCCGCTCGAGGCTCACGCCGCCACCGGGCACCCAGCCGCCCTGGTAGAGCATGCCGTCCACGGAGCGACCCGCCGCATCCGCCAGGCGGAGTCCGTCCGTCCAGCCGGGGGACTGGTCCGACTCGCCCGAGTTCGCCAGGGAGGGCCAGGGCGAGAGATCGAGCACGCGGTCCGCCGGCAGCTCCGGTCGCCGGGACAGCAAGGCGTCGCGGTCCCCGCAGAGGAGGAAGCGCCCGCCGGCCGCCAGGGGCGGCGGGCGGAAGCCGGCCGTCGTGCCGCCCAGATCGGACAGGGTGAAGGCCTCGACGCCCGCCAGCGGCTCGCGCGCCAGGCACTCCACCCACTCGGGTTCGCCGGCGTCCGGAGCGAAGAGCACCTCTGCCAGCAGCAGCGGGCCGGGCCCCACCCGGCCCCGCCAGCAGAGGCTGTCGGCGAAGGATCCGCCGGCCGGGCCGGCCAGGACCACCAGGTCCCAGGGACCGGCGGCGGGCGCCTGCACCGCCAGGAGGGCCTCGCTGGCGTGGTCGGGCAGGACGGCCGGCAGGGCCGCCTCGGCCAGGATGTCGCCCGCCGGCGCGCGGGCCGCCAGGCGCAGGGGTCCGGGCCAGGCCGCCAGCCCCGCGTTGCGCGCGCGCACGCCCAGGCGCAGGGTGTCGCCGGGCGCCACGGGCGGCGGCGGCGCCAGGGCCTCCTCCAGGCGCACGCGGAAGGCGGGAAAGTTCATCGCCCCGGGCGTGGGATCGGCGGCCACCCAGTCGAGTGCGTTCTGCTCGGTGTCGACGCCGTCGGGGCGTCGGGCCAGGCTGCGGCCGCTCGCGTCGGCCGCCGGCCAGGCCTCGCAGAGGGAGGGATCCAGGCCCTCGCCGTAGCCCAGCAGGTCGACGACCCGGTCGCCGCGGCGCAGGCGGACGGCGTCGGGTCCGTTCTGCAGACCCAGGGCCACCACGCGGTCGGCGCCGGGCACGTCGGCCTCGGCCAGCAGGAACAGGCCCCCGGCGGGCACGGCATCGCCGGTCTCGCCCTCCCAGAGAGTCACCCACTCCCCCGGCGCGGCGCCGTTGCAGAACTCCAGGCGCAGGCCCGCCAGGTCGGCGGCTCCGGCGGGAGCGATGAGCTCGACGAACTCGCGTCCACTGTCGGCGCCGGGCGGATCATAGAGCAGCTCGTTGAGCAGGACCTGCGAGGCCGCCAGCGGAGCCAGCACGGCGGCGAGCAGCGTGGTCAGGGCGCCGATCTGCGGCGCCCGGCGGAGACGGGGCATTCCGGACCTCCCGGCGGCCCCCGGCGGAGCGCGGGCCGCACACGGTGCGGGCGAGGGAGGACGGAGGGGGGAGTGTCGTCGCGGCTCAGTGCGGTAGATGGAAGATGTCCACGAAGATGTGGTCCATCAGCAACTGGGCGTGCTCCTGCTTCAGGAAGTAGGGCGACATCCCCAGCAGCACGCTGGGCGTCTCGGGGTGATACATGCCCACGAGGCAGATGCTGTGGCGATAGTAGCCCGGCAGGCTGTAGCGCAGCTCGTTGTAGGGCTCGCCGCCCGTCGTCGTGTGGGGATGCATCTCGGTGGGCCACCGGCCCCAGCGCGTCGTGCTGTCGGCGGGCAGGTAGCTGAGCAGGGGAAGGAACTGGCTGTAGCGGATCTGGACGTCCTGGTCGAAGGTCCGGGCGAAGAACTCCCAGTTGTAGATCTCGATCTCGTTGAGGCCGAAGTAATCCCAGACGTTGCCCTCGCTGTCGGTCTCCGCCAGCAGCGGGCCGGCAGCCTCGAACCAGTCGTAGACCTCCGGACGGAGCTCCAGCGTGTCGGGGAGGGCGCCCGTCGTGTTGGGGAACTGACTCAGCTCGCCCCCGTCATAGTGCGCGCCCACCATGCCCCAGAAGGTGCGGGGCGTCTTGAAGTCCGGCGCCATGCCGGGGAAGGGCCTGGGGATCGGATTGACGGGAAACACCAGGATATCGACGCCGAACTGCTTCCAGGGCAGGAAGCGCTTGACGGCGTCCACCGACTCCTGCGCCGAGCCCGACGAGTAGCCCAGGCTGCGCAGAAAGGCGATGGGGGTCCGCAGGTTGGACGGGGCCAGCGTCTGGGAGATGGGATAGGAGCCGCACAGGAGCACCTGGCCGCCGCGGTTCATGAAGGCCGAGAGGTAGTCGAAGGGCACGTTCTCCGTGATGTAGGGATCGACGAACCTGGCGACGCGGTACAGGCCCGTGGTTGATTCGCCCGCCGCCTTCACCTCCCAGATGAGGCGCTTGTAGCTGGCGACGGTGGCGAAATCGGGGATGGGAGTGACCGGCGTCACCTTGATGTGGTCGCGCGCGAGGATGAAGGAGGAGTAGTCGTTGAGGATCTCCCCCCACCAGTCGCGCATTTCGTCGTCCCGGTGCGCGAAGGACGCCACCCAGGACGCGGGCGGCGGGTTGGGCCATCCCCATTCCTCCGTCGTCTGGTTGTTGTAGTCGTCGATGATGAGGAGGTCGAAGTCCATGGTGAAGGGCACCACGAAGAAGTGGAAGGTCAGCATCGTGATGCTGGAGCTGTAGTCGCGGCACTGCAGGTAGAACGTATGCGCGCCCGAGATGAAGGTCGCGTTGGTCTCGGCGACGGTCGTGGACCATGTGCTCCACTCGTCGTCGTTGGACAGGTCGACGATGTCCCAGCCGAAGCGGAAGCCCGTGACCTCGCTGCCGTACTCGGCCGCCGAGCCGGACCAGGACAGGTGGATCGGCTGCGCCTCGGCGATGGTGAAGTTGAAGGAGCGGTCGTGGTCGCTGCGGAAGGTGCCGAGGATGTCGTCGCGGACGACCACGCTCGGCTGCTTGCTGGACACCACCCGGAGCTTCTTCAGGTTCCGCCCATCCTGGAAGTGCGTGGTCAGCGCCCCGGCCTCGTCCTTGGCCTGGATGAAGAAGAGGAAGCGCCCCGCGTCGGGGCCCTGGTCGGCGGTCGTCAGGCCGTGCAGCCACACGGAGCGGCCGGTGGCGATGGAGTCCTCGTCGTCCCAGCCCCGCCACGGACTCCAGACGCTGTCCGGGAAGTTGAGGATGCGGCCGCTGGACTGGAGGTCGAGGCCCAGGTAGCCGCGGGGCAGGGGCGGGTAGGTGAAGCGCGTGGAGCAGGGCTCGATGACCGTCCCGTCGCCCACGGAGTCGTTGCCCGTCCAGCTGAAGCGAATGTCGGGCGGCAGCTCCTCGTAGCCGCCGACCTGGCCCACGTCGCCCGGGTGGCGGATGACCACGTCCGGGGCGATGGTCGTGGCCGTGAAGGTCAGGTAGACCGGCGTTGGATCCCACAGCCCCTTCTCGTCGACGGAGCGCAGGAAGAAGGTGTGCGTGGCCCGGTAGCGGAAGCGGCCCAGGGAATCCTCGGCGTCGTACCAGTAGAGCTCCTCGTCGGGGTTCGTGCCGACGGCTTCGGGAATGGAATCGGCCGAGACGCTGAAGATGCTGTCGTGCATCACGACGTTCCGCCACTCGTAGCCGAGGGCGGCCAGCGTCTCGTCGATCTGGTCGTCGATGAGGAGGGACCCCGTGACGTTGTCATTGGTGATGAGGTACTGGAAGTGGCTGATGCGCCCGTCGGGATCGTAGCCGTTCCAGTAGAAGTGCACGCGGTAGTTGGTGTCGGGCGTGTTGGCCAGCGGCCCACTGGACAGGAAGGTCTCCGGCGGCCGGTTGGCGATCGGATCGCCCTCGAAGCCGCTGTCACAGGCGCACATCACCGCCAGGGCGGCGGCCGCCATCAGATTGAGCCAGGTGGATCGGCGCATGGATTACCTCTCGACCCTATAAATATGCATCAGCCGATGCCATTGAAACAAGTCACAACGCCGATCCGCACCTTCAGACCATGCCCAGGCGCTTGCGCAGGGCCCATTCCGCGGCAAGCACGCCGAGCAGCAGCAGGAAGAGCGCCGGCTCCTGCCAGAGACGCGTGGACACGGTTCGCCGCCGCAGGCGCGGCGACGTGTCCAGGACCGGCGCCAGTTCCGCGAGGACGTCCCCGCCGGCGTCGACCAGGAAGCGTCCCCCGCTGACGGCCGCCAGCCAGCGCAGGGCGTCCGTCGCCGCCGCCGGCCGGCGGAACTCGCGGTCCGGCGTCAGAACGGGGAGCTCCCGTTCCAGGGTCAGGCTCTCGCCCGCCGGCGTGCGCGCCGTCACGCCCAGCTGGTAGCGGCCGCCGGGCAGGGCCGGCAGGCGGCCACGGTAGCCGCCGCTCTCCGCATCGGGCTCGAAGTCGCCGGCCGCCAGGAGCGAACGGCCCTCGCGCAGCTCCCAGCGCAGGATCCCGCCGGGCAGGGGCGCGAAGTCCTCGTCGAACAGCTCGGCCCGGATGTGGCCGGGCTGCCCGGCGGACAGGGCCTCGCCCTCCCAGGTGACGGACAGCCGCGCCGGCGGATCCTCGCGGGCCACCCAGCGCAGCAGCCCCGACATCAGCTCCTGGAGGAGCAGGGCGCCGTCGCCGGGCTGCAGGGACCAGCGCCAGAAGCCGCGCCCGGCGAGAACGGCCAGGCGGCGCCCTCCGCGCTCGGCGGTGGCCAGGACCGTCCGGCCGCCACTGGTCAGGAGCGCCCGCCCTCCGTCCAGGGGCTGGCCCTGGATCGATTCCCAGGGCCCCAGGGCGCGCGGGTCCAGGCCGGCGGCCAGGGCGCCCCGCACGGCCGGGTGGCGCGCGGCGTCCGGCCCCCAGCGGATCTCGCGCTCGGGCCGCGGCGGCGCCGCCGCCCGCCCGACGCTCAGGCCCCAGGCCGGCGGCAGGTGGACGGCGGGCCCCGTCAGGGCGCCGCCCAGCAGGAGCACGCCGCCCTGCAGATCCAGGCGCTCCAGCAGATCGGAGGGCCAGGCCGGGTGCAGGCTGTGGAGGCAAAGCCCGTGGATGGGCTCCGCCGCCGGATCCCAGGCAGCTCCCGTCGCCAGGTCGCGGAGCTCCCCGCGGGGACCCGCGCCGACGAGTCGCAGCTCGAGGGCCGCCTCCCCGCGCAGCCCGTGGGCGAGGGCGGCCAGGTCCCAGTCGGGGCGGCCCGCCAGAATCAGGATGCGCAGCCGGCCCTCGACGACCCGCAGCGGCAGCAGGACGCGGTCGTTCTCGGGAACGGCGTCCGCTTCGCCCGTCAGGAGCTCGATCGCGAGCAGGTGCTGGCCGGGCGCGTCCAGGATCAGCGGCGCCTCCAGGCGCAGCCTCTGCTCGTCCGCCGGCAGCCGCCAGGGGCGCTCGACCAGCGTCGCGCCGCCCTCGCTCACGCGGAGGGTGCCCTGCCGCGCCGCCGCGCCCTGGCAGAGGATCTCCACCGTCAGCGGCAGCCGCGTTCCCTGGCGCAGCACGGGCAGGGCCTCGACGCGATCGACGCGCAGGTCCGCCGGCGGCAGGGTGTCCCCCACCAGGATGGCGTGCAGGGGCCGTCCGGACGCCAGGGAGCTCGCCCAGAGCGCGCCCTCGGTGTCGCGGCCGTCGCTGACGAGGAGGACGGCCTCGCCCTCGACCGGCGGCGGCAGCTCCGCCAGGGCCGCGCCTAGATCCGTGGCGCCGGCGGCCGGCGTCGCCGGCGGCTCTCCCGCCAGCAGACCCGCGCCGAAGGCCTGGATCGAAACGTCCAGACGGTCACGCCAGCGGCGCTCGGCCTCGACCGCCAGCGCACGCGCCCGGTCGTAGCGCGCGGCGCCGCCGACGGCGTCCGCGCGTCCCATGCTCGCCGAGGCATCTACCAGGATGCGCAGGCGCGGCGGCTCGCGGTGGGTGGCGGTGCGGGTCCAGCCCAGGCCGCCCAGCATCAGGGCAAGCAACAGGGATGCCGCCAGGCGCAGGCCCGCCAGCCAGGCGCGGCGGGCGAGCGGCAGGGGAGGCTGGGTGCGGGCGTAGATGCGCAGCGTCCAGACGGCCAGGGCCAGGAAGACGAGGAGAGCTGGCAGGGGGCGGTCCAGGGTCAGTCCGGCGATCACGGCGCCGCCTCCCGTCGCGCTGGGCACGTGCGGGCGTCAACGCCCATGTCGTCAGCGACCTTCGCCGTCGCCGGCGTGGTCGCCGTCCAGGACGAGCAGCGACAGCTCGCGGCCGAAAACGTCGCGGGTCCGGCGGGAGTTGGTGGGATCGGTGCGCAGGCGGCGGCCGCGATCCGTCGTGACGGACAGGAGGTAGACGTGGCGCCCCGGCGGCAGGCGCAGCACCACGCGCCAGCGCTCCGCCGCCATCCTCTCGAATGGATGACGCGCGGGATCCCAGTCGTTGAAGTCGCCGACGATGCTGACGGCCTCGGCCTCGCCTTGGTACTCCAGCTCGACGCGGACGTCGTCGCCCTCCCAGACGGCCGCCGGCGGCGGCGGCGCGGCGCTGGCGCAGGCCAGACCGAGAAGGGCGAGGGCGACGGCCAGCCGCGGCAGGCGGCCCGGCGCCCGCGCGGACTCAGCCGCCACGGCGCGCCTCCCGGAACAGGACCAGGCCCAGCCCGAGCAGCTGGACGGACACCGCGACCTGCAGGAAGCCCAGCGCCCAGCCAGGCCAGGCGCCCAGGCGGGCGGCGGGCAGCAGCAGCAGGGCGGCCAGGAGGACGTACTGGACCAGATAGGCGGTCCGGCCGAAGAAGGTGGCCCGGACCGGCAGGGTGCCCAGCAGGAGCCGGAGCAGGACGGCGCCGCCGACGAGGATGCTGTAGCGCAGCACCACGAGGCCGACGACCCAGGCGGGCAACCGGCCGCAGGCGCCCAGGGCGAGCAGCGTACTCCCGCAGAAGACGGCGTCGATGCTCGGGTCGATGATGCGGCCGAGCCAGGTGACGCTGTCCGTGCGGCGGGCGAGGAAGCCATCCAGCCAGTCCGTCAAGGCGGCGCCCATGAAGACCAGGCCCGCGGCGATGGGCTGACGCGCCAGGATGAGGGTCAGGACCAGGGGCACGCAGCAGACGCGGATCAGGCTGACCCGCGTCGCCAGGTTGAGGCGGTGCAGGCGCCGACCCTTGAGCGTGACCAGGAGTCCGGTGTTGGCGGCCAGGAGCCCGCCGACGAGGAAGGTCCACGGCAGCGCGGCGCCAAGGAAGTACCAGGCGAGACGGGCCGGGCCGGGCCAGCGCGCCAGGAGCAGGGCCACGCCGGCCTGCACCATGGCGAGCAGGAGGGTATAGGCGAGCACGGAGCGCCGGACCGCGCCGCAGTCCCACTGCTCCGTTCCCATCCGGATGGCCTCCTGCGCCACGGGTCCTCCCGCCGTTCAGTCCTTCAGCGCCGCGTGGGCAGCCGCCAGGCGGGCCACCGGTACGCGATAGGGTGAGCAGCTCACGTAGTCCAGCCCGACCGCGTGACAGAAGGCCACGCTGCTCGGATCGCCGCCATGCTCGCCGCAGATTCCCACCTTGAGGTTGGGCCGCGTCGCCCGCCCCTTCTCGAAGCCCATGCTGACGAGCTGGCCGACGCCGGCCCGGTCCAGACGGGCGAAGGGATCCGCCTCGTAGATGCCCATCTCCACGTAGCGGGGCAGGAAGCGGCCCGCATCGTCGCGGCTCAGGCCGAGGGTGGTTTGCGTCAGGTCGTTGGTGCCGAAGCTGAAGAACTCCGCCTCCGCGGCGACTGCGTCCGCGGTGAGGGCGGCGCGCGGCAGCTCGATCATGGTGCCCACGAGATAGGGCACATCGCGGCGCGCCTCCTTGAACACGGCCGCCGCCGTCTCGCGGACCACGCGGGCCTGCAGGGTCAGCTCCTTGACGTTGCCCACCAGCGGAATCATGACCTCGGGCAGGACCGTGACGCCCGCGGCGGCCACGGTCACCGCGGCCTGGAAGATGGCGCGGGCCTGCATGGCCGTGATCTCCGGATAGACGATGCCCAGGCGGCAGCCCCGGTGGCCGAGCATGGGATTCGCCTCGGTCAGTGAGGCCACGGCGGCCGAGAGCTTCGCGACGGGGACATCCATCTTGCCGGCCAGGTCGGCGATCTCCTCGGCGCCGTGAGGCAGGAACTCGTGCAGGGGCGGGTCCAGGGTGCGGATGGTCACGGGCAGTCCGTCCATGGCGCGGAAGATGCCCTCGAAGTCCTGCTGCTGCATGGGCAGGATCTTCGCGAGGGCGGCGCTACGCCCCGCCGGCGTCTCGGCCAGGATCATCTCCCGCACGGCGTCGATGCGGGCCTCCTCGAAGAACATGTGCTCCGTGCGGCAGAGGCCGATGCCCTTCGCCCCGAACTTGCGGGCCACGGCCGAGTCGACGGGCGTGTCGGCGTTGGTGCGCACCTTCATGCGCGCGAAGCCGTCCGCCAGGGATAGGATCCGGTCGTACTGCCGGAAGAGGAGGCTCTCCGCAGGCTTCAGCGTGCCGTCGATGAGGACCTGGACGATCTCGCTGGGCCGCACCGGGATGCTTCCCTCCAGCACCTCGCCCGTCATGCCGTCGATGCTGATGGCGTCGCCCTCGTGGAAGGTCCGGCCGGCGACGCGGAGGGTGCCCGTTCCGTAGTCGATGTCCAGGGCCCCGCAGCCCGCCACGCAGCTCTTGCCCATGCCGCGGGCCACGACGGCCGCGTGGCTGGTCATCCCGCCACGGCTGGTGAGGATGCCCTGCGCGGCGTGCATCCCCTGGATGTCCTCGGGGCTGGTCTCGATGCGCACGAGGAGGGCCGGCTCGCCGGCGGCGGCGCGGCGGACGGCCTCCTCGGCGGAGAAGACGATGGCGCCCGTGGCGGCGCCGGGGCCGGCGTTGAGGCCGCGGGCCAGCAGCCCGCCGCTGGCGATGGCCCTGTCCTTGGCCTCGCGGTCGAAGACGGGCAGGAGGAGCTGGACGAGCTGCTCGGGATCGACGCGCAGCACCGCCGTCGGCTCGTCGATGAGGTTCTCATCGAGCATCTCCGCCGCGATGCGCACGGCGGCGAAGCCCGTGCGCTTGCCGTTGCGCGTCTGGAGCATCCACAGCCGGCCGGCCTGGATGGTGAACTCGATGTCCTGCATGTCCCGGTAGTGCTCCTCCAGCTTGCGGTAGATCGCCACCAGCTCGCGGTAGCACTCGGGGAACTCCTCCTCGAGGCTGGGCAGGGGGTTGTCCGGGTCCTTGCCGGCCAGGTTGATGGGCTGGGGCGTGCGGATGCCGGCGACGACGTCCTCGCCCTGGGCGTTCTTGAGGTACTCGCCGTAGAATCGGTCCTCGCCGGTGGCCGGGTCGCGCGTGAAGGCCACGCCCGTGGCGCACTCATCGCCCATGTTGCCGAAGACCATGGCCTGGACGTTCACCGCCGTACCCCAGTCGCCGGGGATGCTGTTGAGGCGCCGGTAGTGGACGGCGCGGGGATTGTCCCAGCTCATGAAGACGGCATTGATGGCGCCCCAGATCTGCTCCCAGGGATCCTCGGGGAAGTCGCGGCCCGTGCGGTCCTTGACGAGGGCCTTGAACTCCGCGACCAGCTCGCGGAGGTCATCCGCCGTGAGCTCCGTGTCGAGCTTCGCGCCGCGGGCGTCCTTCCTGGCCTGCAGCAGGCGCTCGAAGGGGTCGTTGTCGCCGTCGCGGACCTGCAGGACCACGTCACCGTACATCTGCACGAAGCGGCGGTAGGAGTCGTAGGCGAAGCGCTCGCTGCCGCCCGTGGCGACGAGGCCCTTCACGGTCTCGTCGTTGAGGCCGATGTTGAGGACCGTGTCCATCATGCCGGGCATGCTCACGCGCGCGCCGCTGCGCACGGAGAGCAGCAGCGGGTTGCGGACATCGCCGAAGCCCCCCCCCATCACCGACTCCACGGCGGCGATGCCCGCCTCGACCTGCGCCGCCAGGCCTTTCGGGTGCTCGTGGCCGTGCTGGCCGAACCAGTTGCAGACCTCGGTGGTGATGGTGAAGCCCGCCGGGACCGGGATGCCCAGGGACGCCATCTCGGCGAGGTTGGCGCCCTTGCCGCCCAGCAGCGGCTTCATGCCGGCGTTGCCCTCGGCCGCGCCGCCGCCGAAGGTGTAGACCATCTTCTCGCTGATCGCGCTGATCGTGCTCATCCACAAACCCTTCCGTCGTTAGGAGGACACTGTGGCCTCGGTTACGCTCCCCCCGCTCTCGACGAACTCGAGGGTGGACGAGAAGTGGCGCAGGAAGGGCGGCTCCTTGACGATGCGCATGCCCTGCAACGCTTCCCGCTTCCCGTAGAGATCCAGGAGGGCCCGGCCCACGTAGTTCATGTGCATGGTCGTGTAGACGCGCCGCGGGATGGCCAGGCGCACCAGCTCCATGGCCGCCTGCCGCGGCGCGCCGGTGGCCGGATCCTCGCCGCCGAACATGAAGGTGCCGATCTCCACGCCGCGCACGCCCGACTCGATGTAGAGGTTCACGGCCAGCGACTGGCCGGGCAACTGCTGGGGCGGAATGTGGGGCAGGAAGCGGCCCGCGTTGATGAAGACGGCGTGGCCGCCCGCCGGGCGGATGATGGGCACGCCGCCCGCGTGCAGCTGCTCGGCGAGGCTGGCCACCTGGCCGACGCGGAACTGCAAGTAGTGGAAGTCCAGGACCTCCCGCAGGCCCCGGGCGATGGCTTCGAGGTCGCGGCCCGACAGGCCGCCGTAGGTGGGGAAGCCCTCCATGAGGATCAGGAGGCCGCGTATCTTCTCGGCGAGATCGCCGTCGTTGGTGGCCAGGAAGCCGCCCATGTTCACCAGGCCGTCCTTCTTGGCGCTCATGGTGCAGCCGTCGGCGTAGGAGAACATCTCGCTCGCGATCTCGGCGATGCTCTTGTCGGCGTAGCCCGCCTCGCGCGTCTTGATGAAGTAGGCGTTCTCGGCGAAGCGGCAGGCGTCGAAGAAGAGGGGAATGCCGCGCTCGTGGCAGAGTGCGCTGACCGCGCGGATGTTGGCCATGGAGACGGGCTGACCGCCGCCGCTGTTGTTCGTGATGGTGATCATCACCAGCGGCACGCGGGCCGGCCCGGCCTCGTCGAGAAGCTGCGCCAGAGACGCGAGGTCCATGTTGCCCTTGAAGGGAGCGGGCGTTCCAGGGTCCTTGCCCTCGGCGCAGAGCAGGTCGCGGGCCTCGCCGGCGTGGTACTCGACGTTGGCCCGCGTGGTGTCGAAGTGGCTGTTGTTGGGGATGATCTGGCCCTTCGCGAGGATCGTCGAGAACAGGAGATTCTCCGCCACGCGGCCCTGGTGGCAGGGAATGACATGGGCGAAGCCCGTGATGTCGCGAATGGTCTCCTCGAAGTGGAAGTAGTTCCGGCTGCCGGCGTAGGATTCGTCCCCCAGCATCAGGCCGGCCCACTGGCTGTCGCTCATGGCGCTGGTGCCGGAGTCCGTGAGCAGATCGATGTAGACCTCCTCCGCGCGCAGCTTGAAGAGGTTGTAGCCGGCGCGGCGGATGGCAGCCAGCCGCTCCTCCCGCGTGATCGCGACGATGGGTTCGACGACCTTGACCTTGAAGGGCTCGATGTGCTGCTCCACGGATATCTCCTCCTGCCTTCCCGTCGCCGGCTGCGCTCAGACCGGTGGCGCCGCGCTGGGCGGACCCGCGGGAAGGGCATCGTCCGGCACCTCGACGGACCCGGTCCGCTGTCCCCCGCTGGTCACCTGCGCACCCTCGCGCCATTCGGCCAGCGCCGCCGCAGCCTGGTCGTCCAAGATACCGAAACGGGACAAGAAGGCGCAACAGAAAGGACCGAGGGGCCGGGGCGAGCCGTCGCGGACCTTGACCGCGAGGCCCAGTCCCGGCCCGCGCAGGGCCAGGCACTCCACGCCCTCCATGCCGTCCTTGGCGATGACGGCGCCGCCCGTCGCCCGCACGAGCGCCGAATCCAGGCGCCGCCGGCTGCCGCCAAGCAAGTCGGGGCGGGCAGCCATCGCCAGGGCGACGCGGCGCAGGGCTGCCGCCCAGGGCAGCTCCGGCCGGGGCAGGTCCGGCGGCGTCACCCCGGCGGCGAGCCGGGCGAAGGCCTGGGCCAGGCCGCTCAGCGGCAGCCGGAAGGTCGGCACGCCGCAACCGTCAAGACCCGGCTCGGGCTCCGTCACGCCGGCGAAGGCTCCGACCACGCGGGCGATGAGCCGCTGGGCCGGCGCGCCGGCAGAGGTGTAATCCGCCGCGCCGCCGCCGAGGGCCAGGTTGAGACCCAGCATGCCGGCATGCTTGCCCGAGCAGGGATGGTAGAGGGGGCTGTCCGGCAGGTCCTCGCGTATCTTGCGGCGCATGGCCGCCCCGTCGAAGGGCCGGCGGTAGCCGCAGCGCAGCGCGCTCTCGTCGAGACCGAGTGCCGCCAGGACCTCGGCCACGAGGCGCCGCTGGCCGTCCTCGCCGCTGTGGGAGGCGCAGAGCAGGACCAGGTGCTCGTCGTGCAGGCCGTGGCGTTCGAGCAGACCCAGAGCGACGAAGGGCAGGGCCTGGAAGGGCTTGATGGCGCTGCGCAGCCAGACCGGCTGCTCGGGATCCCCCAGGGCCCAGCGGCGGCGCCCCGCGGCGTCCACGAGAACCGCGCGGCCCAGGTGCCGGGATTCGCTGGAGCCGTTGCGCGTGACGCGGGCGATATCCTGCCAGGCGTTGGTATCCATGCGGCGATGATGTGCGACGGCGCCGGGACGAATCCCAGGCGCCGCCATGGTCGTGAGTCGCGTGGGGCGCTCGACCGCGCCCCGCGCCGATCAGCGGATGATCACCAGCCGGCCGTACTCTTCCTCGTTCTCGGGATTGGTCACGCGGTAGACGTAGACTCCCGAGGCAACCAGCTCCCCGGCGAGATTGCGGGTGTCCCAGATCGCGTTGGCGCTGCTGGGATCGTTGTGCTCGGCCTCGAAGACCAGATCGCCGGCCAGCGTGAAGATCTTGATGGTCGCCCGCGGCGTCATGCCGACGAAACGAACCACATCGCCGGGGTAGTTGTGGTAGTTCGGGTCCTCGCGGGCGCTCTTGCCCGTGCGCAGGGGATTGGGCACGACGAAGACGCTGTTGTCGATGCTCGCGCCCGCCGGCCAGTTGAAGACGAGAGGATCGGCGATGCTGTCGAGGGGCGCCATGGAAACGTCGATGGGGAGGTTGTCCTCGCTGATGAGCAGCCCCAGGACGCTGTCCAGGACGTACCGGTCGTTGTCGCCGCTGCTGGGCCGGAAGCCCCGGTCGAAGGAGGTCACGGCGTAGTCGTAGCTGAAGCCGTTGTGGATGTCGAAGTCGAGGTAGAGACGCTCGTCCGTGAGGCCGAAGACGGCGGTCAGGGAAGCGGGCAGGTAGCCGTAGTTCGGCGGCGCGTTGGGCTGGAAATAGCCCGCGATCCACCACCAGTATTCCTTGTCGCGCTCCTCGTTCCGGCTGATGTCCCAGATGTTGACCCAGCCCTCGGGATTCCCCTCGACCTTGCGCCAGACGTGGTAGCCCTCGAAGGCCTCGACGATGATCTCGTAGGTGTAGTCGAGCGTCAAGGCCCCCGAAGAAAACTGGACGTAGAGACCGTAGCTGAGGCTGTCGCCGTCCGCGGTCACGCCCTTGAGCTCATGGGCGCAGTGGATGTTCGTGGCGAGGACCTCCACGGAGTCGGCGTCGATGCGCTCGTAGGTCGTGGAGAGGGTGATGGTCCCCGAAAGGGCCTCGTCGCCGGGTGCGTAGTTGAATTCCTGGTCGGGCTCGAAGCGCTCCCGCCAGTCGATGAGGGCGACGGTGGTCACCGTGTCGCCTGGGTCGGGAATCAGGTCGGCGAGCGAGTCGCTCGGCGACCACGCCACGAGGGTCGGATCCATGACGCTGAACACGACATCGCCGGCGATCAGATCGCCGGCGCGCCAGTTGAACTGGAAGACCTGGTCCCGGAAGCCGTTGTAGCTGCCGTAAAGCGTGACGCGGGGCGAGATCGTCATGGTATCCGTCGGCTGGGATCCCGGCGCTGGATCCTGGATCCAGATGCCGCTCTGGCAACGGGATTGGCGCACGAGGCGGCCTTCGCCGGCGTTCTCGTGCCAGACCAGGCTGACCATGTCATAGGTCCGCCAGTTGAGAGGCAGGAAGTAGTGCGGGGGCTGGGTCTCCTGCGGATCGAAGTCGGCGGCGAGGCCGAAGTAGTCGAACTCCGTGGTCAACGAGTAGTAGGAGTTGTTCACGAAGTCGAGTCGCGTACCTCCCGGGGGATAGGTGGGCTGGAGTTCCCACGCGACGGACGGCGGTGCCAGCTTGACGCTGTCCGGCGTCAGCACCGTCAGGCCGAGGGCCGCGATCTCGCCGGGATCGCAGATGACCGCGCTTTCCGCCGCGCCGGGCAGGATGGCGCTCGTCAGAAGGGCCAGGGCGAGCATACCGAAGAGGCGGTTCGTGCCGCGTGCCGTCCTCGTCATTTTGCAGGCATCCTTCCACGCATCAGAACGTGACGGAGGGGCCGCATCGTAGAGGTCCCACTCCCGAATCGCGGCGGCGACCCTCCGTCCCAAGGTCAGGTCTTCATCAGGGCGACAGGCCGAAGATATCCACTAGTATGTGGTCGATGAGCACGTTGGCGTCATCGACGTTGAGGAAGAAAGGCTCCATCCCGATCAGCACGTTGGCGGGGCCGCTGTGAGGAGGAATGCTCTCATTCGGATTCCTGTACCTGAACCCCACCATCGCGATGGCGTGCTTGGCGCCGCCGCCCGTGGTGTACTTGAGCTCGTTGTAGTGCTCGCCAGCCGCGGTCTTGACGGGATGGTAGTTCGTGGGCGCGCTGCCGAAGCGCGTGGTGTTGTCCGACGGGATGTAGTAGAGCAGCGGGTAGTAATGCTGCGGGCGCAGCGTCACATCGGGATCGTACTGCAACGTGGCCCAGTCCCAGTTGTAGATCTCCACCTCGCTGAGCCCGAAGTGGTAATGGGTGACGCCCATGTCATCGGTGTAGGCCAGCGCGACCTTGGCATAGTCGAACCACAGGTAGACGCTGTCCCTCATGGCGATGGTGTCGGGCAGGACGCCGACGGTGTTGGGGAACATCTCCAGCTCGTCGCCGGTGTAGCCGGCTTCCACCATGCCCCAGAAGGTGCGCCTGGTCACGTAGTCCGCCGCCTGGCAGCCCGGATACTCCGACGGATCCTGGTTGTAGGGTTCCACCATGATGTCGACGCCGAAGAACCGGTAGGGCAGGAACCGCTTCACCGCGTCGGCTGATTCGGTGGGCGATCCCTGGCTGTAGCCGAGGGTCTTCAGGAAGGCGATGGGGGTCTTTTTCTCGTAGCCCACGCCCGTCGGCATGTCGATGCCGCCCGCCCTGGGCATCATGGTCTTGACCGGGAAGACGCCGCACAGGAGCACGTGCCCGCCGCGCGCCATGAAGGCGGACAGGTAGTCGAAGGGCACCGAGTTGACGTGGTAGACGTCCACGAACTTCGCCACGCGGTAGAGGCCGGGCAACCGGCCGGCGCCGCCCTTGACGTCCCAGATGATGTTCTTGTAGTTGGCCACCACCTCGAAGGGCGGCCGGTCGATGACCGTGCCCGTCTCGAGATAGTCGCGCTGGGGCTGGTAGCCGTTGTACTCGCTGAGGATCATGTCATCCCAGAAGGTGCGCATGTCCTCGTTGGTGTGCTGGTAGGCGGTCACCCACGAAGCCTGCGAGCCACCGGGCCAGCCCTGGTCGGTCGTGATCTCGTTGTTGTAATCGTCCACGAAGAGAAGGTCGTACTCCATGGTGAAGGGCACCACGAAGAAGCGGAACTGGATGCGCGTCATGTTGCCGCTGTAGTCCCGGCACTCGATGAACAGGCTGTGGGTGCCCGAGACGAATACGGCTTCGCTGCCGTTGTGGGACAGCGACCAGCTCGACCACTGCGAGTCGTCGCCCGTGTCGAGAATGTCCCAGCCGTAGCGGTAGCCCGTGACCTCGCTGCCGTAGTCGGACGCCGTTCCGGACCAGGTGATGACGAGCTGCTGGCTCTCGGCGATGGTGAAATCGTAGGTCTGGTCGTGCTCGCTGTAGCGGACGCCGAGGGTGTTCTCCCGCACCGTGAGGCCGGGCTGCTTGCTCGAGACGGCGCGGATCTTCTTCAGGTTGCTCCCGTCCTCGAAGTGGCTGGTGATGGCGCCGGCCTCGTCGCGCGCCTGGACGAAGAAGAGGTAGTACCCTTCGCCCGGCCCCTGGTCGGTGGTGGTGAGGCCGGTGAGCAGGGCGCCCTTGCCGCTGAAGCTGTTGTCGTCATCGTCCTCGTCCCAGGCGCGCCAGCGCGTCCATACGGAGTCGGGCAGGTCGATGATGCGACCCTCGCTCTGCAGATCGATGCCCATGAAGCCGCGGCGCAGAGGCGGATAGGTGAAGCGCGTGGTGGCGGGATCGATGACCGTGCCGTTACCCACCGAGTCGTTGCCCGACCAGCGGAAGAAGATGTCCGGCGGCAGCTCCTCGTAGCCGCCCGCTCCACCGGTGTCCGCAGGGTGGTTGATCTCCACGGCGGGGGCGATGGTGGTGGCCGTGAAGGTGAGGTGCTCGGGGATCGGATCCCGGGCGCCATCGTCGTCCACGGCGCGCAGGAAGAAGGTGTGCTGGCCCTTGAACAGGAAGCGGCCCATGGAATCGGCGGGGTCGTACCAGTAGATGGAGTCGGCGGGCACCTCGTCCACGTCGCCGGGGAAGTACTCCGCGGTGACGACGAAGGTGCTGTCGTGGACGTCGATGTAGTGCCAGCTCAGGTCCGCGTCAGGGTGGTCGAGCTGGAGCTGTTCGATGGTGTCGTAGATGTTCTCGTCAATGATCAGGGAGCCCACCAGATAGTCGTCCGTGATCAGGTACTCGAAGTTGCTCACGCGGCCGTCGGGATCGAAGCCGTTCCAGTAGAAGTGGACGCGGTAGTTGGTGTTCAGGGTGCCGCTGGGCGGCCCGCTCGAGAGGTAGGTCTCCGGCGGTCGGTTCGCGGCGCGATCATTGTTGTATCCCTGGTCGCAGGCCACACCCGCCAGCGCCGCCAGTGAAAGCAGGAGGATCAGCGTCTTTGCGTTCTTCATGGCGTCACTTCCGTATCTTGCCGTTCGTCGGACGTCGGCCCCGCCGCTGGTGCACTCATTCCTCCGTGGGACGACCGAGAGTAAGGTACTCGATCGAGAAGCTCGTCGTGATCTGCTCGCTGAGGCGGCCCACCGTCGACAGGCTGAACTGGCGCTGCTGCTGGGTCTCGATGTACTCCGTGAAGGCGTCGTTCTGCAGGGTGTTGCAGAAGAGCGCCCGCAGGTCCTTCCCGCCCAGCCACGCGGGTGTCTCCTCCGCCAGCACAGTTGTGACCAGTTCGCGGACGCCGAGCGTCAGCGTGTAGGCGCCCGCCGTGACGGGGTCGCCGTCCTCGTCGCGCATCTCGGCCCAGTTCTTGATGAAGGTGCCCTCTTCGACCCAGAACTTCTCGTTGATGAACTGGTTGGTGCTGTTGGAGTACTCCTCGTCCAGCAGGTTCCACCAGAAGCGGCCGAGCTGCGTGGCGACGCCGTTCCGATCGTCGTCGTGGCCGTAGAAGCGCAGAACGATCTCGTAGTTATCGTAGGTGTAAGTTTCGACCGAGACGGGCTGGATGATGGCCGTGCGCGTTCCCTCGTCCCACGTGAAGCGCCCGGCCGCGGGCGGCGCCACGAACTGCGCCTGCAGCTTGATCGTCACGGGATCGCCCGGCGGCAGCGCCAGCAGGTCCACGCTGTCGGCGGCGCCTGGGCTGGTGAGCACGATGCTGTCGAAGACGGGCTTGTGGCCGCCCGTGAAGGTCACCCTGGCCGGCGTTCCGTCCACGCGGCCGAAGTGGTCGATGGCGAAGCCGCGCACGGTGTAGTTGACCGGCGCGATATTGATGAAATACTCCTTGCCGAACTCGCCGAAGGCGCCCGGCAGGTTCAGCTCCTCGGGATAGCCCAGGGCCGAATCGCTGTCCGAGGGCGGGTAGAGCCGGCTGTTGGCGCTGAAGTCGATGGCCAGGTTGTTGAGGTTGGGCGAAATCCAGCTATAGCCCGTCTGGAAGCGGAAATCGACGTCGTCCGGCATGTCGTAGTCGACGACCATGGGATCGTCCGTGTCCCAGCCCTGCCAGTGGAACTCCGCGTAGGCGTTCTGCCCCCACGGCAGGGTATCGTTCACTGCGTAGTGGTAGACGCCCGGCGCGCTGGCCACCGAATCGGCCGTGTAGTACAGCGTCTCGTCAGGCAGGCCCTGCCCGGGACTGTAGGTGACGATCAGCGGGTAGTCCGCACCCGCCTGGGGCCGCAGGCGCGTGTTGGGATCGCGGTTCAGGATGGGCAGGACGACGCCGCGCAGATCCTCGGGATCGGCGTCCACCTCGGACTCGACGCCCGCCAGGTCCAGGCACTTGGCCCGGATGGCGTAGATGCCGTAGCGGTAGTATTCCAGCCAGGCCGGATCCAGCAGCGGGTCGTTGGCGAAGTGCAGGGTGATGAAGGCGGAATCCGCGTAGCTGGGGTGCTGGAAGGACCAGACGGGGCTTTCGGTAGCGTCCTGGGGATACCAGCTCGGATCGCTGCCGGACGACCACTGGTAGCCGAGCAGGTAGCCGTTCTCCGTCGCGCCGGTGAACCGGCAGCTGAAGGCCTCGCCCACGGACAGGGTCTCCGGCGGCTCATTGACCCATATGATCTGGGGCCGCTGGTCGACGCTGGCAGTGAAGTAGAGTCGGGCCGGCACCGGGTCGCGGCGCCCCTTGTCGTCCACCGCCGTGATGTTGAAGGTGAGATCACGGCTCGTGCCGCCATTGTCGTTGGCCCGGAGGAAGAAGATGGAGTCCGTCCGCGTCGTCAGGTGCGTGGCGTCGAAGTTGCCCTCCCTGAGGATGCGGTCCTCGATGTTGGTCTCGGGATTCCACGCCGCATAGTAGGCTTCCGAGGAGTCCGTCCAGGCCCAGAGGTAATAGACCACTTCGCCGTCCGGGTCGCGGCCGTACCAGTGGAGATGCACCTGGAAGCCATCGAATAGCGACTCCACGGGCGCTGCGGTGATGTAGGTCTCGGGCGGATTGTTGCGGTCGAAGAGCTCGGGGAGCTCCTTGCGGCAACCCAGGCCCAGTGCGAGCGCGACCAGGAGCAGGAGGGACCACGTCGTGGCCCAGCGTCGGCGACTCTCCAGCATGGTAAACTGCACCCCTTCCACGTCTTGCGGAGGCGTTCCACTTGGACAGCAGGAGAAAGACGGAGTAAAGCGCCTGTAAGATAGGGAATTGCCAGGTTTGAAGTCAACCCCAAAGCCCTCGCCGGACGCCCTCCGGACGTCACGGAAACATCAAGAAAAGCCCCTCCTTCCGGGCGGAAGGAGGGGC